>PLIR01000157.1 GCA_003139415.1 Myxococcales bacterium | reverse complement strand
AGAGGACGATGCGATTGTACTTGAGCCCCGGGAACGGCGGAGGAGGAGGGGCGACGGTGTCACCTTCGCGCGCTTCAGCGGGGCGCATGCGGACACGCTTACCCTTGTCCCTCGGAGTGCGCAATGGCGACCAAGCGCTGGTCGAGTTTCGACTCCAGTTTCGACACGAGACTGTCGGCGCCATGGGCGCGGGCGACGAGGGCGGCAAGGCGCAGGTCGCCCTCGGTCACCTCGGCCACCTCGGCTAGCTCGGGCCACGGTTCGGCGTGGTCCGCGCCGCGGCTGCCAGCGTCGGGGGAGTCGAAATCGAACCAGACTCGCAGCCAGGTCGCGTAGATGCGCGTGTCCTGGTCCCGGGACGCCGCCAGTTCGGGCAGGATCTCGAGGGCCACGCCGGCATCGCCCTGCTCCAGCACGGCCTTCGAAAGGACATGGAGCCGATAGAGGTCGGCTTCGCGGTTGCCTAGCGGCGCTGCGGCGCGGAGTCGCTCGATGCATTTCGCGCGGGCCTCGGGCTCCCCGCTGGCCCGCTCGATGTCGGCCTCGACCAGGCCCCGGAGCCGCTCGACGCGGCCGCCTCTCGCCAACCCTGAGGCGCTCGCGAGGACGGACGCCGCGCCGGCGGGATCCCCGTCGGCGAGCATGAGGGCGGCGAGGCCGAGCTGCGTCGAGAGGAGCCGGGCGAAGAACGGCGCGCGATCACGGCGGGCGATCGCCGACTCGCGGAGCGCAGGCGTCCCCGTCCGCGTCAGGCGCAGTTCGCGCGCGAGCCGTGACTCCTCCGCGCGGAGCGTCCCCAGTAGAAGAAGGCTTCCGACCACGCTCGCGAGAGCGAGGGGCGCCGCAAGGGAGAATAGCGACCGGTGCGCCCCGACGAATCCAAGCGCGCCCGTCGTCGCGAGCACGATGCCTAGGGCGAGGAGCGCGCTGCCCGAAGCCCATCGCCGCCACGTCGCCACGAGCGCCGAGCCCCGCTCCGATCCCATGCGTAGCCAGTCCTCTACCACGAGGCGCGAGGTAGCGCGGGGGGGGGTCTCGTAGTAATCCGGGGCCATGCGTCGCGTGGTCGGGGCTGCTGCCATCCTGCTCGCGGCGCTCGGTGCAGGCAGCGCGTGCAGCAAGACGTCCGCGCCGGTTTCGAGCGACGCGGGGCGCGGGGCAGAGCCGGCGCCGGCGGCATCGTCCGATGGAGCTCACGTCCTGGCGCGCGTCGGCGACCGGACGATCACGGTCGCCGACTTCGTGGCGGCACTGCAGAACATGGACGAGTTCGACCGTGTCCGGTTCAGCGCGCCGGCGCGCCGCCGCGAGCTCCTGGGCGAGATGATCGACGTGAAGCTCCTCGCGGACGAGGCGCGCGAGCGGGGCTACGACAAGGATCCGATCGCCGAGCAGGAGACGCGTGAGATCCTGCGCGACGCGGTCTTGCGGAAGGCCCGCGAGAGCGCGCCCACCCCCAACGACGTGCCGGCGATCGAGGTCCAGGCGTACTTCGACGCCCACCGGGCCGACTTCCACGATCCCGAGCGGCGCCGCGTCGGAGCCATCGTCCTGGCTAGCGAGAGCGCGGCGGCCTCCGCCCTCGCGGCGGCGCTCAAGGCTTCGCCCTCCGAGTGGGGCGAGCTCGTTCGGGCGAGGTCGATCGATCCGCAAGCCAAAGCGGATGTCGCGATCGACCTGGCGGGTGACCTCGGCTTCGTCAGTCCACCGGGCGATCCCCAGGGCGCGAACGCACGCATTCCAGACGAGATCCGTGCGGCGGCCTTCGAGATCGCCAAGGTCGGCGAGATCCTTGCCCGCGTCGTGGCGGCAGGCCGGCAGTTTTACGTCGTAAAATTCGAGGGGCGATCGGAAGCCCATGATCGATCGCTGCAGGACGTCGAGCGGACGATTCGCGTCAAGCTCGCCCAAGACAAGCGGCAGGCCGCGGAGGCCGCCCTTCTCGACGACCTGCGCAAGCAGTACCCCGTCAGCCTCGACGAGGCGGCGCTCGCTCAGGTGAAGGTGACACTGCCCGACGCGGGGAGGGAGTAGATGGCGCGACCGGTCTCCCTCGACGCGCGGGCCGAGTCCGCAGCGGACGTCGGTGATTGGCGCTGGCAGCTTCGCCACGCGGTGACCACGCTGGACGATCTGGCGCGCGCCATCCCGCTGTCGCCGGCGGAGATCGCCGGCGCGAGGCGGGCCGAGGAGCGCGGCCTGCCGCTTCGAATCACTCCCTACTATCTGTCCCTCGTCGACCGCGCCGACCCGGCGTGTCCCATCCGCCGGCAGTGCATCCCGGACATCCGAGAAGACGACGAGATCCTGGGCGACCTCGTCGACCCGCTGGGCGAGGCGCATCACGAGGTCGCGCCGCACCTCGTACAACGGTATCCGGACAGGGTCCTGCTCCTCGCGACGGATCGCTGCGCGGTCTACTGCCGCTTCTGCACGCGNNCTCGAGGCGCTGCAGCCGGCGCTCGCGTGGCTTCGGGCGCACCCCGAGGTCCGCGACGTCATCGTCAGCGGCGGCGACCCGCTCGCCATGGCCACGGATCGCCTGGTGCGCGTCGTCGCTGCCGTGCGCGCCGTCGCGAGCGTGGAGACGATTCGTCTGGCGACGCGCGTCCCGGTCACCCTGCCGATGCGCATCGAAG
>PLIR01000473.1 GCA_003139415.1 Myxococcales bacterium | reverse complement strand
GCTTCTGGAAGACCATGCCGATCGTGCGCCGAACGGCGACGGGATCGATCGTCTTCGCGTAGATGTCCTTGCCGAGATACCGGACGTGGCCCTGGAAGCGAAAGCCGCGCTGCAAGTCGTTCATTCGATTGAGGCAACGAAGGACGGTGCTCTTGCCGCAGCCAGAGGGCCCGACGAAGGCGGTGATCGTGCGCTTTTCGATGGCCATCTGGACGTCACGGACGGCCTGGAACTGGCCGTAGTAGAGCGCCTTCATGTCGAGATCGAACACCGGTGCTTCACTTCTCGGCGGCATACGTTCGGGGCCCGGCAGGACGTTTGTCGTGGTCATGGGCGTGGTCATATTCGGGCTCCTGCCATTCTCCGGGCGCGTCGAGACAAGGCCTGACCGCCCACCGTGAAGACCAGCACGATGAGGACGAGCACCAGCGAGGCGGCCCAGGCGATCTCCTTTTGATTTTCGAACGGCGACTTGGAGAAATTGAAGATCAAGACCGCCAGTGACGCCGTAGGCTCCATCAACCTGTGGCTCAGCCAGTAGTCGCTGAAGGCCATCGTGAAAAGCAGTGGCGCGGTCTCGCCGGCGCCGCGCGCGAGCGCGAGCAGTATGCCCGTGAGGATGCCGGGCGCCGCCGTCGGGAGCAGGATCTGCCAGACGAGCTCCGTCTGCGTGGCCCCCATCCCGATGGCGGCCTCCCGCATCTCCTCGCCCACCGAACGGACGGCCTCTTCGGTCGTCAGCACGATCAGCGGGAGCATCAAGAGCGCGAGGGCGATCCCTCCCGCCAGGGGCGAGAACCGACCGGTCGCCAGAACGACGGTGCCATACGCGAACACACCGGCCAGGATCGACGGCAACCCGGTGAGAAGCCGGGCGCAGAAGCGGACGACGGACGCGGAGCGACCGTCGGGGTTGATCTCCGCGAGGTACACGCCGCAGAGGACGCCGATGGGGATGCTGATCAGCGCCGCGATGAAGACGACCAGCAAGGTGCCGATGATGGCATTGCCGATTCCGCCGCCGGCTACCCCGGCGACCGGTGGAAGCTCGGTGAAGAGGGCGGGGCTCAGGCGCGCGCCGCCCCGGACGATCAGCATCAGCAGCACGGACAGGAGCGGGACGGCCGCGAGGACGGCCAACAAGCCGCACAGTAGGCTGAGGGCGTAGCTGACGAAGGTACGGGGCCGGCGCAGCGACCGATCGAGCTGGCGCAGATCGATCGGGCTGGCGGTCGGAGGGCTCGCGAACATCGAAGGATGCGCGACGGCGGCCATCTACGCCACCGTCTCGTTCTTCGGAGGCTTGTGCACGGCCTCCTCCCGACGCAGGCGGGTCACATCCCGACGCAGGACAAGCTCTCCGGCGACGTTCACGAGGAGCGTGAGAATCAGGAGCACGAGGGCTGCGTACATCAACGCACCGAGGTCGACGGGCGTCGCGGCTTCGGGGAACTTGTTGGCCAGGAGCGCCGCAAGCGTGTCGCCGGGCGAGAAGACCGATGGGCTGATGACGTTCGTGCTCCCGATCAGCATCGCGAGCGCCATCGTCTCACCGAGTGCGCGCCCGAGGCCGAGCACGATGGAGCCGTAGATGCCTCGCTTGGACGCCGGCAGCGTGACTCCGAGAATCGTCTCCCACCGCGTTGCGCCCATCCCGAAGGCGGCCTCGCGCATCAATGGGTCTACGGCGGCGATGGCGTCGCGCGAGACCGCCGTAATCGTGGGCAGAATCATGATCGCCAGCACAATCCCCGCTGGCGTCATCCCGACGCTCACGAGGGGCGTGCCGAAGATCGGGATCCAGCCCAGGTGCGCGTGCATCCAGTTGCACGCCGGGCGGATCGCCGGGATGACGACGAAGATGCCCCAGAGTCCGTACACGACGCTGGGGATCGCCGCGAGAAGGGTGATGACGTTGTGCAGGAGGTTCTCCAGCCAACGCGGGATGAACTGCTGCGTGAGGAACACCGCCACCGCGACGCCGAACACGGTCGCGAGCGCGACCCCGATCGCCGAGCTGAGAATCGTGCCGAAAAGCTCGGGCAGGATTCCGAACTGGCTCTTCCCCGCGTCCCACCGCGTCGAGGTCACGAAGTCGAACCCGAACTTGCGGATGGCCGGAATGGCCTGCTTTGCGATCAGCAGCACGATCAGCGCGACGAGGAGGGCCGAAAAGCCCGCCAAGATGCGCGTAGCCCAGCGGAAGCATCGGTCGACCGCGATCTCGCGGCTCGTCGGTGGTCGAGCGATGCCCTCGGCTTCTACGCGTTCCACCCGGGTCGAATCCATGGCGCTCATGCTCGGGCCCTGGTCAACGCGTGGCGACCGTTTGGGTGAGCTCGGCCCGCAATCGGTCGACCACGTTTGGGGGCAACTTCACGTAACCAAGCTGGCGAGCAACCTCTTGCTTCGGGTCCGTCAGGCAATCGAGCAAGATCGCCTCGATAGTTCGTTCCTCGCGCTGGTCGTCGTAGTGCTTGCGGCAGAGGAGCCACGTGTACGTCACGATCGGATAGGCCCCGCTGTTCGTCGGATCGGAGATTCGGATCTGCAGGTCCGCGGGGATCTCGGCGCCCTCCAGGGCGCGCTGCCCGCCCTCTCCGGTCTCGTCGGGCAGGATGAACTCATGCGACGCGTTCTCCAGCGCCGCCATACGCAGGTGGGCCAGCCTGGCGTAGCCGTACTCGACATACCCGATGGCGCCCGGAGTCAGCTGGATGAGCGCTGCCACGCCGTCGTTGCCCTGCGCCGCGATGGACTCTCTCCAGGGAACGGACTTGTCGACCCCCGGCGGCCACTCGAGGTGCATGGCCTTCGCGACCGCAGCCATGTGCGTCGTGAATGCGAAGGTCGTTCCGCTGCTATCGGCCCGCGTCACGACCGTGATCTTCTGGGTGGGCAGCTCGACCCCAGGGTTGTCTTTCGCAATCTCGGGGTCGTTCCAGTCGGTGATCGCCCTGAGGAAGATCTTGACGTATGTGCTTCTGGAAAGGTGGATGGGTGCGGCAAGGGGGAGGTTGTACGAGAGCGCGATCTCGCCCGCTGTCATCGGCAAGAGCCGCACGCCGCCATATTCCTTGGGCAGCTTGTCGATCTCTTTCTGCGACATCCCTGCGTCGCTTGCGCCGAAGGTTGTAAGACCCGCGGTAAATTGACGGATGCCCGCGCCGCTGCCGATAGGCGAGTAGTTGACCCGCACGTCGGGGTGCGCCGCGTAGTACTCGATGAACCAGCGCCTGTAGAGCGGCGCCGGAAACGTGGCCCCCGACCCCTGCAGGGTGATCTCTTGGGAGGGCCTGTTGCAGCTCGAGATCAACAGCGAGACCCCGAGCGCCAGCACGATGAGAAGTGTGGGACGAGCTCTCCTCATCGCGATTGGGCGGCATGTGTCGCATGACGCATGCCGTCGGAGGCGCTGCCGCGATCGAAGCGACGTTTCCAGTAACTCGAGCTGAGTGGTGTTGCTGGGGTCTGCTTGGGCGCCCGACCTGCATGCAAGAGAGTCGCTGTGAGGCGCCTTAGGTTACAACCCCGGTTTGCGGCAGAGTTGCCAATGTCATTGATGAGACGCCAAAGCCACGATGCATCGATGCATCGCGGTCTCGCGAATTCGGGCCGACGTGGACCAGCGTTTGCACCAGACGTCCGGCACGAGACACGATCTCGAAGGAGGTTCGAATGGACCCGCTCGACCTCATTATGGAAGAAAAGGGCAACAACGTACATGTCGTCAGCCGCGACTGCAGCGTGCTCGCTGCCGTCGAAGCGATGTCTGTCGCACACGTTGGCGCCTTGCTCGTCATGGACGATAGTCGCCTCGCCGGCATCTTCTCCGAGCGCGACCTCATGCGACGCGTTGTCCTCGAGCAGCGGGACCCTGCCTGCACCCCCGTCGGCGACGTGATGACCCACGAAGTCGTTTGCGTTCCCCGCGACTGCACGCCGCGCAACGCCATGGAGCTTCTCACCGAGCGTCGGGTGCGCCACCTTCCCGTCGTCGACGGGAACCGTATCGTCGGAATCATCTCCATCGGAGATCTCGTTCGTTGGACGATTCGCGATCGAGAGCAGCAGCTCGAGGAGATGACGGACTACGTCACCGGTCGGTACCCGGGATAGGGCAGCCCACGCCCTACGGCATCTTCGCCCGTACGACCCAGGTCACCAGCGCGAGCCGCAAACGGCCGTCCGTCGCGTGCTGTGCGAACAGCTCCGAGACCTCATGCTCGAGTGCCTCCGCGGCGGCGCCATCGTGCGGCAGGTACGAAGTGCTTCGCGTCCGGCCGAGGAGACCGTCGCGGTCGAGGGTCTGCTGGTTCGGGAATCGTCGCCGTTCGACCGTGCCGGAGAGCGCCTCGAACGCATCCATGCTTTCCATGCGCCGCCGTTCGGTGCCATCGAGGGCATACCGGCGCACGATGTCTCCGTATGCAGCGGAGAGAGGATCGCGTTCGTCACGCTCATTCAGGACGAGGGCCGCCGCGCCGCCCGGGCGAACGATGCGACGAATCTCGGCGAGAGCCTCCGGGGCGTTGAACCAGTGAAACGCTTGAAACGCCGTCGCGGCGTCGACGGACGACGTTCCGAGGGTCGTTCGCTCGCCCGTGCCGTCCACGAACGTGATGCCCGGCGTCGGCTGTGCTTGCGCACGCATGGCCGCGTTTGGTTCCACGGCCATGACTCGTGCACCGTGGGCCGCGAGGAGGCGAGAGGAAATTCCCGTCCCGGCGCCGAGGTCGGCCACGCGGGGCTCGGGCCCCAGCCCGGTGAGGACGAAGTCGAGGACGTCATCGCCGTAAGCCGGCCGGTGGGTTGCGTAGTCGCTGGCGCGGGACGTGAAGCGCTCGGTGGGGTCCATGATGTCCGGTCAGGAGGCGTTCCGCGCCGTCACGAGCCAAGCGGCGCCCGGAAGAGCGACGCCGCCGGCGGCGCTCGCGTAAGGCGGGATCACCGCCCGAATCGCGGCGATCGCCCGGGAAACGGCGGCCGCATCGCGGTCCTCGAGAAGGCGAGCAACCGGGCCTAGCTTGGCGAGTTCTTGCGCCGCCTCGTCGAGGGATGGGGACGCGCCGAACGCAACTTTTGCTTCGAATCGCTGCAGCGTCACGTCTCGAAATCCAGCGGCGCCCAGGATGCGCTGCACCCGAGCTGGATCGCCGAACGAGAACGGCCCGGGCGCGTCCGGTGGTGGCGGCTCCGGTCGACCGAGAACCTCCACAACGGCGTCGAACGGAACAGAGGCCCACGGGTTCTCCGCCAGACGACGCCAGCACACGAAGGACAGGCGACCATCGGCTCGAAGTGCGCCCCGAAGATGCTGAAACGCGCGCTCGGGGTCGGGGAAGAACATCACCCCGAAGCGCGAGAAGACAACGTCGAACGACCCCGGCCCGAGAGACGTGCTCGATGCATCCCCCTCGATGACGGACACGGTCGGTAGGTTGGCGCAGCGCTCCTTGGCGCGCGCCAGCATGGGGGCCGACGGGTCGATTCCGACCACCCGGCCGTGTGCACCGGCACGATCAGCTAGCGCGAGCAGCGTGTCCCCGCAGCCGCAACCGACATCGAGCACGGCCTCGCGGGGCGTGATCGCCGCCGAATCGAGCGCGGCCTCCCCGAAGGGGCGCAGCATCCGATCCAGCCTGGTTTGCTCCTGTACCCAGCGGCCCGCCGTGGGGCCGTTCCAGTAAGCGACTTGGTCGACCATGTCCGACGTCTTAGCAGCCCGGACGGCGCGCGCATCGTGCGGACTCGTAGGCGTCGTCGTCACAGACCCATTGGGAACGCCGTGTGCTTCTCCTCGAGCCATGAGAACACTGCTGCGATCGATCGCCGCCGGCGCGTTGGCTGCCGCGTGGCGCCGCTCGCCCGGGGACGGGCAAGACGGAACCCAGCACCGGATGATTGCGTCACACCCGGACGGCTCGAAGGACTACGTGCTCGTCCTCGCTCGAGGCGATGAGATCGCAACCGCCATGGCCGACTTCGCCCAGAACGAGGACATCGCCGGCGCACACTTCACGGCCATGGGGGCGGTTCGCGATCCGGAGGTCGCCTGGTTCGATCTGAGTCGAAGACAATACGAGGCCACGAGCTTTTCCGAACAAATGCAGGTGATCACGCTCGCCGGGAACATCTGCAGGAACGAGGATCGCAAGACCGTGGTCCATACGCACGTCGTGCTCGGTCGAAAAGATGGGCGCGCCCTCGGCGGTCACCTGATTCGCGCCGCCGTGTCGCCAACCCTCGACGTGTTTCTCACGAGTTACCCGGAGCCGATACGCAAACGCACCGATATGGCGACGGGTCTGCAACTTCGGCGCTACCGCGACCCATCGCCGACGCCGCGAGCGTAAGCGGGCTCCGCACGGGCCGGGGCACGTCCACTGCAGGTGCAGAGGAGGACGCCATGCGCTACGTCTTCGTGGGCGGTCCACTACGATGATTCCCACATCCATAGTCGCGACGTCCGCCGGGCTCCTCCGCGCCATGGACGCGTACTGGAGGGCCGCCAACTATCTCACTGTCGGACAGATCTACCTGCAGGACAACCCGCTGCTGCGCGAGCCGCTGCGACCGGAGCACATCAAGCCGCGACTGCTAGGTCACTGGGGGACGTCACCGGGCCTCAGCTTCATCTACGTCCACGTGAATCGGCTCATTCGCGACAACGACGCGAATGTCATCTATCTCACGGGCCCGGGGCATGGCGGCCCTGCGATCGTCGCCAACGTCTATCTCGAGGGGACTTACTCGGAGATCTATCCGAATGTGTCGCAGGATCTTGCGGGGCTTCGCCGGCTCTTCCGTCAGTTCTCGACCCCCGGCGGCGTACCGAGCCACGTCAGCGTCCCGACTCCCGGCTCGATCCACGAAGGCGGAGAACTCGGCTATGTCCTCGTGCACGCCTTCGGCGCCGTGCTCGACAGCCCCGACCTACTCGCCATTGCCGTCGTGGGAGACGGTGAGGCGGAGACGGGACCGCTGGAGGGTTCCTGGAAGAGCATCGATTTTCTCGACCCGGTCCGAGACGGCGCGGTCCTGCCGGTCCTCCATCTGAACGGCTACAAAATCTCCGGACCGACCGTGCTGGGCCGCAAGCCGGAGGCCGATGTCCGGAGCCTCCTGGAAGCGCACGGCTACGAGGTCCATTTCGTCGAGGGCGACGAGCCCATGGCGATGCACCGCGCGTTCGCGGCGACGCTCGACACCTGCTACGCGCGCATCCGAGCGATCCAGGCCGAGGCGCGAAAGGCAGGCCTCGCGAAGAGGCCACGCTGGCCGGCGATCGTCCTGCGCAGTCCCAAGGGTTGGACCGGACCCAAGATCGTCGATGGGCAGCGGGTCGAAGGGACCTTTCGTGCTCATCAGGTCCCGCTCCCAAACGTCCGCGACAACCCCGAGCACCTGAAGATGCTCGAGCGGTGGATGAAGAGTTACGAGCCAGACACCCTCTTCGACGCGCGCGGTCGACTCGTCTCCGAGCTTGCGGCGCTCGCTCCCGAGGGCGACCGTCGCATGGGCGCGAACCCTCACACGAACGGCGGCGCAAACGTGGCCCCCCTCGAGATCCCCGACGTTCGCTCCTATGCGGTCGAGGTATTGCAGCCCGCCAGCGAGAGACGTGAATCGACGCGCCAGGCAGGTGCGATGATGCGGGACATCTTCAAAGCCAACGACCGGGGCTTTCGCCTCTTCTGCCCGGACGAGACGAACTCGAACCGACTCGGCGCCGTCTTCGACGTCGAGAACCGTTGCACGCTCTTGCCGATCCTGCCGAACGACGACCACCTCGCTCCGGACGGGCGCGTGATGGAGGTGCTCAGCGAGCACCTCTGCCAAGGATGGCTCGAAGGCTACGCCCTGACGGGGCGCACCGGGGTCTTCGCGACGTACGAAGCGTTCGCGATGGTGAGCGCTTCGATGACCGTCCAGCACGCCAAGTGGCTCGAGGCAGCGATCAAGCTCCCCTGGCGCAATCCGATCCCATCGCTGAACATCTTCCTTACGTCGACGTGCTGGCGAAACGACCACAACGGCTTCAGCCATCAGG
>PLIR01000469.1 GCA_003139415.1 Myxococcales bacterium | reverse complement strand
ATGTCGAAGCTGAGGAACATCGCGACGAGGGGCACGGCCCGCCAGAGCGGCCAGTGCCACGCGCGGCGCAGCACGACGAAGTAGACGATCGAAGTAATCCCCATCGTGCCGGTGACCGCGATGCCGTAGGCCGCGGCCAGCGCGCTCGACTCCTTGAAAGACAAGACGAGCCACACACACGCGATCGCCAGGGCGGTGTTGACTTCCGGGATGTAGATCTGGCCCTCGGACGACTCGGAGGTGTGCAGGATCGTGACGCGCGGGCAGAAGCCGAGCTGCACGGCCTGCCGCGTGAGCGAGTAGGCGCCCGAGATGAGGGCCTGCGATGCGATGATCGTCGCCGCCGTGGACAGCGCGACCATCGGATAGAGCATCGCCGACGGGATGACGGCGTAGAACGGGTTGGCGGCGAACTCTGGGTGGCGGATGACGGCGGCGGCCTGCCCGAAATAGTTGATGAGCAACGCCGGCATCACGAGGGCGAACCACGCGACGCGGATGGGCCGTGGCCCGAAGTGCCCCATGTCGGCGTACAGGGCCTCGCCCCCGGTGATGACCAGCACCACGCTGCCGAGGACGATGAACCCGTGCCATCCGTGGCGCAGGAAGAAGTTCACTGCGTGCGCGGGGTGAAGGGCCCCGAGCACCGCCGGGTACGTGGCGATCTCGCGGGCCCCGAGCACGGCGAGCGTGAGAAACCATACGACCATGATCGGCCCGAAGACGTTGCCGATGCTGGCGGTCCCGCGCTTCTGCACCCAGAAGAGCCCGATGAGGATGACGACGGTGAGCGGGACGATGGCCGGGGTGAGGCGCGTCGTGGCGACGCCCAGACCTTCGACCGCGCTGAGAACGGAGATGGCCGGGGTGATGACGCCATCGCCGTAGAGCAGCGCGGCGCCGAAGATGACGAGCCCCGCGATCCAGCCGATTCGCGTCGCGTCGTTCTTGCCTTTGGGAGCGAGGGCGAGGAGCGCGAGGATGCCCCCCTCGCCGCGGTTGTCCGCCTTCATGATGAACGTGAGGTACTTGACCGTCACGACCATCGTGAGCGACCAAAAGATGAGCGACAGGACCCCGAGCAGGTTCTCGGGCGTAGCCGCGGCCCCGTGGTCGGGATCGACGCACTCCTTCAGGGCGTAGAGAGGGCTCGTGCCAATGTCGCCGAAGACGACGCCCGTCGCGGCGAGGACCAGCTTGGCCGTGAGAGGGTGCGACCCGGTCGTCGAGTGCGGCGGGTGCGACGAATGCGGCGCCGCGGCCGCGCTGGCGGCGCCGTCAGCGGGAGTCGTGGGGAGGGCCGGCGGCGGGACCATCGTTCGCTCGAGCAGCGTCGTACGCGTTGTAACACGCGGAGGGAGGGAGCGGCTCAAGTGGCCGCCGACTGAAGGCTCTGCGGGGATCTCACAAAGGCCCAGGCGGTCGCAGTCGACACCAGTATCGTCCGCGCTCGCCGCAGCAGTCGACGGCCGCTTCAACCGCAGCCTGTCCGGCTCCCCGACGCCGGCGGGCGCTTGCCCGCCGGCGCGAGGGCCGAGCCAATGTCACTCCGCTGCCGCCGGCTCCGCGACACCCGCGGATTTGACGGAGGACGACGCGGCGGCGCCCGACGAGGAGCCCACGGTGAGCTCCGGGTAGGCGGTGCCGCCGTGCTCGTGGATGTCGAGCCCTTCGAGCTCGCCCTCTTCGGAGACGCGCAGGGTGCCCGTCAGCTTCACGGCGTACATCAGGACCATCCCGGTGCCGAACGTGGCCGCCGTGACGGCCGCGCTACCGATGCACTGGGCGATGAGCTGCGTGGCACCGCCCCCGTAGAACAACCCGGAGACGATGGACGCGTCCGTGTTGTCCGCGCCGGTCGTTGTGGGCGCGCCGTACTTGCCGCACGCAAAGAGGCCGAGGCTCAACGTACCCCAGATGCCGCAGGCGCCGTGGACGGCGACCGCGCCGATCGGATCGTCGATGCGCAGCCACTCGACCAGATCGATCGCGAGGATGCAGACGACGCCGGCGACGGCGCCGAGGATGATCGCGCCCCCCGGAGAGACCCAGTAACAAGGGCACGTGATGGCGACGAGCCCCGCGAGGAAGCCGTTGACCGTCATGCCGCAGTCCCAGATCTTATTTCGCGGATACATATAGGCGAGCGCCGACAGGCCGCCGGCGCACGCGGCGAGCGTGGTGTTCGCGGCGACGCGGCCGCAGCCCGCGGCGTCCATGGCCGAGAGCGTGCTTCCCGGGTTGAACCCGTACCAGCCGAACCAGAGGATNNGCGCGATCGCGCCGGCAAGGGCGACGAATCCGCCGATCGTGTGGACCACCGTCGACCCGGCGAAGTCGTGGAAGGCAACAGGCTTGATCGTGGTGAGCCACCCGTCGGGACCCCACGCCCAGTGCCCGAGGATCGGGTAGATGAAGCCGCTCACGCCGAAGCTGTAGAGCAGGTCCCCGACGAAGCCGGTGCGGCCGACCATCGCGCCCGACGTGATGGTGCTGCACGTGTCGGCGAACGCGAACTGGAACAGCCAGTAGGCAAGGAACGCGACGCCGGTGGTCCCGTAGGTCTCCGGCACGCCTTGCAGGAAGAAGTACTGGTGGCCGATGAAGCCGTTGCCCGCGCCGAACATGAACGCGAAGCCCCATGCGTAAAACAGGATGCCGCAGAGGCAGGTGTCGACGATCCCTTCGAGCAGGATGTTGACGGTCTCGCGGCTCCGGGCAAAGCCCGCCTCGAGCATCATGAAGCCGGCCTGCATGAAGAACACGAGGAAGGCCGCAATGACGGTCCACATCGTGTTCATCGGGTTGACGTACGGCGGGTCGGCGGCGGGAGCGTCGTCGGCGAGGGCGGGGTGGAAGAAGTAGGCGCCAATGGCCTTGATCGCGAGGACGAGAACGACCGCGCCGATCACTTTGCTCGCCAGGATGATGGCAAACAGTCGGCGGTATTCGCTCTGCCTCATGCGTTGGGTGAGCTTGGAAAGCATGGGGTCTCCTGAGGTTCGCTGGTGGGAATTGAGGTTTTTCTGGTGGTTAGCGGGTGCTTAGAGCGAATTAACGCCGTCCCTCCCGCTGTCTTAATGCTTCCTTAATCCCCGACTTGTTTCGCGATCGTGTCCCTGCAGGCTCCATCGAGAGCACGCCTACCTTTTTTTTGAAGCTGGCTGCCAAGCGCGCCTTTACGACGCAATGGGGTCGTTCGAAACGCTCACGCAATCTCAGCGCAACGTGCGAGAACGATGACTGAGGGTGCACCGCACGCCATGAAAAAGGTCCTGGCCATCGTTCGCGAGGAGCGGCTCGACGCGATCATCGAGCGCCTGCTGCTCATCGGCGTGCGCGGTCTCACGCTCGGGATGGCCAAGGGCGCGGGAGGATCCGGCGGCCACCGCGAAGTCTTTCGGGGCAGCGCCTATCAGGTCGACTTCGTCGACAAGGTCGTCATCGAGTGGTTTGGCCCCGACGAGCAGACCGACGGCGTCGTGCGCGCCATCCAGCAGCGGGGCGAGACGGGCAAGGCCGGTGACGGCAAGGTCTTCGTCTTGCCGGTCCTCGAGGCCGTGCGCATCCGGACCGGCGAACGCGGCCTGGATGCTGTGTAGCCTTGATGCCGAATAGCGGTCACCGCGCTCGCGGTGACCCCGGAGCGTCAGTGCGTCGCGCTGCCAGCGGCGGCGGGCTCGAGCGGCGTCGTGACGACGCCTGCGGTGCCGCCGAGCCCTGCGAGACCGCCGAACCCGCCGGTGCC
>PLIR01000101.1 GCA_003139415.1 Myxococcales bacterium | reverse complement strand
TGCCCGAAGCGTCGATGGATTCTCCCGCGACCGAGGACGGTGAGGTCGACGACTCCGGCGCAGCCGATGCCCCAGTGGACAGCCCTGCCGACGCGCCTGCCGACGCCGGAGTCGCGGAAGCGGCCACCGATGCCGCGAGCGCAGCCGATGCTTCGAGCGACGCCTCCGATGCCGCCGCCTGCGGAGCCCCGGACGAGCCGTGCTGCACCAAGGACAAGTGCGGCGCGTCCCTGGTCTGCAACGCACAATATGTCTGCGAACCGCCCGCCCAGGGCCTCGCAGTTGGGTGGCAGTGCACGGACGAGACGGATTGCACCGGGGATGCAGGGGCGGGCGAGAAGTGGGCCTGCTGCGCCGCTGTCGACGGGGGCGCGGCGTGCACGTTGGACACGACCGGCTACACGGCGTGCGCGCACAGCGCGCCCCTCTGCGCCGGCCCTTACGACAACTTCCAGTATACCGGCAGCAACTACTGCTACAGCGTCACCTCGGGCGTCGATTACAACGGCTGCGAAGCAACCGATGCCTCTGCCCCGCGGTACGACGGAAGTGTGCCGCTTTACAGCTGCCATTGAGCGCGCCGTGGGGCGTCTGAACCGATCCCTTGGCATCGCCCGCCCCGCGTCCGTACGACTTCGACGCTATTTCCGGGAGACGGTACACTCGCTCTCGTGACCTCCGGGGCCGCCTTCGATGCCGCTCACGAGTTCGCGGAGCGCTTGAGGGCGCTCTTCGGCGCGCGCGTCGGATGGGTGCGCCTCTACGGGTCCCAGGCTCGCGGCGATACCCACGAGGAGTCGGACGTCGACGTCCTGGCGGTCGTTCACGACTTGACCTGGAAAGAGAAGATCGCCGCCATCGAGCTTGGCTGCGACGTGTCGCTCGCACGCACCCTTCACATCTCGCCCGTCGTGATGGCCACCGCGGACTTCGACCGGCTCGTCGAGCTGGAGTCGTCCTTCGCGCAGAACGTGCTCGCGGAGGGGGTCGCGGCGTGAGCCCCGAGAACGCACGGGCTCACGTCCGGGCCGAGGTGGCGCGCGGCGAAGATGCCCTGCGCGCCGCCCGCGAGCTTCTCAAGATCGGCCTGGTGAACGACGCGGTGAGCCGGGCCTACTACGCTGCTCTTCATGTCGCGCGCGCCCTTCTCCTGACCGAGGGGATCGAGCCGGCCACGCACGGCGGTGTCGGCTCGATGCTGGGCCTTCATTTCGTAGTTCCGGGTCGCCTCGCACCCGTGCACGCCAAGGAGCTGGCGCGGCTGGAGCAGTTTCGCACGGAGGCCGACTACAATCGGTTCTTCGTCTTCACGTCCGAGGGCGCCGCAGAGGAGGTCGCAGTCGCCGAGAGCTTCTGTGCCGCCGGGCGCTCGTTGCTCGCTGCCGGGGACTGGCTCGGCTGAGTCGGCCCCTCTAGCTTCTGGCGCGTGAAGGGCTGATTCGGTCCTCAATGATTGCGAAGGCCCCGGCGAGGACGTTGGATACCCTGTTCTGCGCTCGGGAGCGCCAGACAAAGGCGCGGTCGAGACGGGTTGGATGGCGATGACGCCCTGCTAGACGAATCTCCGGAGCATCGACAATCGATGCGATCGACGGAGGTGAAAGGCCATGTCCGGCGCGTCCATCCAGCGAATGAAAATCGGCGACTTCCTCCTCCGCCGCCTGGAGGAGGCTGGAATAAGGCACCTCTTCGGCGTTCCCGGCGACTACAACCTCCCGCTGCTGCAGCAGCTCCAGGACGCCGGCGCTCCGAAATGGATCGGCACGTGCAACGAGCTGAACGCCTCGTACGCGGCGGACGGTTACGCGCGGTTGACCGGCCTGGGCGCGCTCCTGGTGACCAACGGCGTTGGCCCCCTCAGCGCCATCAACGGCATCGGCGGCGCCTGCAGCGAGCGCGTCCCGGTCATTTGCATCGCCGGTTCCGTACCCCTGAGATCCATCGATCGTGGCCTGGGCATGCACCACACGATGGCCGACGGGAGCTATGACCACTTCCTCCGCGCCTACGCGCCCGTGACCGCCGCGCAGGCCAGGATCACGCCTCGCAACGCGGCCACGGAGATCGATCGGCTGATCCTCACCGCATGGCGGGAAAGGCTTCCCGTCTACATGGAGGTGCCATCCGACATCACGCATCTCGAGATCGAGGTTCCGGCCGATCGGCTCGACCTCGCCGCACCGCCCGGCGACCCCGAACGGTTGCGTTCCTGCGTCGCTGCCATCGCGGGGCGACTATGCGCCGCCAAGTCGCCGGCGATCCTGGTCGATGCGGACGCGGACCGGTTCGGCGTCGCGTCCGAGCTCATGGAGCTCGCCGAAAAACTGGCGGCTCCAGTGGCCGTGATCAACGCCGCCAAGGCGGTGATCGACGAGACGTTTGCCCATTTCATCGGCGTCTACGGCGGAAAGTCGAGCGAGCCCCATGTACGCCAGACGGTCGAGACCAGCGACTGCCTCCTCTGCGTCGGCTACCGACCGATCGAGGCGACGACCGGGGATTTCACGGCCTCGCTGCCCGCCGATGCCATCCACGTGCGTGGGCACTCGGTGGACGCCGGCGACGACAACTATCAGGCGGTGACGCGCGGAGAAGTCCTGCGGGGCGTCATCGATGCTGTCCCTCGGGTCACGACGAACCGCGCTCCACGCCCTGCCGGGGCGGCGATGGCGGCGCCGCTCCCCGACGGCTCTGCCAAGCTCACCCAGGCGGCGTACTGGCGGGCCGTCCAGAGCTACTTGCGACCGGGCGACGTCCTCTACGTCGACAACGGAACATCCTTCGCCGTCCTCGGCCTGAAGCTGCCGCCCAAGAGCACCTTCGTCGGGTCCATCAACTGGGGCTCGATCGGTTACTCGGTCGGCGCCCTGCTCGGCGCCCTGACCGCGGCGCCGGACCGCCGTCATATCCTGCTCATCGGCGACGGCTCGTTCCAGGTCTCCGCGCAGGAGCTGTCGACCATCCTGCGGCACGACCACAAGCCCGTCATTTTGCTGATCAACAACGGCGGATATACGATCGAACGGGGTTATCTCGGCAAGGCCGAGCCCTACAACGACGTGGCCAACTGGGCCTACGCCGACCTGCCGAAGATCTTCCGTCGCGACACGTCGGCCCGGTCGTTCGTCGTCCGGACCGTCGGCGACCTGCGAGCCGCCCTCGCCACGCCGAACGATACGATGATCTTCGTCGAGTCGCTCATGGACCGCCACGACGCCCCCGCCACGGTCGTCCGGAGCAGCAACGGAGGCGCCGAGCTCGATTACGGTCCGCATGGCCCGCACACCCAAGAGAACGCGCAGCTTCGGCCGACGACGTAAGGACGCCAGCCTGACCTAGGCCAACCAGTTCTCAAGGCGAAGGCCGCGGCGTCCGCGATGCGGGCGAATCAATCGCCCGCCGAGCCTTCAGCGAATCCGGCCGTCGCGCCCGTCGAGGCCCTCAGGGGAGTGCCAGCACCTCCGGACGTTGAGCAGCCGCCCGCGGACGCGGCGAGAACTGCAAGCGGCCTCGCGAGCAAGGTGCTGATCCCCGGCAGGGGCGCCGACCACCCCGGCCTGAACGACTCCGTGAACGTGAACTACTCGGGCTGGACCACCGACGGGAAGATGTTCGACAGCTCTGTCGCGCCGCCTCAACCAGGGCGCGAGGCGAAGCCCGTCACCTTCTCTCTTGCACGCGTCTTGCCGGGGTGGACGGAGGGCGTGAGGCTGAACGGCGCGAGCGTGCCGCTTCTCGCCTGCCACTGACTAGGGCGTCAGGATCCGGACCAGATTTCCCTGACCTGCGACACGAAGTATGCGCGGACCTCGTCCCACGTGGCCGGCCGCAGGAGCTTGGGGTCGGGCTCGCGCTCCGCGTCGTCGAAGAACGTGAGCCCACGAAGGCGGTGGTAGAGGTCGGGCCGCGCCGCAGCAAAACGCTCTTCGTATGCGGCGATCGATTGCCGGAGCGAGAGACCGCTCTGACCGATGAAGTAGAGGTCGTAAAAGTCCTTCCGCGCACCCCGTGACGCGATGGCTTCGATCTTCATTGCTGCGATGTCGCGAAGGCCCGCGACCGGGAGTCCCTCGGGAGAGGGCTGCGGGGCGTCGAGCGTGGGATACGGGAAGCAGAGCTCTCTCGTGGGGACTCCCTGGACTAGGCCGTGCACGGTCGAGCGCGACGTGGTGACCGACGTGAGCCCCACGCCCGCAGCCGTGAGGTCCGACACCATGGCCCCCGCGTCGAACGCCTCGGTCCTGAAGAGATCGAGGTCCACGGAGAGCCTGTGCGCCAGATGCATGCAGAGGGCCGTGCCCCCCGCAAGGTAGTAGCCGTGAGCGGCCGCGGGCTTCAGGGCACGAAGAGCGGCGCGCTGGGGTTGGTCGAGGACGTCGTCTCGCATGACTGGGCTGGTAGATCGAGCACGGCCTCGAGGAAACGGAGCGTACGACGGTCGAGGCGCCGTCGTCCCGCATGGCGGACGAACGCCGCCAGCCTGGCGTCGCCCATCTCCCGCCTCAGCGCCCGAACGGCGGGCCAGTCGCCCTCGACCAGCACGCGTCCGACGATGAACTCCTCGTGCCGCGCGGGATCCAGCGTCGCGGGGTCGACGTCCCAGAAGAGGCGGGGCGCGCTGGCGAGGACCTCGGCGGGGATGGCGCGCACGTGCCCTATGGTATCACCCGCACCCGCGACTTCGCGGTCTTTCCGGGAGACGGTAGACTCGCTCTCGTGACCTCCCGGGCCGCCTTCGATTCTGTACCGCCGGGCGCTCGTTGCTCGCTGCCGGGGAGTGGCTCGGCTGAGTCGGCCGCTCGACCTTCTGGCGCGTGAAGGGCCAATGCGTAGCAGGCCTGCGGCCATCGCTGTGAGGGACGCCGCGCCCAGCACTTTGTTCTACGCGCCGCGCGCCATCCGTGCCTAGGGTCGCCCATGGCCGGCGCGTCGCCCCGCTCGCTTCGATCTCGCGCCCCGTCCCTTCCGAGCGCCGACGCCGCGCTCGCGGCCTTCGTCGTCCTCGTCGTCGGCTTGATGATCGTCCCGCTGCCGACGTGGGTGCTCGACGTCCTGCTCTCGGCGAACCTTTCGCTCGCGGTCACAATCCTCCTCGTCGTCCTCTATGTGCCCGATGCGATCGGCATCGCCACGTTCCCGACGCTCTTGCTCCTGACGACGCTGCTCCGCCTGTCGCTCAACGTGGCGTCGACGCGCCTCATCCTTCTCCAGGCGAACGCCGGGGAGGTCATCAAGGCCTTCGGGAACATGGTCGTCCGCGGCAACTACGTCGTCGGCGCCGTCGTCTTCCTCGTCCTGACCACGATCCAGTTCATCGTCATCGCCAAGGGCTCCGAGCGCGTCGCCGAGGTCGGCGCCCGCTTCGTGCTCGACGCCATGCCCGGCAAGCAAATGGCCATCGACGCGGAGCTCCGCGGCGGCTCCATCGACGGCAACGAAGCCCGGCGCCGGCGGCGCCTCTTGCAGCGCGAGAGCCAGTTTTACGGCGCCATGGACGGTGCCATGAAATTCGTCAAGGGCGACGTCGTGGCCTCGATCGTCATCGTCCTCGTCAACGCCCTCGGCGGTCTCGCGATCGGCGTCGCGATGAAGGACATGACGGCCGCGGACGCGCTGAAGCGCTACGGCCTGCTCACGATCGGCGACGGCCTCGTGACGCAGATCCCGGCGCTCGTCCTCTCGACGGCCGCCGGGGTCCTCGTGACGCGCGTCGCCAGCGAAGAGGCCGAGACGCCCCTCGCCGAAGAACTCGCGCGGCAACTGCTCGGCGCCCCAAAGGCGCTCCGGGTGGCGAGCGTCTTCGTGCTCCTTCTCGCCGTCGTGCCGGGGCTGCCGACCGCGCCGTTCCTCGTCATCGGGGCGGGCCTGTGGTGGGCGGGGAGGGCGCGTGCGCGTGCGCGCACCGGCGAGCGTCATCCGTCCCCGACCGAGGCGGCGGCGCGCGATCGCACCCGCGCCCGGCCGGGCGAACCGTCGTTCGTTCCGCTGGTCTCGCCGTGGAGCCTCGACGTCAGCGCCGACCTCGACGCCGTGGTCGACGCCGAACCAGTGGGGCTTCGGGCGATGGCGCTTGGTCTTCGTGAGCAGATTTTCGCGGAGCTGGGGGTGCCCCTGCCCGCCCCCGTCATCCGCGTGCTCGGCGATCTCGACGCGCGTCACGTCGTCCTCTCGGTGCACGAGGTGCCCACGAGGGTCTTGCGAATCCCCCCGGAGATAGCGGCGGACGGCCTCGTCGATTGGGTGCGGCCGCGGGTCCAGGAGGTCGTCACCGCACGCGCGGCGGACTTCCTCGGGCTCACCGAGACGCAGAGGCTCCTCGACGATCTCGAGGCGTTCGCGCCGGCGACGGTTCGAAACGTGGTCCCCAAGCCCGTGAGCGTCGTCATGCTGGCCGACGTCCTGCGACGGCTGGTCGAAGAAGGCATCAGCGTCCGCGACCTGCGTGGCGTCCTCGAGGCGCTCTCCGCGGTGACCCCATCGGAGAAGGACCCACTGAACCTCGCCGAGTACGTCCGCAGCCAGATGCGCCGCGCCATCACTTTCCGGCTCACCGAGGGCGCCGGTCACCTCGACGTCGTGCTGCTCGACGCCATCCTCGAGGACACCGTCCGGAGGGCGATCACGCGCACCCCGGCGGGCGCGTTCCTGGCGCTCCCGCCTCCGGCGGCGCGCGACGTGCTGGCGTCCATCCGGCGGGCGGTGAAGGACGCGACCGACGGGCACGACCAGAAGGCGGCTGTCATCCTCACGCAGCCGGACATCCGGCGCTTCGTCCGCAAGCTCGTCGAGGGCGACATGCCGGAGGTGAATGTCGTGAGCTTCGCTGAGCTGATGCCGGAGGTGTCGCTCAAGCCCGCAGCGCAGGCCAGGGCGGCAGTCACCTGAGAAGGCAGCGCCACACGCGATCCCACCGGCGTGGGAAGCGCCTCATAACGAGTGCCGCGGTCACGATCACTTCGGCACCAATGCCCATCAGGCGCTGGAAACCGGGCGGACATCGAGCCACAGTCCGGCATCCATGGTCCGTACTGTTTCTCCCTTCAGCCTCGTGCGGCTCGGGACGCTCGTCCTAGTCACCTGCGCGAGTCTCGGTGCAGCGGGTTGCTATTCGACGGGCCACGAGACGGGCGGCGAGCTCTTGACCGCCCAAACCGGGCCGACGACGACCGTCAACGATGACGCGGGCCCGCAGTCCTGGTCAGACCTGTACAGCACCTATTTCGGCCCGAGCGCGCAGGCCAGCTGCACCGCCCTCAGCATCTGCCACGGGGGGCCTACCGACTTCGGGAGCACCGAAAGCGGCTTCGTCTGCGGTCCCACCGCCGAGACCTGCTGGTCGGGCTTGTTCACGGCGTCGCTCTCGGCCTTTCCGCCGCTGCTCCCGATGGGCGGGTCCAAAGACCCGACGACCACAGTGTTCTACCAAGCGCTGCACGTCAGGGGCGCGACGAGCGGCGGCGTCATGCCCGACGAGTCCGCGGACGGAGGCCTCGGGTACGAGTTCACCGAGTCCGACATGAGCCGTATCGCGAGCTGGATCGCCCAGGGCGCGATGGACAACTAGCGCGAAGCCCTCTTACATCGGCGGCGGCGACGCAGTGCCCGTGCCCACCGGAGCGCTCGCCTCCTCGCAGGATTCCGAACACTCGAGGAAGCCCTTCTCCGTGCAGGTGCACGAGACGTCGCACGCCCCGCCCGCGCTCCCGCACCCCGAGCCGTACTCGCACGCGGCGCCTTGGGAGCACCCCGTCGGCCCCGCGTCGATGGCGGGCGGCGGCTCGGATGCATCGAGCTCCCCACCATCGACGGGTTCACCGGGCGGCGACACCATGACGGGGCCGCCCGGGCTCACGCCGCCCGCCCCCTTCGGGCAGATCTCGGTGACACACTCGCCATCCACCACGACGAAGTGCGCGCAGGCCGTCTTCCCGCTGGAGCACACCTCGCAGATGTCCGGAAGCGCGCCGGTGCAACCAGTCGCCGGCGGCGTGCCGGGCGGACTCGCGGGAGACGTCGGAGTCGGGCAGTTGAATGACAGGACGCACTGCCCTCCCTCGTCGATGTACTCGCCGGCGGCGTACGTGCCGTCGGGACAGACCTCGGCGATGTCCGGCACTCCCAGATCGGCGCAGGGTCCCGAACCCGGGTAGGCCCCGGAGCTCGATCCCGAGCTGCTCGCGACGCCGCTGCTGCCGATGAGGATGGGGGGCGACACGCCCTGCCCCGAGGAGGATCCCCCCGCTTGACCCGGAACGCCCGGCGAGCTGCCTGAGCTCACCCCCGTGCTCGACCCCGACGAAGAGCCCGACGACACGCCGGCGCCGGACGACGCGCCGCCACCCGGGGACGAGCCCTGGTCCCCGCCTCCCCCGCTGCCCCCGGAGAGGTTGCCGCCGGTACTGCCAGGAGGCTCCGGCAGGATTTCACCCCCGCATCCGACCGCACCTCCGCCCAGGACCGCAAAGACGAGCGCCAAGGCCGCTCCACCGCTCGCTCGGTTCATCATTCGACCCATGGTTGCCCGCTCCCTTCCCGCGTTCTCGGGAGATGCATGAGCACTCGGTGTGCCAGGGCGCTTGACGCGATTTCACGCGGAAACTGGGGCCCTTCGGCCACCGGTTGCCGTGCCACATTGAGCCAGCGTGACTCGGACGTCCGACGTCCGTGGAGTGAAGCGGCCTCCGTGTGGAGGTTGCTCCAGGCCCCTTACATCTTCTGACGGACCATCCGGCGCTGAACGGCGCCGCTGCGCATGAGAAGCTGCTTCGCTTCCTGCTGCAGCATCGGGTGCACCTTCTTGGCGGCCACGAACATCCCGAGCAGCTGCGGGTTCACCTCGACGAGCTTTTTCAGCGCGCGGGACGCGCCCTTCATGTCGCCGTTGCCCGCACAGGCGAAGGCCCTCGATCGCCACATCTGCACGCGCATCTCGCCGTATTCGGGGTCTTCCGGGTTGTAGAGGTCGAGCAGTTCGACCGCCTTCTTGCTCTGGCCCGTGCGCCCCCACGCCTCGCCGGCGATGGCCGCGAACATCGCGCGCGTCTTGGGCTCTTGCTGCTTGCCGAGCTCGATCTTGTCGACGAGCGCCCGGGCCTCCTGAAGCTCGCCGAGCTGCAGGTGAATCGTGGCTCGCGTGCAGCGCACCTGGTCGGCCACCGGCGAGAGCTGCTTCTCCAGCTCGATCGACTCGAGCGTCGCCAGCGCCGTCCGCGGATCGTCCTGCATCTCGAGCTGCGCTCGCGCGATCGCCGCCTGCACGTCGCCCTTCTTGAAGTCCGTCGTCAACTTGCGGAGGGCATCCTGACGCCCCTGCTCCGTCTCGCCTGCCGATCGCAGCAGGGCGCCGAGCTCCCTCGACTTGCGGACGTACCCTCTCAACCAGACCCCTGCACCCACGGCGGCCACCGTCAGCGCGCCCGCGACATAGAGCGGAATGACGGTCCAGCGCGTGACGATGCCCGCGATCGCCCAAATGACGGCGAGGACGAGGCCCACCCGCACGTAGATCTTCGTCAGATCGACCTGGCGGTCCGGCGCGTCGCTCGACGGCTTCGCCAGATCGCGCAGCTCGCGCTGCATCTCGGCGGCGGTCTTCTTCTTCTTTTTCTTCGGGGCGGCGGAGTCGGTGCGGGCTTCGGACACAGCCCTAACCTAGTTGACGCGTCCGGCTCACGCCACGGCGGCCGCTGGTTCCGCCGGTTTCGTCTTGGCCGTCTGCGCCGCGTCGTTCATCCGCACGCTCACGATCTTCGACACGCCCGCCTCGGGCATCGTGACGCCGTAGAGGACATCGACCATCTGCATCGTGCGCTTGACGTGGGTGATGAGGATGAACTGCGACCGGTCCGTCATCGAACGAACGAGATCGTTGTAACGGGCGACGTTCGCTTCATCGAGCGGGGCGTCGACCTCGTCGAGGATGCAGAAGGGCGACGGCTTGATCTGGAAGATGGCAAAGACCAGGCTGACAGCCGTGAGCGCCTTCTCGCCGCCGCTCATCAGCTCGATGCTCGACAGCTTCTTGCCCGGCGGCTGGGCCACGATGTCGATGCCCGTCTCGAGCATGTCGTCGGGGTTCGTCAGACGCAGCTCGGCGCGGCCTCCGCGGAACATGCGCGGGAAGATCTCTCTGAACTTGGCGTCGACGGCGGCGAACGTCTCCTCGAAGAGCCGGCGCGACTCGCGGTTCATCTGCTGGATGGCGCGCGTCAAATCCGCGAGGGCGTGATCCAGGTCGGCCTTCTGCGTCGTGTAGAAGGTGAAGCGCTCTTCGGCCTCGGCGTGCTCGCGCATGGCGTCGAGGTTCACGGAGCCCATACGCTCGATGAGCTTGGACAGCTCTTCGAGGCGCGCGTGCGAGACGTCGTCGGGCGGCGGTCGGAGGTGGTAGTCGCCGACGACGCGTGCGAGCCGCAGGCCGCGGAATTTCTCGGCCACGCCGCCCACCAGGTGATCCATCGCCAGCTCGCGCTCACGCAGCCCGAGCTCGTGGATCTGCAGCTCTTCGCGGAGGGCCTCGGTGCGGCTTCGGAGGTCGCGGATGACGGTCTCGCGTTGCGCGAGGTCGCCGCGGAGCTCCTCGAAGACCGAGCGGACGCTGGCGAGGACGTCGCGGGACGCGCTCGCGCGGTCGAGGGCCTCGTGGACGTTCCCCTTGTGGATCATGAGCTGCGCGGCCGTCTCGCCGTAGGCCTTGGCGTTCGCGACGAGCTCTTCTTCCAACCGTGCCGCGCGCGCCTCGAGCTCGGTCGCGCTCTTCGCGAGGCGAGTCTCGGTGCCGCGAGCCGCGGCCAGCCGCTCGCGAGCGCCGGCGATGGTGACCTTGCACACCGTGACTGTCTGCCGCTGGCTGTCGAGGAGCTCCTGCGCCTCGGCGAGCGACCGTTCGCCCTCGAGCAGATCCGATTGACTGCTCTCGGAGCGTGACCGCACCTCGGACAGCGACTCCTGGGCGAGCTCGCGCTCGACCGCCGCTTCGTCGATGGCCCGTCCGAGCTCCATCTCTTCTTCGGCGAGCGACTGCAGGCGACGCACGATCCCGTCGAGCAGGCTCTCCGCCTTTTGCAGATCCTTCTGCGACGTGACGAGCGCGAGCTCCTTGGCGTGGGCGTCCTGCCGCGCGACGTCGAGCGCGCTACCCGTGCGGGCGAGATCGGCGCGCGCGGCTTGAAAGTCAGCGACCTTCGCCGTGACGAGCGCATCGAGCCGTTCGACCTCGACGGCGAGAAGGCGCGCTTCACGCTTGCCCTCGAGCATGCCGGAGGCGACCTGATCGCCCGACCCGCCCTCGACACGGCCGTCGGCGTGGAGGACGGCCCCGTCGACCGTGACGAGCAAGGCCTCGACCCCGACGTCGCGAAGACGCCGGGCCGACGCGAG
Organism: Myxococcales bacterium; assembly: GCA_003139415.1. Taxonomy (GTDB): domain Bacteria; phylum Myxococcota_A; class Polyangia; order Polyangiales; family Polyangiaceae; genus Palsa-1150. Next base: position 6,980 of record PLIR01000101.1, on the reverse strand, counting down.
ATCGCTGACGACGACCGCGTCGCCGACGAGCGCCCGGACGAGCGCCTCGTCGTCCGGCGCGAAGCGGAGCGCATCGACGAGGCGCGTGACGATCGCCTCGTCCTCCGGCAGCGGCTCCGCGGCCGCCGACACGAAGGCCGGATGCTGCGGGACGATCGCGGCCCGCCCCTTCTTCTCGTCGGCGAGCTGCTCGAGCAACACGACGCCGCGGTCGATGTCGCGCACCACGACGTCGTGGACGCGCGCACCCAGCAAGCCCGCCAGGGCCTGCGTCAGCGCCTCGGGCGCTTCGACCCGATCGGCGACCATCCCGGCGATGCACGCGTCGCGGCTCGCGACGATGGCCTTGGTGCCCGCGCCGACCCCCTCGAGACGCGCGTGCATCTCCTCGAGTGCATTGCAGCGCGATCGCTTCTTCGAGAGCTCGGCCTTGGCCACGTCGAGCGCCCGCTCGTGGGCCTGGACGGCGTCTTTGAGCTCCACGAGACGCAGCTCGAGGCGCGCCTTCTCTTCCGCGCTCGCGGTGCGGCCCGAGACGAGATCCTCGATGGATATCGCGAGGCCCTCCGCGTGGGACGCGCGCTCGACGCGCGAGCTCTCGAGCGTCTCCCGCTCGGCCGCGAGCTTGTCCTTGCGCATGGCCATCTCGGATCGGCGTCGCTCGAACCCGGCCAGACGCGCCTCGACGCTCGCGATCTCGGCCTGCGCGCGGGCCAGGGCTTGCCGGTTGGCAGCGACGCTCGCGTTGCAAGTCGCGTGTTGCGAGACCCGCCCCGCCAGCGCGGCCTCTTCGCGCGCGAGCGCTTCGGCCTCCGAGCCCTCTTCGGCCTGGAGGACGAAGACCTGCTCGGTGACGACGTCGCGTTCGGTGGCCAGCTGCGTGGCCTGCTCGCTCATCTGCGAGCGCTCGAGCTCTGCCTGCTGCTCGCGCTGCGAAAGGGAAACGAGCCGGTCCTTCGACCGCTCGATCGCGGCCTCCTCGGCGCGCACCGCGCTGTCGGCGGCGAAGCTCTCGTTCTGCGCGACCTCGAGGCGCTCTTCGGCTTCGTGCACCTCGAGGCGCTTGGCCTCGAGCTCGGCTTCGCGCGCGGCGAGCTCCGAACGTGAGCGCTCCCAGTCCTCGGACAGCGACTCGACCGCGGCGCCCTCGAGCTTGATCCAACCCGTCAGCTCGAGGAAGCGGTGCGAGGCCTCGTAGAGGTGCAGATCCTCGAGCTCGTCGCGGTAAGCGACGTAGCGCTCGGCCTTGGCGGCCTGGCGCTTGAGCGACGTGATGTTGCGCTCGATCTCCGCGACGATGTCGCCGACGCGCAGCAAGTTTTGCTGCGTCAGCTCCATCTTTTTCTCGGCTTGCTTCTTCCGGCTCTTGAACTTGGTGATGCCGGCCGCCTCCTCGATGAGCAATCGCCGGTCCTCGGGCTTCGCGCTCACGATGAGGCCGACCTTGCCCTGCTCGACGATCGAGTACGCCTTGGTGCCGGCACCGGTGCCGAGGAACAAGTCCGTCACGTCCCGCAGGCGCACGGGGGTCTTGTTGATGAGGTACTCGCTCTCGCCGGACCGGTGCAGCCGTCGCGTGATCGCGAGCTCGGCGTAGTCGCGGTATTCGAGCGGGAGCTCGCTCTGGTCGTCGTTCAAGAAGGTCAGGGTCACTTCGGCGAAGTCGTGGGCGCTGCGCGTCTCGCTGCCGCTGAAGATGACGTCCTCCATCGACCGCCCGCGCAGGTGCCGGGCGCTCTGTTCGCCCATGCACCACCGGATGGCGTCGACGATGTTGGATTTGCCGCACCCGTTCGGGCCGACGATCGCGAACACGTCGTTGTCGAAGTGGAGGACGGTCTTGTCGACGAACGACTTGAAGCCGATGAGCTCGAGCTTCTTGATCTTCATCTAGATTGGCTCCGGGGGGAGGGGCGCACGACCCAGCACAAGCGCGGGTCCGGCCCCAAGCATGTCACTGCACATATCGTCACAGGCTACCTGCCACCTGTATCGCCCTTCGCCCGTTCAGTTCAAGCTTCCAAGTCAAGTTTTCGATGGCTTAGCCCTTTCGCGTCGATGCGGGCAAGAAAGGCGCGAACTTCGACGCAGGTGCGAGGCCCGCTGCGAGGCCCATGGGTGCGCCGCCCACACCTGGCACTCGACTTGACAGAGTGCCAGGCCGGCCATATTCGCTATGTGGATGCCGACTTACGAGTACGCTTGCTCGGCCTGCGGCCATCAGTGGGAGCAGGTGCAGCGAATCGTCGAGGCGCCCATCGAGGTCTGCCCCAAATGCGCGGCAGCCGCAGCGCATCGTCTGATCAGCGGGGGCACCAACTTCATCCTCAAGGGAGGTGGTTGGTACTCCGACCTCTATTCGAGCAAGGCGAAGGCGCCCGATAAGCCGTCCGACGCGGGGGCGGCAGGTTCGAACACCGCCGGCTCCAGCGGCGAGGCCAAGTCGGATTCGACGGACAAGGGCGAGACGAAGACCAGCACCCCGAGCGCCACCCCGGCGACTCCGTCGACGCCGTCGTCGTCCACCCCCTCAAGCTAGCTGCGTCGTCATCGCGAGGCTTTGCGCCGGCGCGGACGAAAGACGAGCGCGCGAACCCGCTCGTGCGTCGTCCCGAGGTCGAGGGCGACGCGCGCGAAGACGAGATCGAGCACCCTGCCCCGCGGTGGCACGGCGATTCGATCGAGGTCCTTCGACCAGAGCAGCGCGTCGACGGAAAACTCGTGATCGGCGGCCTGCCTCTCGTACGCCGACACGAGGAGCGCATCGATCCGCTTTCGCCCCGCGAGCCACCGCTTCGCGAAGAGGGCCCCGCGCGCGAACGCATGAAACGTCGCGACAGCCTCCATCCAGTCCTCCACCGGCCCTCCCCCATCGAGCACGGCGTCGAGCCCGGCGATCCGCGCGCGAATGACGTCCATCTCCAGGTGGTCGATCTCCCGGAGGGCCCCCGGGAAGCGCGACGCGAGCCGCGCCATGCGCTGCCGCGCCCGACTTTCGTCCTCGGCGCCGGATGCGTGCTCGATGCGCATCGAGAGCATCTCGAGGTACTTGTCGCGCAGCTCGCGCAGCGCATCGGGGCTGGTGCGCCTGGACTTCACGGGCAATGCAAGCGTACGCCACGTTCGCCCTCCCCGCGCTTCAAGCCGGGCGCGCCCCTGCTAACCTCCCGGCGCATGAGTCTCAGGAGGTGGTGGGGGGCCGCATGGCTCGTGCTTGCGGCATCGATCGCGGGCTGCGCCCGGCACGGCGCCCAAGGGGCCGCCACGGGCGGGGCAACCGACTTGGACGCGGATCCATTGGCGCTCGTTCCGGCCGGAGCCATCGTCGTCGGCAACGTGGACGCCCGCGCCGCCTTCGCCAGCGCGTTCGGGCCCTCCCTGGGCAAGGCGCTCACGGCGCTGCTCCCGTTGCCCGACAGCGTCGGGTTCCAGCCCGCCCACGACATCGACCGGGCCGTCGTGGCCAGCTACCCCGCGAACGCACCCGACGTGATCGTCGTGCTCGCAGGTCGGTTCGACCCGGCCCAGATCCAGGCTGCGACGCAGACGCGATCGGGCGCGCCCATCACGAGCGCCAACTACGCCGGGTTCGTCACGGAGACGGCGGGCCAGGTGACGTTTGCGGCGCTCTCGGCAAAGACGCTCATCGCGGGAACGGCGACGCGCGTGCAAGCGGTCATCGACCGGGTCAAGCAGGGACGGTTCGATCGGGCCGTCTCGCCGCAGGTCATCGAGGCCCTGCAGAGCCCCGGCGCGCAGGCCGCGCTCGTCGCGGACTTCTCGTCGCAACCCGTCCCGGTCGGCAACATCGGCGTCATCAACCTGGGATGGCTCCGCGGGCTGAAGCTCGTGCGCGCGATCGCCGACTTCAATCCGCCGGGCCTGAACGTCGCCTCCACGTCGACGTTCGCGGACCCGACGGCAGCCACCACGGCCGTCGCCGGAATCCACGCGCTCGATGGCTGGCTCACGGTCCTCGCCCCGGCCCTCGGCGGCGCTCGCATCCAGAACCTCCAGGTCGACGCGGTCGGCAGCGACGTCACCTGCAAATTCGCGGTCGACGGGGCCGCGCTGGCCGCTCTGCTGGATCTCGGCACCCGCTTCATCCCCGGGCGCTAGATCGACCCGTTGACGACCCTCGTCGTTCACCCCGCCTCCCGCCCGCTCGCGGGGAGCGTCCCCGTCCCGGCGGACACCGAGATCGCGTTGCGGGCCATCGCCTTCGGGGCGCTCGGCCAGGGCACGACCCACGTCGCGGGCTTGCCGCACCACGACGCGATCGTCGCGCTCGGCCGCGTCCTTCGCGCCCTCGGCGTGGGGATCGACCCGGCCTCCGCTTCCGAATGGCGCATCGCGGGTGTGGGGCGGCGCGGGCTCGTCGCGCCGTCGGTCGACCTCGATTGCGGCGACTCGATGTCTGCGATGGCGCTTCTTTGCGGGTTGCTCGTGGGCCAGCACTTCCGCTCGAACCTCACCACCGGCGGGTCGCTGTCAGGCGCCGACCTGACGGAGCTGGTCGCGCCACTACGCTTGCGGGGCGGGCTCGTCGCATCCCTCCGGGCGCCACACGGAGCGACCCTCGGCCCCCCGCTGGCGATCGGCCCTCTCCCCGAAGGACGGACCCTGTCTCCGCTGGAGCACGAGGCCGACCTCGCCGACCCACACGTCAAGACGGCCCTCCTTCTGTCGAGCCTCTACGCGGACGGACCCACGATCTACCGGGAGCCGCACGTGTCGAGCGACCACACCGAACGGATGCTCACCTCGCTCGGGGCCCCGATCCACACCATCGGGACCGTCGTGCGCGTCGACCCGGCCGGCTGGGAGGGGTCCTGGCCGGCGTTTCGCGCGACGGTGCCCGGCGATCTCTCCGCGGCCGCGATCCTCGTTGCGGCGGCGCAGCTCGTTCCCGGCTCACGCATCACGGTGCGTGGCGTCGCGACCAACCCGACCGCATCCGGCTTCCTCGACATCGCTCGCGACCTCGGCGCAGGCGTCCAGATCGAGGCGCATGGCGAGACGCTGGGCGAACCGGTGGCGGACCTGCACGCGTGGTGCGGCGCGACGCGTGCCGCGGTCGTCGGGGGCGAGGCTCTGGAGCGGGCGATGGGCGATCTCCTGGCCGCATGCGCCATCGCGGCCCTCGCCCCGGGTACGACGCGCGTTCGAACCGTCGACGCGGGCTCCCAGGCGCTCGGCGCGACCGCGGCCCTCCTTGGCGCCTTCGGCGTCGAATGCACGACGGAGCCCGACGGGATCGTAATGCACGGTCGCGCCGCGCCGCTGTCGGCCGCGAACGTGGACGGTGCGGGAGACCCGCGGTTGGCCATGACCGCGTGCGTGCTCGCGCTGGCCGCCGGCGGCCCGAGCCGTGTGCGAAACGCCGGCTCGATCGCCGCCGAGTTCCCGAAGTTCGTGGCGACCCTGCGGGCGCTCGGCGCGCACATCGACGTCGAGCCGTAGTCGGGCGCGATCCCCTGCGGAGAGCCTGCTATAGAGTCGCCGCGTGAGCAGCACCGCGCCGCGTCGCCCGCCCATCGTCGCCATCGACGGCCCGGCCGGGGCGGGCAAGAGCACCGTCGCCAAGCGCCTCGCCGAGGCCCTCGGCTTCGTCCTGGTCGACACGGGGGCCCTGTACCGGGCCGTCGCCCTCGCGGCCCTGCGCGCCGGGGTTGCTCGGCAGGACGCCGAGGCGGTCAGCACGCTCGCGCGCTCCCTCGTCGAGAGGCGCGCCATCGCCTTCGAGCGGGACGCCACGCGTGGACTGCGCGTCCGCCTCGACGGCGAGGACGTGACCGACGCGATCCGAGCGCCCGACGTGGGCATGGGCGCCAGCACGGTGTCGGCCTACAAGGGCGTGCGCGACGCGCTGCTCGATCTGCAGCGGCAGGCCGGGCACCAGGGCGGCGTGGTGCTCGAGGGGCGCGACATCGGCACCGTCGTCTTCCCCGATGCCGACGTGAAGTTCTTCCTGACGGCCCGCATCGAGGTGCGCGCCCAGCGCCGCTTCGACGAGCTGACGGCGGCGGGCTCCAAGACGACGCTCGACGAGACCTTGGCCGACCTGAAGCGACGCGACGAGCAAGACACGTCGCGGGCCATCGCTCCGCTACGGCAGGCGCCCGACGCCGTCCTCGTCGACAGCTCGGATCTCGCGGCCGACGATGCCGTCGCGCGGATGGCGGCCGAGGTGCGGTCCAAAGCAGCCGAACGGGCCCAATAAACGCCCTTCCGGGCCTTATCCGGCTTTGACAGAGAGGGTGCGGCACGCTAGATGCCTGGGCCCCCAAACACATGTCCAACCAAACCACTTCTACCCTGAGCTCCACAGGTAAAACGGAGCCGACGGCGAGCCCCTCCGAGAACTTCGCCAGTCTGTTCGAAGCCAGCATCCAGGCCGGCGATTTCGGAAAAGAAGGCGAGATCGTCAAAGGGACGATCGTCGCCGTGCAGCGCGACAACGTCGTCATCGACATCGGCGGCAAGAGCGAGGGGATCATCGCCCTCAGCGAGTTCGCCGACGCGCAGGGCCAGACGACGGTCAAGGCCGGCGACCAGGTCGACGTCTACATCGAGAGCCGCGAAAACGACGACGGCCTCGTCACGCTTTCCAAGGAGAAAGCGGACAAGATGAAGGTGTGGGATGAGATCTCGGCCGCGTGCGAGCGCGACGAGCTCATCGAAGGCACGATCAGCCAGCGCGTGAAGGGCGGCCTCTCGGTCACCATCCGCGGCGGCGTGAAGGCGTTCTTGCCCGGCTCGCAGGTCGACCTCCGCCCCATCCGCAACCTCGATAAGCTGATCGGCCAGACCTACCAATTCAAGGTCATCAAGTTCAACAAGAAGCGCGGCAACATCGTGCTGTCGCGCCGCGTTCTCCTCGAGAAGGAGCGCGACGAGCAGAAGACGAAGACGCTCGAGACCCTCGAAGAGGGCAAGGTCGTGCGCGGCGTCATCAAGAACATCACCGAGTACGGCGC
>PLIR01000164.1 GCA_003139415.1 Myxococcales bacterium | reverse complement strand
CGCATCTTCCTCGTCCACTCGCGCACCGCCTAGCCAGATTAGAGCGCATCTTTCGTTGGCTCACGCATCTTCCTCGTCCACTCGCGCACCGCCGAGGCAGAGGAGAGCCCCGTCTTCGTTGGCTCACGCGTCGTCCTCGTCCACTCGCGCACCGCCGAGGCAGAGGAGAGCCCCGTCTTCGTTGGCGCGCGCATCATCCGCCTCAGGTCGTGCGCGGGCGTGAAGGGCCGACCGATCTCCGCGCGAGAAGCGGCCGCTACTGAGGCGCGTTGGGGTCGAGGACCGCGAGAGGAGAGGCCGCGAAGGCGCGAAGCCGCCTCGTGAGAGATGGTGCGGCAGGGGGACGAGGCGCTTGGACGCTCGGGGCCGAATGGCCGCGATCGCTTCTTCACTCGCTCTTGGCGCTCTTGGCGCCTTGGCGGCTCTCCTCCCGCGCCACCCATGCCGAACCGCACCGGTTCTGTGATAGCGTCTCAGCGTGGGTCGCACCGTCGAGCTGCGGATCGCGGGAACGAACTACCGGGTCGTCAGCTCCGCCGCGGAAGCCGATCTGCAGCGTCTCGCCCGGATCGTCGGGGAGAAGCTCGCGGAGGTCTCGCCCCGGGGACGCCCCGCCCAACCCCAGGCCATGCTCCTGGCGGCCATCGCGCTCGCCCACGAGGTCGAAGCTCAGCGAGCGGATCGGGAATCCCTCGAACGGCGGACGCGCGACCTCCTCCGCCGCGCCCTCGCACGAATCGACGACGCGCTCGAGCCGGTCGCGGCCTCCTCGGACAGCGCATCCCCCGTCGAATAGGGACGAGGGGCGGCCCAAAGCCCTGGCCTGTTTCACGTGAAACACACGACGCCGCCTGCCCTGCGATTTCTGGAAGAGTCTCTTCGCGATCTCGAGAGCCAGAGCCTGCTGCGGAAGCGACCTGCGCCGGTGTCCGACGGCAGCCTCTCGTTCTGCTCCAACGATTACCTCGCCCTGGCTTCCCGTCCTCCCCCGGGGCGGTCCTCGGGATCGGGGGCATCGAGGCTCGTGGCCGGCGAGCGGCAGGAACACGTGGACCTGGAGCGCGCGGTGGCGGAGCTGGTCGGCCTTCCCGAAGCCCTGGTGTTCTCCAGCGGCTATGCGGCCAACGTCGGCGTGATCAGCGCGCTGGCGGCGCCCGGGGACATCCTCGTCAGCGACGCGCTCAACCACGCCTCCATCGTCGACGGGGCCCGCCTTTCGCGAGCGCAGACCCTAGTTGTCCCCCACCGGGACGTCGCAGCCGTTGCAGACGCCTTGAAAGCGCGGGGATCGCGGCGCGCGTGGGTGGTCACCGAGTCCTACTTCAGCATGGACGCGGACGTCCCCGACCTCCGTGCGTTGCGCGGCATTTGCGATGAATACGGCGCGGCGCTCGTGGTCGACGAGGCCCACGCGCTCGGTGTCCTGGGGCCCGACGGTCGCGGGCTCTGTCACGAGGCGGGCGTGATTCCCGACGCCCTCGTGGGGACGTTCGGGAAGGCTTTCGGGGCCGCAGGTGCCTTCGTGGCAGGGTGTCCCGCCCTCGCGCAGTGGCTGTGGAACCGGGCACGGACGTTCGTGTTCTCCACGGGACTGAGCCCTGCGGTGGCAGCCGCCGCCCGGGCGGGCGTAGAAGCGTCGCTGAAGGAGCCGGAGCGTCGAGGGCGAGTCTTGGCGGCGGCGAATCAACTCCGGCGCGGGCTGACCGAGCTGGGTGTCTCCCCACGCGGGATCGGGCCCATCGTCCCGTGGGTCATCGGTGACCCCGCCAAGGCCGTTCGTCTGGCGAAGGGCTTGCGCGAGGCGGGGATCGACGTGGCGGCCATCCGTCCTCCGTCGGTCCCGGCGGGCACGGCCCGGTTGCGGCTGACAGTCACGGCGGCTCACGGCGAGGCCGACGTCGCGCGAGCCCTCGGCGTGTTCGCCGACGTCCTCGGGCGGGAGCCTCGGTGAGCGGCCGCCTGGTCGTGATCTCAGGCACGGGGACGAACATCGGCAAGACGCACTTCGCCGAGGCCCTCCTCCAGGCGCTCGGGACGAGGGTGCCCCGCGCCGCCGGCATCAAACCGATCGAGAGCGGGGTGACAGACCCGACCGTCTCCGATGCAGCGCTACTAGAGCGGGCGTCTACGTTTCACGTGAAACGTTTTGGCTATGCGCTCCGGGCGGGACTGTCGCCCCACATCGCAGCCCGGATGGAAGGGGTGAGCCTGGACATGGCGGCTGTGGTGCACGGGATCGGCATGGCGCGGAAGGACTGCGACCTCCTTGTCGTCGAGCTCCCGGGCGGACTGTTCACCCCGCTGTCCGGGCGGGAGACGAACGCCGACCTCGCCCGCGCGATGCAACCGGACGAGATCCTCCTGGTCGTGCCGAACCGGCTCGGGGCCCTCCACGATACCCTCGCCGCGCTCCGGGCCGCTGGCGCCGCCTCTCTTCAAGTCCACGGGATCATTATCGTTGCCCCCGAGTCCCCGGATGCCTCGACCGAGAGCACCGCTCACGAGTTGCGCACCCTCGTGGGCAC
>PLIR01000053.1 GCA_003139415.1 Myxococcales bacterium | reverse complement strand
CCGCCGCGCCCTAGCCGAAGCCTACAGCGCGATCTTTTGCGTGCGGCGGACCAGGATCGATTCGCGCGCGAGCTCGTCGGCGCGCTCGTTCATGGGGACGCCGCTGTGGCCGGGCACGTAGACGAGGCGCACGTCGCGCCCCGAGAGGGTCGCGCGCAGCGTCGCGACGAGCTCCTGGTTGGCCTTGGCCTTCCAACCCTTCTGCACGACGCCAATCGCGTACTGGCTGTCCGTGTGAACGAGCATCGCCAGCGGCGCCGGCGGCACCCACTCGACGGCACGGAGAATCGCCGTCAGCTCGGCCACGTTGTTGGTCGCCTCACCGATGTACTCGAACCCCTCGTGCACCTTGCCGTCGGGCGACACGATCACGACGCCGCAGCCCGCCGGCCCCGGATTGCCGGAGCATGCGCCGTCGGTGTACGCGATCCACGCCCGAGCGGGCCGGGGCTCGACGCTCGACGGATCGCCTTTGCGGCTCGCGGGCTTGGCGCCGGCGGTGCGGGTGCGCGCCGGCGCATCCCCGGAGGTCCGGGGCGGACCGGCTTCGTCGGAGACAATCTTGGCGCCCTCGGCCACTTCGAGGTTCTTGGCCGCCGCGTGGTACGCGCGATCGGAGGTCGCGCCGTATCGAATCTCGACGCGGCCTCCCTCGACCGCGAGAGCGCCGTCGGGCTTGGTGCGGGCGAGCACGCGCTGGCCCCGCAGGGTGGCCTCGATCCAGGGCATTCGCTGGGCGTCGTTCTTACCATGGCCGCCGCGGCCGGCGGCGGGCGATCGGGTGCCAAGCGCGCGCGCCCGATGCTATGGTCGCCCGCGGATGTCGTCGAAGGCTCGACCGCGACCGTTCGTCCTCATCGTGCTCGACGGCTACGGTGAGCGCGCCGAGCGCGCCGACAACGCCGTTCGCCTGGCGAAGACGCCGACGTTGACGGCCCTGCTCGAGGGGTATCCCCACGGCCTGATCGGGACGAGCGGCCCGGACGTCGGTCTCCCGCCCGGGCAGATGGGCAACAGCGAGGTCGGCCACCTCAACCTCGGCGCCGGCCGTATCGCCATGATGGACATCACGCGCATCGACGCCGCGGCCGCCGACGGATCCCTCGCGGCCAACCCCGTCCTCGAGCGCGCGATGGAAATCGCCAAGCCCGGCGAACGGCTCCATCTCTTCGGCCTCGTCAGCGACGGCGGCGTCCACTCGTCGCTCGAGCACCTGTTCGCGCTCATCGACCTCGCGCGCAAAAAGGGTACGCCGGTCGTGGTTCACGCGTTCCTCGACGGGCGGGACGTCCAGCCGGGGACGGCGACGCGTTACGTCGCACAGCTCGAGGAGAAGCTCGCCGGGGCCGGACGCATCGGCACTGTGTCGGGCCGCTACTGGGCCATGGACCGCGACAACCGCTGGGACCGCGTCGCGCGCGCGTACGCGGCGATCGTCGACGGCGACGGCCCTCGGTTCCCATCCGCGCGCGCCGGCATCGAGGCGAGCTACGCCGCCCGCAAGACCGACGAATTCGTCGAGCCGTTCGTCGTCGGCGACTACGCGGGCATCGGCGCGGGCGACCGCGCCCTCCACTTCAACTTCCGCCCGGACCGGGCGCGCGAGCTCACCCAGGCGCTCGCCGTCTCCGCCTTCGACGGGTTCGAGCGCAAGGGTGGCAAGGCGCCGCTCGAGGGGCGCTACGCGTGCATGACGACGTACGACGCGAGGTTCGGCCTGCCCGTCGCGTTCCCCAAGGAGGCGTTCGGCGGCATCTTCCCCGAGATCATCGCGGCCGCCGGCATGAAGCAGTTTCGCTGCGCCGAGACCGAGAAGTACGCGCACGTCACGTATTTCTTCAACGGCGGGCGCGAAGAGCCATTCGAGGGCGAGGATCGCAAGATGCTGCCGTCGCCCAAAGACGTCGCGACGTACGACCACAAGCCCGAGATGAGCGCCGCCGGGGTCGCCGAGGCCGTGCGCGCCGCGGTGGCGAGCGAGAAATACGACTTCGTCCTCGTCAACTTCGCGAACCCGGACATGGTCGGCCACACGGGGGTGCTCGACGCCGCCATCCAGGCCGTCGAGGCCGTGGACGCGGGCGTCGGCAAGATCGTCGACGCGACGCTCGCGCTCGGCGGCGCCGTCGCCATCACCGCGGACCACGGCAACTGCGAGCTGATGAAGGACCCCGCCTCGGGCCAGCCTCACACGGCGCACACGCTCAACCCCGTGCCCTTCATCTACGTCGACGGCAACGACCGCGGCGTCCGGATCCGGCCCGGCGGTCGCCTCTGCGACGTCGCGCCGACGATGCTCGACGCCCTGGGCCTGCCGCAACCCGCGGAGATGACGGGGCGGTCGCTCCTCGTGCACGGCTAAGGCGCGGCAGGGGGGATCGTGGCGGGGCTGCCGACCATCGAGGGGTTCCGCATGCTCGACGAGCTCGGCTCGGGATCGCTCTCGACCGTGTACCGCGCCATCGAGGAGCCCCTCGGCCGCACCGTCGCGCTCAAGGTCCTGAAGAACACCATCGCCCCCGACTCGCCCTTCGCCTCCCAGCTCGAACGCGAGGCGCGCCTGCTCGGCACCCTGTCTCACCCGAACATCGGGCTCCTGTACTCGTTCTCGAAGACGCCGGCCGGGATGCACCTCGTGCTCGAGTACGTCGACGGCTTCAGCCTGGCCACCGTCCTGAAGAAGCGGCCTACGCTGGCGCCCGACGTCGTCGCCGCGATCGGCGCGGCCGTGGCGCGGGGACTGGCGCACGCGCACCTGCGCGGGGTCGTGCACCGCGACGTCAAGCCCGCCAACATCCTGGTCGGCAGGCGCGGCGAGGTGAAAGTCTTCGACTTCGGCATCGCGCAGCGGTCGCGGGCCCCGGATGACGCGCTCTCGCTCGCGCCCGCGCGAGTCGAGGACGTCGCCGCGTTCGGAACCCCGGCCTACATGGCGCCCGAGCAGATCCTCGGAGAGAACGTCGACGCGCGCAGCGACCTGTTCTCTCTGGGCGTCGTCCTCTACCAGCTCCTCTGCGGGGCTCGCCCCTTCGAGCGCGGCGACGAGGGCGACCAGCGGCCCGCGGCGCACCGCATCCGTCGGGATCCACCCATCCCGTTGCACCGGCGCGCCCCGGACGTGCCGGCGGCGCTCGAGCGGATCGTCATGCGGGCCATCCAGAAGCTTCCGCCCGATCGCTTCCAGACGGCCGACGCCATGGCAGAGGCGCTCGAGGAGCTGGTCCGTTCCCGGTCGGGCCTGCGCGGCGACGTGCTCTTGGTGCAGGCGCTAGAGGCGGCCGGCCTCGTCACGCCGACCGAAGGGCGCGACATGGCGCCGGCGGGGCGCGCGCGCGAGTCGGTGCGCAGCGCGATCGTGGGGCTCGCCGTCCTCGGCGCCATCGGGGTCGGCACGGGCGCGATCCTCCAGACCTCGTCGCAACACGGGGGCGACACGGCGGGCACCAAGCCGCTCGATCTGGTCCCCGCCTCGGCGGGCTACCTGCGCGTGCTCGCGACGCCGTGGGCCGAGGTGTGGGTCGACGGCCAGCGCGTCGACGTCACGCCCTTCGCGCGGCCGATCCCGCTTCCCGAGGGGACGCACTTCGTGACGCTCGTGCACCCGAACGCGCCGTCGCAGAAGCACACGGTCTCTTTGGCGGCGGGCGAGGTGCGGACCCTCGACGTCGTGATGGCCGTCCCGCAGGGCATGCCGGACGACGCGGCGCCGATCGCTCCAGTATCCGAGAAGGAGAAGTCCCGTTGAGCCGAAGACCCACGGTCGCCTGGGCCGCGGCCGCCGCGCTCGCCGCCGTCGCCCGTGATGCCTCCGCCTTCACGCACATCGTGAAGCCCGGCGAGACGCTCGCGCAGATCGCGGAGCGGATCTACGGCGACGCCAAGCTCGAGACGGTGCTCGTCGGCGCCAACGCGCTCGACGTGCAGGGCGGCACGGTCATCGTGTCGGGCATGCGCCTCGAGGTGCCCGCGCCGGGCCACCACACCGTGCTGCAAGGCGAGTCGTGGGCCGACCTCGCGCTGACGTGGCTCGGCGCTGGCGATCCGCCCCGCACGGAGCTGCTCGCCGTCTCGAACAAGGGAGTCCCCTGGATCCCTCCCGTCGAGGGCCAGGAGATCGAGGCGCCGGCCGTCGTAACGTACATCGCGGGCGACGGCGAGACGATCAACTCGATCACGCAGAAGTTCTGGGGCGACCCGAACCGGGGCTGGGAGCTCAATCGGTACAACCAGCGCGAGGCGATCACGGTGCACCGCGGCGAGGTCGTGCTCGTGCCCGTACCCGGATTGAAGCTGACCGAGGCGGGCCGAAACGAGGCGCGGGCCGCGGCCGAGCGCGACGGCGCGAGCGGGGGGATGGTGCACGAGCAGCAGCGCAAGGCCGACGGCGAGCTCCCGCAGCTCCTGGCCGATGTCCGCTACGGGCGGTACGCCGAGGCAATCGGGCGCGGGAACCGGCTGCTCGGCGCCGGGGGGCTCACGCACCCACAGCTCGCGATCGTGCAGCGATCGCTGCTCGAGGCCTACGTGGCCATCGACGCGCGCGCCGCAGCGGCGACGGCGTGCTCGGCGTGGAGGTCCAACGAGCCGAATCCGGTGCTCGATCCGATGAGGGTGTCGCCGAAGATTCGTGCGGCGTGCGTCGTCAAGTGAGGAGAGCGAGGGGCCAGGGGGCGCGCCGCCAAGGGATCGCGTCGAAGCGCCGGGCCGCGCGCGCAACGTCGGCCGCCGGCGCGGGGCCGTCCGTCGGCGCGAGGCCCAGGCCATGCGCGAGCGCCCCGAGGATGCGAGGGGCCGGCACGCCTTGCTCGCGCAGAGCGCGGATCGTCACGCCCGGCGTCCGCTTTTCGAGCCGCGCGCCCTCGGGCGTCACGACCATCGGGACGTGGGCAAAGCGCGGGGGCTCTTGGCCCAGCGCGCGTGCGAGGGCGATCTGGCGGGGGGTCGACGACAGGAGATCGGCGCCGCGCACGACGTCGGTCACGCCCATCGCGAGATCGTCCGCGACGACGGCGAGCTGGTAGGCGAAGACGCCGTCGCCGCGCCGCAGGACGAAGTCGCCGACATCGCGCGCGAGGTTCTGCTCGACCCGTCCGGCGACCCCGTCGTCGAAGGCTACGGCGGCGTCGGCGACGCGAAGACGGATGGCGGGCGGCCGCTTCATCGGGCGGTCCGGATCGCGATCGCGGCAGAGGCCGGGGTACACCGTCTCGTCGCCGGGGTGAGGCGCGCTTGCCACGCGCGCGATCTCGGCGCGCGAGCAATCGCACGGATAGACGAGGCCCCGGGCCGCGAGCGCCGCGACGGACCGCTCGTAGATCGCCGAGCGTCCGCTCTGCAAGATGGGCCCCTCGTCCCAGTCGAGGCCGAGCCACAGCAGGTCCTGCTCGATGCGCTCCTGGGACCCGGGCACCGCGCGCGCCCGATCGATGTCCTCGATGCGCAGCACGACGCGCCCTCCCGCCCGGCGCGCGACCACCCACGACGCGAGCGCCGTCCACGCCCCGCCGACGTGCAGGTCACCCGTGGGCGAGGGCGCAAACCGCGTGCACGAGCGCTCGCTCAAGGCCCCGCCCTGCCTTCATCGCACGTCGCCGGCCTTGCCGAGCAACCAGACGAGGAGCCCCTTTTGCACGTGCAGGCGGTTCTCCGCTTGATCCCACACGCGAGACCGGGGCCCTTCGAGCGTCGCCTCGTCGATCTCCTCGCCGCGATGCGCCGGCAGGCAGTGCAGCACGATGGCGTGCGGGTCGGCGACGCGGAGCATCTCCTCGTCCACCGTCCAGCCGGCGAACGCGCGCGCGCGCGTGGCCGCCTCGGCCTCCTGGCCCATGCTGGCCCACACGTCCGTGTTGACGACGTCGCACCCGACCGCGGCGCCCTCTGGGTCGAAGACCTGGCTGACGTGCGTGCCAGCCGCCGCGATCTCGTGCGCCGGAGGAGCGTGCGACGCTGGGCCGGCGAGCACGAGGTGAAAGCCGAAGATCGGCGCCGCCTCGAGCCACGAGCGCGCCATGTTGCACCCGCAATCCCCGACGAACGCGACGCGCTTGCCGGCGATGCTCGTGGTGAGCTGCTCTTCGATCGTGAAGATGTCGCAGAGGACCTGGATCGGGTGCCCGTCGTCGGTGAGGGCGTTGACGACGGGCACGGGCGCCTCCGCCATCTCGAGCAGGCGAGACGTCGCCGACGTCCGGAACACGATCGCGTCGCAGTAGCGCGCCAGGACACGAGCCGTGTCGCGGATCGGCTCGCCCCGCCCGAGCTGGCTGCCCTGCACGCCGAGCACCACGGGGTGGGCGCCGAGCTGCGCGCAGCCCACCTCGAACGAGACGCGCGTGCGGGTGCTGGCCTTCTCGAGGACGACGGCGATCGCGCGCCCGGCGAGCAGCTGCGTGCGGCGTCCCTTGGGCTCGCGCTTCAAGCACTCGGACAGGGACAGCACCTGGCGCGCCTCCGCGAGGGATAGGTCGCCGAGCCGGAGAAAGTCGCGCTTGGTCGTCACGGGCGCTCCAGCGGCTCGGCGAAGACGCGGCGCGCGACCGTCTCGAGCGAACCTTGGGCCGATGCGCGCCGCGACAGCTCCGACGCCTGCTCGCGCAGCCACGTGATCTGCGCGCCGACCGAGCGCGGACCCGTCCCACCCGCGCTCTCCTTCGCGGCGACGGCCGCCGCCGGGTCCAGCGCGAGCAGCGCCTGCGCGTCGAGGTCAGGGTGGATCGCCTGGGCGCGCGCCTCCGCGATGGCCCGCAGTCCGACCCCTTCGCGGACGGCCTCCGCCACGAGCGCCCCCACCGCCTTGTACGCCTCGCGGAACGGCACGCCCTTGCGCACGAGCGCCTCGGCGAGGTCGGTCGCCTGGGTGAACCCTTCGTCGAGCGCGCGCCGCCCGCGCTCGCCGTCGAACTCCACGTGCGGCAGCGCCAGCGACACGACCTCCGTGCAGCCGCGCGCGAGCCGCCCCGCCTCGAGCAGCGGTCCGCGGTCTTCCTGCTGGTCGCGGTTGTAGCCGCTCGCGAGGCCCTTCATGAGCGTGAGCAGCGCGATCACGTTGCCGGTGGCTCGCGCGCTCTTGCCGCGCACGAGCTCGAAGACATCGGGGTTCTTTTTCTGCGGCATCATGCTGGAGCCCGCGGCGATGGCGCCGTCGAGCCGCACCAGGCCGAACTCGCTCGTCGAGAAGTCGACGACGTCGCTCGCGATCCGGCCGAGGGCGAGCACGACGCGCGCCGCGCCCCACGTCCAGTCGAGGGCGAAGTCACGGTCGCCGACGGTGTGAAGCGCGTTCTGCGTGGGCACCCAAGGCGCGAAGAGACGTGCGACGAGCGCGCGGTCGATGGGCAGCGACGTGCCCGAGCAAGCGCCGCTGCCGAGCGGCATCTCGAGGCGCTCGACAGCGAACGCGACCACCTCGGCCGCGCGCGCGAGCCCGACCCCCCACGCCGCCACGAGGAACGCCGCGCTCACCGGCTGCGCGCGCTGCCGGTGGGTATACGCGGGCAGGAGCACGTCCTTTTCTTCCGCCGCCCGATCGGCCAGGGTCGCGATGAGCGCGGCGGCTTCGCCGAGGAGCGCGACGCCCTGGTCGCGCACATGAAGCCGCAGGTCGAGGGCGACCTGGTCGTTGCGGGAGCGGGCCGTGTGAAGGCGCCCCGCCACGGCGCCGACGCGCTTGCCGAGCTCGGCCTCGACGGCCATGTGCACGTCTTCCTCGTTGCTCGGCAGCACCAGGGCGCCGGCGCGGGCCTCGTCGAACAGCACGCGGAGGGCGTCGCGCAAGACGCGCGCGTCGTCGCGCGAGACAATGCCCGTCCGCGCCAGCATCGTGACGTGCGCCGCGCTGCCGACGAGGTCTTCCTGGACGAACGCCAGATCGTCGGCGAACGACGAGGACCAGGCGAGGAGCTCCGGCAGCATCCCGCCGGACCCGGTCGCGCTCGTGCGGGCGATGCCGCTCATGACGGGGATGCTTTCATCCGTTGGGGCAAAGCCCTCGTCAACGCGTGTAGTGTGTCCTCGGCGCGAGCGCTAGTGTATCGGTGCGCCATGAGCCGCATCCATCGCAAGCTGCCCCCGAAGGGGACCCGCATCGGCATCGCCTTCTCCGGCGGCCTCGACACGCGCTGCGCCGTCGCGTGGATGTCGCGGCAGGGGCTCGACGTCTTCGCGTACACCGCCGACCTCGCGCAGCCCGACGAGACCAACGTCGCCGACATCCCCCCGGTGGCCACCTCGCACGGCGCCAAGAGCGCCCGGCTCGTCGACTGCCGCGACGCGCTCGTGCGCGAAGGGTGCATCGCCGTGCAGTGCGGCGCGTTCCACCTCTCGACCGGCGGCAAGAAGTACTTCAACACGACGCCCCTCGGCCGCGCCGTGACGACGACCGCCATCATCCGCGCCATGCGCGAGGACGGCGTCGGCATCTTCTCCGATGGCAGCACCCACAAGGGCAACGACATCCAGCGCTTCTTCCGGTACGGCGTCCTCGTCAATCCGTCGCTCGAGATCTACAAGCCCTGGCTCGACCGCGCGTTCGTCGAAGCGTTCGGCGGGCGCAAGGAGATGAGCGAGTACCTTCGCTCGGTGGGCCTCCCGTACACGATGGCCGCCGAGAAGGCGTACTCCACCGACGCGAACGTCCTCGGCGCCACGCACGAGGCCAAAGACCTCGAGCGCCTCGATCGCGGCATCCGCCTCGTCGACCCGATCATGGGCGTCGCCCACTGGCGACCCGAGGTGCACGTTGCGCCCGAAGAGATCACCGTGGAGCTCTCGCGGGGGCTCCCCGTGTCGCTCAACGGCGAGCGCTTCGCTTCGACGTTCGACATCTTCCGCGCGATGAACGCGGCGGGCGGGCGCCACGGCCTGGGCATGAGCGACCAGATCGAGAACCGCGTCATCGACGCGAAGAGCCGCGGCGTCTACGAGGCGCCCGGCATGGCGCTCTTGCACATCGCGTACGAGAGGATCTTGAGCGCCGTGCACAACGAAAACACGACCGACCTCTACTTCAGCCTGGGCCGGCGCCTCGGGAGGCTGCTCTACGAGGGGCGCTGGTTCGATCCGGAGGCCTTGATGCTCAAGGAGGCTCTCACCCGGTGGGTCGCCCCGGCGATCACCGGCAAGGTGACGCTCGAGCTGCGCCGCGGCGACGATTACACGCTGCTCGACACCTCGGCGGCCCGCAGCGCCTACGAGCCGGACAAGCTCTCGATGGAGCGCACCAACAGCAGCGCGTTCTCGCCCGAGGATCGCATCGGGGCGCTCGAGATGCAGTCGCTCGGCGTGCTCGACAACCGCGAGCTGCTCCTTCACTTTGCCAAGGCGCTCGGCGAGGGCGAGGGCGGCGCGATCGGCGGCTTGCTGCGCGGCTCGGACGACGACGGCGAGGGCTGAGGCGATCCGCCGTGGCCGAGGAGGCCGCGAGGTCCATAGTCACCGGTAGTGCACAACCTTTGCTGTCATCCCGAGCGGAGCGAGGGACCCGATGGACGCCGCCCTTCCACGTTCTCCGTGGGGTCCTTCGCTTCGCTCAGGATGACAGCAAAACTTTGAGTGACAGCAAACCTCGAGCTCACGCCACCTGGCCGACGACGCCGTTCGTTCCTGCGGCGGGGAGCTCGGGGTAGGCGACGCCCGTCAGGCGCGCCGACTCGTCCCAGAGGCGCAGGGCGGCGTCGCGGTCGTACGAGCGGCGATGCGAGGCGTGCTTGATCGGGGACCCGAGCATGTGCATGGGGCCGTCGGGCCCATAGTAGTCACCGCCGTGGACGTCCGGCGCCGTGGCCGCGCGCAGCGTGGGCCAGGCGCCGGCGGCCGCGCTTTGCGCGAAGACGGCGTTGCTGAAGGCCATGAACGCCTTGGCGACCGGCGACCCGGAGAGCTGGGGCCCGACGGACTGCAGGTTGGTGGCGGCGTAGCCGGGGTGGCACGCGACGGCGATGACGTGGGCGCCGCGGGCCTCGAGCCGCCGGGAGAGCTCGTAGGTGAAGAACAGGTTGGCGAGCTTGCTGCGCGCGTAGGCGCCCCACTTCGAGTAGCGGCGCTCGAGCTGCATGTCCCTCCAGTCGAACTTGCCGATCGTGTGGACCATGCTGCTGACGTTGACGACGCGCGACGGCGCGGACGCGAGCAGGCGCCCGAGCAGCAGGCCGGTGAGGGCGAAGTGGCCGAGGTGGTTGGTCGCGAGCTGCATCTCGAAGCCGTCTTCCGTCACCTGCCGCGGGATGGCCATGACGCCGGCGTTGTTGACCAGCACGTCGAGGCGGTCGTGCGTGCGCAAGAACCAATCGGCGAAGGCCCGCACCGAGCGCAGGCTCGCGAGGTCGAGCGGCGCGAGCTCGAGACGGGCCTCCGGCGCGGCCGCGCGGATCCGGTCGGCGGCCGCCTGGCTGCGCTCGGGGCTGCGGCACGCGAGGACGACGTTCGCGCGCTTCTTGGCGAGCGCCAGCGCGGCTTCGTAGCCGATACCGCTGTTGGCGCCGGTGACGATGTACGCCTTGCCCGACTGGTCGGGGATCGAGGCGACGGTCCAGGTGTCGGTCATGCGTTTTGCCTAGCCCAAGTTTCGATGGGCGGCTTGCAGAGCTGGTTCCGGTCCCTCGGCTCAATCCTTCCGCACGAGGGTGCCGACGCCTCGGTCGGTGAAGAGCTCGGCGATGACCGAATGCGGCGTTCTCCCGTCGAGGATGTGAACGCTCGTGACCCCGCCCTCGATGGCGCGAAGGACGCAGCGGGCCTTCGTCATCATCCCGTCACGCAGCGCCCCCGACGCGATCTTCTGCTCGAGCTGCGACGACGAGATCTCGCTCACGAGCTCCCCGTTCTCGAGGATGCCCGCGACGTCCGTCAGGTAGATGAGCTTCTCGGCCTTCACCGCGATCGCGATCTCGGCGGCCGCCGAGTCGGCGTCGATGTTGTAGCCCTCGCCGTCCTCGCCCAGGCCCACCGGCGAGACGACCGGGACGTACTTCTTGTCGAGGAGCATCTCGAGGAGCTCTTGGTTCACGTTCGTCACCTCGCCCACCATGCCGAGGTCGCGCCCCCCTTCGCCGATCAGCTTGCGGGCGCGGAGCAAGCCCGCGTCCTTGCCGGAGAGCCCCACCGCGCGCGCGCTCGACTGGTTGAGCAGCGACACGAGCTCCGTGTTGATGCGCCCCGTCAGCACCATCTCGACGAGCTTGACGTCCTCGCGGCCCGTCACGCGCACGCCGTCGACATACTCGCTCTTGCCCCGGCCGAGCGTCTCCATCGTGCTCGTGATCTCCGGGCCGCCCCCGTGCACCACGATGGGCAGCAGTCCCGCGCTGCGGAGCAAGTTGATGTCGTTGGCGAAGCTCGCCTTGAGCGAGTCGCGCACCATCGCCGCGCCGCCGTACTTGACGACGGCGCGCGTGTTGGTGAACCGCGAAATGTAGCTAAGCGCCTCGACGAGGAGCGCGTGCTTGAAGCCAGGGCTGTAGTTCGTCAGCCGGTCGTCGCGCGCCACGGTGCCGTCGGCTGCGGCGTGGGTGAGGCTCGTGTAGTCCGCGTTGATCTTGACGAAGTCGTAGCTGAGGTCACAGCCCCAGGCCGTCGCGCGCGCGTCGCCTTCGGCGAGCTTTACCTCGATGAGGATCTGCGGGTCGCGCATCTTGGCGCGCAAGGCCGGGGCGTCGGCGCCCGTGGGCGCGTCGGCGTAGACGCACGTGCCCTGCACGTGGACCGTGGCGCGCGTCGGGTCGATGGGCCACCGGCGCGAGCCGACGCGGGCGCCGATCGCCGCCAGGACGCGCCCCCAGTTCGGGTCGGCGCCGAAGATCGACGCCTTGACGAGGCTCGACCCCACGACGGTGCGCGCGAGCTCGCGGGCGATGAGCACGTCGGGCGCCCCGGAGACGCGCACCTCGACGACCTTGGTCGCGCCGTCGCTGTCCTCGGCGACCTGGCGCGTGAGATCGATGCACACCGCCTCGAGCGCCTCGGCGAGCTGCGTGTGCTCGGCCGTCCCCTCCACGATGGGGGTGTTGCCCGCCAGGCCGTTGGCGAGCGCGAAGACGGCGTCGTTCGTGCTCATGTCGCCGTCGGCCGAGAGCATCTCGAAGCTCGTCTTCACGGCGCGCCCGAGGGCCGTCTGCAGGGCGCCCGGCGCCACGGCGACGTCCGTGGTGATGAACGCGAGCACCGTGGCGAGCTCCGGCGCGACCATGCCGCTGCCCTTCGCGAACGCCGCGATCGTCGCCTCGACGCCGCCGATGGTGAACGTGCGGCCCGCGAGCTTGATCCGCTTGTCCGTCGTCCACACGGCCTCGGCGGCCACTTCGATCGCCCCGCCCAGGCCGGCCACGAGGCGCGGCGCGGCGTCGGCGATCTTGGAGAGGGGCAGCGGGACGCCGATGATGCCCGTCGACGCGCTGAGTACGGCCCCCGGCTCGACGTACAGCGCGCCCGCGACGGCCGCGCAGATGGCCTGCACGTCGAGCAAACCGCGAGGGCCGACGAGGGCGTTGGCGTTGCCGCTGTTGGCCACGATCGCGCGCACCCCGCCCGTCGGAAGGCGCGCCGCGGCGTCGCACACCGGCGCCGCCCGCGAGGCGTTGACGGTGAAGAAGCCGGCGGCCGCGCAGGGGGCCTCGCTGTAGACGAGCGCGAGATCCTTGCGGGCGGCCTTGATGCCGCAGTTGACCCCTGCGTACGTGAAGCCTCGGGGGATTTGCACGCCCGGCCTCCGTCAAGCCGAGAGCGGCTGAAGCGCGTCGAGTCCCAGGGCTTCGTCCCAACCGTTCATCGCGTTGAGGTTCTGCACGGCCTGGCCGGCTGNNNNACTGCGCGACCCGCTCGGCCGTCGCCCCCGCGCGCGGCCGGGCGTAGCAGGTGGCGAAGAGGCCGCGGCTCACGGGGAGCAGGTGCGCTGTGAACGTGAGCTTGACCCCGGGCGCCACGCGGTCGAGCGCCCGCGTGATTTCCGGCGTGTGCTGGTGCGCGAGGATCTTGTACGCGCGAAAGTCGTGATCGACCTCGCTGAACGAGTACGCCTCGCTCGCCTGCTTGCCGGCGCCGGTGACCCCGCTCTTGGCGTCGATGACGAGGCCGGCCGG
>PLIR01000160.1:269-7712 GCA_003139415.1 Myxococcales bacterium | reverse complement strand
CCCGCGCCCGCTAGTAGAGCCCGTACCCCCGCCCAAGCAGCAACGAGTACACGTTGCACCCTGCATGGAACGCCGTCGACGCGCCGATCCCCCCCGTCCGCGCTCGCAGCCACCCGAAAAGCAGCGCCGGAAAGAACACCGCCAACCGGGCCGGCAGGGGCACCGTGGCCAGGTGACCGAGGGCGAAGATGACGGCCGTCGCGATGAACCCTGGCCCCAACCGGGCGCCCAGGACGCGCCATCGTGGAGCCCACGCCTCGTCGAGGCGTGACTGGAGATACCCACGATAAAACGCCTCCTCCGGCAACGCAATGATGAGCACTTGCGCCAGGAGTTCGGTCTCGAAGTCGAGCGGGTGGTGTCCGAGCGAGAACGTCAGCCTCGGCCCCCACCACGACCGCCACGCGAAGAAGAACGGCACCGCCACGATGGCGAGCAGGGCCAAGGCCCAACCAAGCGCCGCCGCGGTCGCGCCAATCAATCCAGGGATCGAGAGCCGCCCCGGAATCACCAGGCCACCCAGCGCCAGCCCGGCCCGTCGCACGCTGTCGTCGTCCTTCCGCCAAACGAGCAGCCACACGGCGCCGAAGAAGACGCAGGCGACGGCCGTCGTGTGCCAGGACGGCGGCAGCAGGGCGCCCGTCAGCCCCACCGCCAGGGTCACCGCGGCTGATGCCAGCAGCGCCTCCCGGAGCGCCGCCCGCGATTCAGCCGTCAGTTTCGGCATTGCAAGCGCGTGACGAACGCTTCGGTGTGGCTGGCCTCGAGATCGAGCCAGGACACGAGCCATTCGCCCCGCGCGCGCCCGGGGGCGATCCAGGGACGCGGCTGATCGCCCGTGACCTTGGCGAAGGTGCTCGTCGTGCCGACGCCATCGCGGGAGATCGCCGCGATCCGCACGCGCCCTCCCTCGTAGAAGACAAGCTCGGCGAGGCCCTCGGGGCCGATCGCGACCGCCGGGTGGCTACCACGCGGCGTGAAGCGCTTGCGCCATAGGACCGTCCCGCGCACCGGATCGAGCAGCGTCGCTTCGGCCCCTTTCTCGAGATCGTGCCAGACGAGAAAGCATGCGTCCTTCAAGCACGCGATCGACGGGTAATCGCCGCCGACCTTGTCCTCGTTGACGACGACCGCATCGCCGAGCTCGCGGGAGACTTTGGCGGCGCCCTTATCGGACAGACCGCCGGTCGACAGCTCGGGCATGGCGAGCGGCACGCGCATGCGCTCGATGAGATGCTGGTGATCCCGCTCGAGCGCGTACGCGAGAAAGAGGTTCTGGCTCCCGATGGCGATGCTGGGCGAACCCAGCTGCGCCGCCTTCCCCTTTTCCGGAAGAAAAGCCGTCGCTCGCACCGCCGGACCCACGGGCGTCAGCTCCGCGTCCAGGTGACGCAGGAAGAGATCTTCCGGCTCTTGATTGGCGCCCTCTTGCCATGTGACCCAGAAGCCGCTGCCGTCGAGCGATCGGTCGATCGCCGGCCAGAAGAGCCCTGACTTGGAAGCTCCGACGGCGACGCTCATGCCGCTGATCCGCCCGTCGGCGTCGAGCCAGCGCACCTTGACCCCAGGCTCGCGACCGCCCTTGTCCCAGAAGAGCAGGGCCACCCGGTCGTCGACCGCGAGCAGCGCGGGCCGCATCGCGTAGTCGGCTTCGGGCGTGAGATCGCGCTGGGCCGATGTCGGGCGCCCTGCGGAGTCGACGAGCACCGAGTACACGTGGTCGTGCCCGGGCTGCTCGTGGTCGTCGGTCCACGCGACGATCGCGCCTTTGGACGTCGCCGCAACCGTGGGCCTGCCGACGTTGCTCGCAAAGCCGAGGCGGGGCTGCGAGAGCGCCACCATCTTGCACGGCCCCGTGGTCGCGGCGCCGAGCTTCACCTGGTCGAGGAAGATCTTTGGGACGACGCCGCCGCCCAGATCGCCCGCGTCCTTGAACTTGCGCATCGCGCCGTCCGCGTCTCCCGCCGTGAGGGCCGCCTGCCCCTCTTCGAGGACGGCGATCCACTTGGGCACCTCGGGCGGCGGAGGCGGCGGCGGTGCCGACTCCGCGGTCGACGCGCTAGGCGGAACCAGGTTGATCGTCGCCGTCGCGTGCGCCGCGGCCACGCGGGGACGCAGCACTTTGACGTACGCGAACCATCCCCCCGCCGCGGCTCCGCCCAGCAGGACGAGGAGCGCGAACCAGCGGCCCGCCGACGAACGCCGCGGCGGGGACGTCGAGGTCGACGTGTCTCCCGTCTCGGTGGCCGAGAGATCGGTGGCGTTCAACCCCGCGCGCGCCTTCGTGAGGTCGATCGGCTCGCTCGCCTCGCCCAGCGGCAGCTGCGGAGCCACGGCGACGCGGCCCGAGCTGACCTGAGCGCTGTCGCCCTGGGACGACACCTCGCGCAAGCTGGCGATGGCCTCGAGCTCGATCTGGCTCGTCTGGCCCGTCAGGCTGACGAGCGAGATCGGCGCGGTCTCCAGCGCCTGGGCCAGGGCATCCGCGAGCTCCTTGGCGGTCTGAAAGCGGTTGGCGGGGTCGCGCTCGAGGGCCTTCCGGAACCAGGTGTCGAAGGCCGGCGGCAGGTCGGGACGGACCTGGCTGGGGACGGGCAGCTGCGACGCGGCGATCGCCGCGAACGTCATCGCGACGCCCTGATCCGTGTTCCACACCGGACGGCCGGTGAGGCACTCGTACGCCATGCAGCCGAGGGCCCACAGGTCGGCGCGGCTGTCGACCGTCCCCTGCCCCTTCACTTGCTCGGGCGACATGTACGCCGGCGTCCCGAACACGGCGCCCTCGCGCGTGAGGCGCGCCGTCTTCTCGTCGGTGTGCACGGGCGAGTAGAACTTGGCCAGGCCGAAGTCGAGAATCTTGGCCTCCTCGTCGCCGTCCTCGGTCTTGCAGAGGTGGATGTTCTCGGGCTTGAGGTCGCGGTGGACGATGCCGGCGGCGTGCGCCTTGGTGAGCCCCTTGGCCACCTGGCCGATGATCCGCACCGTCGTCACCGTGTCGATCAGCCGGACGTGCGCCATCCGGTCGTAGAGCGACTCGCCCTCGAGGAGCTCCATGGCGATGAACGGACGACCGTCGTCGAGGCGGCCCGAGTCGTACACCTCCACGATGTACGGGCTCTTCACGCTCGCGGCGGCGCGGGCCTCGCGAATGAAGCGCTCGATGACGATGGCGGAGTTGGCCAGCTCCGCGGCGAGCACCTTGACGGCCACCCTCTTGCCGATGTGGACGTGCTCGACCTCGTAGACGGCCGCCATGCCCCCCCGACCGAGCTCGCGGGTCACCTTGTACTTGCCGGCGAGCAGAGAGCCGACGTCGATCTTGTTCTCGGGTTGTACGGAGGCCATCGGGTTCGAGCCCGCGGGGGAAGCGGCCCCGAAAGGGAAACTTACGCCGATTCGCGACCCCGGCCAAAGCCCTTCCTGCCAGGGACCGGCGTCCCCCCGCCTTTCGGGCCATTGCCCTGCCACCCGAGCGGCCGCAAACATGCGCGAAGGAGGCCCGTCCTCGGCCCTCGAGATCGTCCTTTGTCATCTGATAGGCTCGAGATCGTGACCGGCGAAGAGGGCGACGGCTCGCGCGAGCGCCTGGCCGCCATCGGAGAAATCGCGGCCGAAATCGCCCACGAGCTCAGGAACGTGCTCCAGATCGTGTCTTCGAGCGCGTACGTCGCGCGGCAAGAAGTCGAGCGTGGCGACGCAGCTGGAGCGCACCCGCACCTCTCGAAGGTGGAAAAATACGCCCGCATCGCCCACGGCATCGTCGACGACTTGATGCTGCTCGCGCGCGGCGACGCGCTGTCGCACGAGACCGTCCTGCTGGCCGAGGTGCTGGTCGCCGCGCGCGTCGACATCGGCGCCGGAACCGCAGAGTGGGACGACCGCATCGATCCGTACGACCTCCGGGTCGAAGCTCACCCGGGCCTCCTCGCCCGGCTGCTTCACGTGCTCTACGAGAACGCCGTCCACGCGAGCGCGAAGCCGCCTCGCATCACCACGCTCGCGCGCGCGGAGCCGGCGCGGTTCGTCATCGAGGTCCACGACGACGGACCGGGCGTGCCGGCCGATCTCGCGCCGCGCATCTTCGACGCGCTGGTCACAGCGAGGCCGGGCGGTACGGGGCTGGGTCTCGCGCTGGCGAGACGCATCACCGCGGCTCATGGGGGAACCATCACCCTCGCTGGGCCTGTCGCTTCCGAGACAGGTGCACGCTTTCGGATCGAACTTCCACGGCTGCGCTGATCGGGGAGCGACTTCTGGGCTAAGTAGCGACGCACGATGCGGCCTCTTCGCCTGCGCGGCGCTCGCACGCACAACTTACGCGGGGTGGATCTCGACCTTCCGCCTGGGCAGCTCGTCGCCGTGACGGGTCCGAGCGGCGCCGGCAAGTCGTCACTCGCGTTCGACACGCTGTACGCGGAGGGGCAACGGCGGTTCGTCGAGAGCTTCAGCCCCTACGCGCGCCAGTTCCTCGAGAGGCTCGAACGCCCGCCGATGGACGAGCTCGCGCCGATCGCGGCCACCGTCGCGGTGGATCGCCGCGCGCCCGTGAAGTCGAGCCGGTCGACGCTGGCGACGATGACCGACCTCGAGCCTTACCTCGCGGGGCTCTTCGCCCGCGAGGCGATCCCGAGATGCCCCGACTGCGGCGTCGACGCCGTCGACACGTCGCCGCGAGACGCGGCCGCGCGCTTGACCGAGTCGCACGAAGGCGCGCGCGCCATCGTCACGTACGCGGTCCGCGTGAGCGACGCCGAGCAGTTCCTCGAGCTGCGCGAGAAGCTCGCGGTCGACGGGTACCGGCGCCTCGTCGTCGGCGGCGCGGTGCGCGCGATCGAAGACGTGCGGCCAAGCGAGGCCGCCGCTCCGGGGGTCAGGCTCGAGGTGGTGGTCGATCGCCTCGGCGTCGACAAGCGAGACACCCACCGGCTCCAGGAGGCCATCGAGGCGGCGTGGTCGCGCGCGCACGGGCGAGCCGAGCTCCGGGTCGAACCCCGCGGCGGCTCCGCGGCGAACGACGTCGCGCCGCAGGCAGCCCACGTCGTCGTCGCGCGCGGCCTCGTCTGCCCGAAGTGCGCGCGATCGTTCGAACCACCGCGCCCGGGGCTGTTCTCGTACAACTCGCCCTTCGGGGCCTGCGAGGCGTGCCGCGGGTTCGGGCGCATCATCGCCATCGACTGGGACAAGGTCGTTCCGGACCCGCGAAAGTCGATCCGCGGCGGCGCGATCAAGCCATGGAGCGGGCCAAGCAGCACTTGGGAGCGCGGCGTGCTCGGCAAGTTCTGCGTCGCGAGGTCCATCCCCGTCGACGTCGCATGGTCCGACCTCACCGAGGAGCAGCGCGCGCTCGTCATCGAGGGCGAAGGCACGTGGCGCAAGGGCAAGTACCCCGGCGTTCGGGCGTGGTTCTCCTGGCTCGAGACGCGCACGTACAAGATGCACGTGCGCGTCCTTCTCTCGCGGTACCGCGAGTACGCGCTGTGCAACGCGTGCGGCGGGGCGCGCCTCAACGCCAACGCGCTCGTCTACCGCGTGGCGGGCCTCGACATCGCCGGATGGCACGTGCAGACGGTGGCGGAGGCGCTCGCGCGTGTCCGCGGCTACACGCCGCGCGATCCGCAGGGCAAGCGGGTCGAAGAGCAGCTCGCGTCGCGGCTCTCGTACCTCGACGCCGTGGGCCTCGGCTACCTCACGCTCGATCGCCAAGCGCGGACGCTCTCGGGCGGCGAAGCGCAGCGCGCGGGATTGACCTCGGCGCTCGGGGCGGCGCTGACGGGCACGCTCTTCGTGCTCGACGAGCCGACGGTCGGCCTGCACTCGACCGACGTGCCCGCGCTGGGGAGCGTGATGAAAGCCCTGGCGCGCGGGGGCAACACGGTGCTCGTCGTCGAGCACGACCGGTCGATCGTGCGCGCGTGCGACCGGGTCGTCGAGATGGGCCCTGGCGCAGGGGCGCGCGGCGGGACGATCCTCTTCGACGGCACGCCCGCCGAGCTCGCGCTCCGTGAAGACCTGCCGACGGGCCGAGCCTGGGCTCGGTCACGCCGCGCGAGCCGATCGCCGCGCCGTGCACACGAGTGGCTCCACCTTCGTGGCGCGCGCGAACACAACCTCCAAGGCGTCGACGTGAAGTTCCCTCTCGGGGTGCTCTGCGCCGTGACGGGCGCCAGCGGCTCGGGCAAATCGACCCTCGCCGCCGACATCCTCTACCGCGGCACGGCGCGCGCGCTCGGGAACCTCTCCGTCGAAAAGCCGGGCGCCCACGACGCGCTCGAGGGCGTCGGCGCGCTGCGCCTCGCCGTGCTCGTCGACCAGTCACCCCTCGGGCGAACCGCGCGCGGCAACGCGGCCACCTACGTGAAGGCCTGGGACCGGATCCGCGCCCGCTTCGCCGCGGAGCCCGCCGCGCTGCGGGCGGGCCTGACGGCCGCGCACTTCTCGTTCAACGTGCCGTCGGGTCGGTGCGAGGAGTGCGCGGGCGAGGGGTACGAGACCGTGGAGATGCAGTTTCTCGCCGACGTGCAGCTGCTCTGCGCGGTGTGCCAGGGCCGGCGCTTCAAGCCCGAGGTCCTCGCGATCACGCACAAGGGGCGGTCGATCGCGGACGTCCTCGCCATGGGGGTCGAAGACGTCCTGGCCTCGTTCGACCCCAAGGCGGAACCGGACTACGTGCTCCGGCGTTCGCTGCAGCCGGTGGTCCGCGTCGGGCTCGGGTATCTGCCGATCGGGCAGCCCCTGTCGACGCTCTCCGGCGGGGAGGCGCAGCGCATCCGCCTGGCCAGCCAGATCGGCAGCGGACTGGTCGGGGTGCTCTACGTGCTCGACGAGCCCTCCATCGGCCTGCACCAGCGCGACAACCAGNNCTGGGTCATCGATCTCGGCCCCGGGGGCGGTCCCGACGGCGGGCGCCTCACGGCCCAGGGCACCCCGGACGAGGTCGCGAAGACGGACACGCGCACGGGCAGCGCGCTGCGCGAGAGGCTCGACGCTCGTCCCTCGAAGAAGCGTGCGGTCAGGCCGTCCGACTTCCCCGAGCTGGCGACNNCTTCGCCGAGGGCCAGCGGCGGTTCATGGAGACGCTCACGCCGTACGCCCGCCAGTTTCTGCCCATGCTGCCGCGGCCGGACGTCGACTCCGTGACGGGCGTTCCCCCTTCGATCGCCCTCGAGCAGCGCACCTCGCGAGGGGGCGCCAACTCCACGGTGGCCACCGTCACCGAGATCGCGCACTACCTCCGGCTCCTCTACGCGAAAGTGGGCGAGCTGCACTGCCCGAAGTGCGACGCCGTCGTCGAGCCCGTCAGCGCGGATGCGCTCTTCGACCGGCTCGTCAAGACGCGCTCGACCGCGAAGCACACCGTCTACGCCCCGGCCGTCCGCGCGCGAAAGGGGACGTACCTCGATCTCTTCACCAACGCGGCGCGCGCGGGCGTGCAGGCCGCGCGCG
>PLIR01000160.1:0-198 GCA_003139415.1 Myxococcales bacterium | reverse complement strand
TGGTTCTCGTTCAACACCAAGCAAGGCCGCTGCGAAGCGTGCGAAGGGACGGGCGTCGAGGGAGGTCCGGCGGCGCTCGAGGAGGAGACGGAGAGCGGCGCTCACGAGACGTGCCGAACGTGCGGCGGCTCGCGGCTCAGCGCCCTCCCGCGGGGGGTCCGCCTGTTCGGCGCGCGCTACGCCGAGACGACGGGGGCG
>PLIR01000512.1 GCA_003139415.1 Myxococcales bacterium | reverse complement strand
CCTCTACCGCTGCTTACTCGCCCCTCGACCAAGTCACAGGCGGCAAGAGGCGAGGCTGCTGCTCGTCCCGCTTACCGTGATCGTCGGCAGATCCTGGTCCCCGCACAATGCAGTCGACGGGCTGACGGCGGTGAAGATCGAGTCGCTGTACGAGGTGCTGTAGTCCGCGGGGTCGAAGCTGATCGAGATCGTGACGCTCGAGTTCGCGCCCACGGTGACGCTCGAGGGGAACGAGAAGGTGTCCCCGGCGTCGCTTGCTTGGCTCAATTCGACCGTGGCGGACGCGTTGCCCGTGTTGTTCAAGGTGATGCTCTCCGTGACCGAAGAGCCGGGGCAGGTGTCGGAGAACGACAGCGAGGAGCTCGCATAGGCCAGTTCCGCGCCGATCACGTCTTCCTCGACCTCCGATGGACCGGAAGTGAGAAAGCCCCTGGCGCTGAGGCTCAGGTTCTCGAGCAGGTCGGTCGGGGTGCCGGGGGGTTCAATCGGGTAGACAGTGATCACGAATCCACTGTCGACTTCGATCGTGGAGGACTGCCCCGCGCTCAGCTGGCCGAGCTGCGGCGCGGTGATGCGAAAGTACTCGGGGCACGCGACGAACAAGTCGAACGGCGCGTTGTTCGACGAGGTGATCGTCATCGTCTGCTCCGACGGGCTCGGGGCCTGATTGCACCCGAAGGTGCCGAAGTTCAGGGTCCCCGGCGTGAAGATCAGCGAGGGCTCCACGTCGGCCGTTGCGTCGCCCGGTCCCGCGTCGCCCGGTCCCGCCTCGGCGAGAGTGGCGTCGAGAGAGCCGGCATCCACGCTCGCGTCGAGAGCGCCGGCGTCCACGCCCGCGTCGCCGGGGCACTGGATGTAGGGCTGGATCCGCCCGATGTTGTTTCCGCCGACCTCGGTGAACCACACGTTGCCATCGGGCCCGCTGGTGATCGCGTAGGGCGAGCTCGCGGGGGTCGGGATCGTGAACTCGGCGAAGACGCCCGCCGGCGTCACCTGCGCGATCTGGTTGGCGTCCCCCTCGGTGAACCAGAGATTGCCATCGGGGCCGGCGGCGATCCCCAGAACGTGGCTCGCGGGGCCCGGGATGGTGAGCGGCGTGCCGACGCCTTGCGTCGACGCGCGGATGATCACCTGACCGACGTCCGGCGCGAGCCACAGGTTCCCGTCCGGCCCGGGGGCGAGCGTGGCAAGAGGCTCGGCAGGGGCGGGCATCGCGAGCTCGGTGATGACTCCGCCGACGGTGACCTGACCGAGTTGGTCGGTGCCTTGATCGGCGAACCACAGGTTGCCATCGGCGCCGGCCACGATGCCGAATGGGTCGCTCACGAACGTCGCGGCGTCCTGGCCGGACGGGACGACGAACTCGCTGATGGCGCCCGCCGTGGTGATGCGACCGATCTTGCCCGCGCCGTACTCGGCAAACCAGAGGTTGCCGTCGGGCCCGGTCGTGATCCCGTTGGGGTTGCTCTTCGTTGTCGGGATGGCGAACTCCGTCACCTGCGCCAGGCACTGGGCGAAGTCCACGTGGACCGTCGCCGCACCGCCATCGACCGTGCGGGTCGGGGTCATCACCAGCGACACGGATTCGACGCTGCCTGCGACGACGGCGACGGTCACCTGGTTGCTCACCCAGGTGGGCATGGCCGCCGGCGGGCCGCCGTCCGGGGCGCATGACACGCCGTATGCGGCGGCCGAGAACGTATCCGACGCGGCGGGGAGGCCGCTCAGCAGAAACGTCGTGCTCGACTCGGGCGCGACGTCGAAGCCGCGCCGCACGGTTTTGCCCCCGCCGGTGATCTCGAATTCGAGGCAGGCGGCGTTCGAAGCCGCGAGAGCGACCACCGCTACCTCGGCGCTTCCCGTCTCGTAGGGATTGCCGGGCGTGGCGCCGCCGCCCGGCTGCTCGCCCCCCTGGCCGATCACGGTGCACGCGGCGAAGCCGGCCAGCATCGCGGCCGCCCCCGGGACTATCCACACGATCGTCGTCGTTTTCACCGTCATGCCGCCTCGCGTTGCGACGCGGACACCTTCGGCACAGTTCACCCGCGGCCGCAATACTCAAAAAGGTTTCGGCGGATGACCCGATTCGTGACGATCGGGACCCGGGGTCGGTCCGGCGGCACCCTGCCGGGCGTACTTCGAATCATTGCCGATCCGTTTCGAAAGCCCGACGCCGACGGCTTTGGTCAGGTGAAAGATTCGTTTCGGTAACTTTTATGTCTTGCGGCAGGGTGCAGCCGGTTCTACAGCGGGCGGGCGCCCGTTCGGAGCCCCAATGAAGCGTCGTCTACTCGGAGCGTTCGTCGGTTTCGCCACCTTCGTGGTCGTCGGCGCCTGCACTTCCGGGCAATCGAACCAAGCCAACGAGCTCGTCGGCACCGCCAGCGCCGCCATCGATCTCGCGCCGACCAACGCCCTTTGCATCCAGATCCAGGTCACCGGGACGACGACGGCGACGCGTACGCTCGATGTATCGCCGCTGACGAGCACCACGTTCTTCCTCGACGGGCTCCCGCTCGGGGAGGACACGTTCTCTGCCAGCGCGTACGGTTCGACGTGTGTCGACGGCGGCCCGCCCTCGTCGGCGCCCACCTGGCTCGGCAACCCCGTCGCCGCGACCGTGGTCGCGAGCCCGCCGGTGAACGTGACGCTGCAGATGCACCCCACGGCGGACGCGGGCCTCGACGCGGGGAGCGCCCTCATCGGGCTGAACTTCCCCGCGCCCAACGCCGGATGTGCGCCTGTCATCACCGAGTACACGGTGCCGTCGAGCGCGGCTCCGCTGAACGGGCCGTACCACCTCACGGTGGGGCCGGACGGGAACATCTGGTTCGGCAACGACAGCGGCGGCGACATCGATTCGCTGACGACGACAGGGGCGGCTTTTCAGCAATTCCCCGCGGCGCCGGATGGCGGGAGGTCGGATCCGCAGTTCATCACCCTCGGACCGGACGGGAAACTTTGGTTCACAGACACCTCCGATTCGAGCATCGGGGTCTTCAGTCCGTCGACGGGGTCGGTCACCGAGTTCGCCGCCGGTATACCGGCATACGCGATCACGGCAGGGCCGGACGGCAACCTGTGGTTTGTCACCGAGTCCGGCGTGGGCCTCATCAGTCCGACGGGCGGCGCGTCTTCCATTCAACTGTTCACCGAGCCGGCGAGCGACGCCGGATCGCCCGGTCCCGCACGGCTCACCTCGGGATCGGACGGGAACGTGTGGTTCACGGACGCCACCCGCGACGTCCTCTACTCCATCAGCCCCACGGGGGGTGCCGCCTCCATCCGCTCGTTCGCGATGCCCTTCACGCCCGTTGGCATCACCTCCGGCCCGGACGGCGACTTGTGGTTCGTCGGCTCGTCCGGCTCCACCGGCTACGTCGGCACGATGAACCCGAGCACCGGGCCAGCGTCGCTTCGAACGTTCGCGGTTCCCTCCGCGGGCGCCGGGCCGATCGAGATCGCATCGGGGCCGGACGGCAACCTGTGGTTCACCGAGCGCACCACGAACAAGATCGGCGTCATCTCTCCCACGGGCGGGTCACTCCGCGAGTTTCCCATTCTCGCGGGGAGCGCGTACCCCACCGCGATCATCCTGGGGCCGGACGGGAACTTGTGGTTTACCGAAGCCAACGCCGCGATCTACGAGGGCGGCTTGGGCGAGGGCCGGGTCGCCAACATCACGCCCTATGCCGTATGCCCGGACGCAGGCGCGGTCACCACGCCCGTGACGGTCTCGCCGGACGGCGGGGCTTCAACCCGGATTGGCTTTGCGCTCGAATCCGGCCCGACGGGTGACGCCGAATGACCTCCCATCGCGCTGACCGCGGCCCTTGAAGCCGAGACGCTCATGACGACGCGAACGTCTCTCGGAACCTCCGCAGCCGCGCTCACGCTCGTCGCGGCCGTGGCCTCGGGCGGCGCGTGCACGGCTGGGCAGCCGCACGTCTCGTCGGACTTCGGCACCGCGCGGGCCGACATCGAGGTCGCGCCGGCCGACGTGCTTTGCCTCGACGTCGCCGTGACACAGGGATCGGTCGTCGTGAGCCGACACTTCGACATCACCCCTCTGTCGGCCACGACGTTCCTGCTCGAGAGCTTGCCGCTCGGCGTCGATTCGTTCACGGCCGCCGCGTACGGAGTCGCGTGCCCCGATTCCGGGACGCCGTCGGCGCCGCCCACCTGGATCGGCGGTCCGATCACCGCGACGGTCGCGGCGAGCCCGCCCGTCGAGGTGACCATCCCGATGGTCTCGACGTCCGACAGCGGCGCCGACGGCGGCGGTGCCATCGTGGGAATTCAATTCCCGGCGCCGTCCGCGGCGTGCCCCCCCGTCATCAAGGAATTTGCGACCCCGACCGCCACCAGCAACCCGGGATCCATTGCGACGGGGCCGGACGACAACATCTGGTTTACCGAAGGGAACAGCGGCGCCGACAAGGTCGGCGAGATGAGCCCGACGGGCGGCCCGATCACGGAGATTGGCCCGTTCGCCGGGGGCGCGTTCTCCATCGTCGCGGGCCCCGACGGGAACCTGTGGTTCGGGGACGGGACTTCGAGCCTCGCCCGGATGACGACGACGGGCGGCCTCGGGTCGGTCGTCACGTACGCCGTGGCAGGCCAGGTGAGCGCGACGGCGCCGGGCCCCGGGAGCACCGTGTGGTTCGCGTTCGGCCAGCGGGGCGCGAGCGGAAATGGGGTCGACAACATCGGATCGATCGACACCTCGCAGGGGGCGTCGTCGATTCAATATTACTCGGCGCCGAATACCAACGACGGCACCGCCGACATCGATGGGCTCGTCTCGGGCCCCGACGGCCGGATGTGGTTCACCGACTTCGGGAGCGACACCATCGGGGCGGTGGCCCCCGCTTCGGGGGTGATCTCGGAATACCCGACGACGACGGCGGGCAGCCAGCCGAGTTCGATCGCGGTGGGGCCGGACGGCAACATATGGTTTACCGAGTACAACGCCGGCAAGATCGGGCTCCAAGTCGTGACATCGCGGGGTGTCGGCGCGATGACCGAGTACACGATCCCCACGGCGAACAGCGGGCCAAGCAGCATCGTCGCCGGTCCCGACGGCAACGTCTGGTTCACCGAGGAGAAGACCGGCAAGATCGGCGTCATCAGCCCGACGGGCGGCGCCGCGTCGATCCAGGAGTTCGCAATCCCCACGCCGGACAGCGCCCCCGCGGCGATCACCGTCGGCCCCGACGGCAACCTCTGGTTCGCCGAGGCCGGCAGCGCCAACATCGGATACATCACCCCGTACGGCGTCTGTCCGGGCACGGCACCCGTCGCCGACGCGTCGCTGCCCGACAGCACGACGGGGGGCGGGGATTCGGGGGCCGTCGGCGCGCGGGACTCCGGCCCGGACGCGTCTTCCGGGCTCGAGGCGTCGACCGGTTGCGAGCCGGCGTGCGCCGCCGGGAGCGTCTGCGTCGACGGAGTCTGCGAGGGGTGCGGCAACGCGACGCAGTACTGCTGCGCCGGCGGGACATGCAACGCGGACCTCACGTGTGCGCAAGGGACCTGCTCGTGCGGCGGCCCGGACGAGGCGTGCTGCGGCGGCACCACGTGCAACCAGGGCATCACCTGCCAGGTCGACGCGGGCGCGATCTGCGCGTGCGGCGGTCCCACGCAGGCCTGCTGCCCGACGACGTCGGGCGGGAGCGCCTGCGGCACCGGCTTGCACTGCTCGGGGCTCGACTGCTCGTGCCTCGCGGCGTGCGCCGGGTACATCGTGCAGAAGAGCGACGGTTCGATCTGGAACACGTATTCGAACTCGTCGGGCGTGGCGCAGGAGATCACCGTGGGCGTCGAGGGCGCGCCGCTCTACGCGTCGGCATTCGCGAGCGCATACGTGTACCTGGCCTGCGCCGTGGCGAACAACCCGAGTCTGGCGGGTACCGTCTACTGCTGGGATCTCGCCTCGGGGACCGACACGGACGGCCAGCTCGGCAACGGGACGTTCTCGACGAGCGCGACGGCGACGACCAGCCAGGTCCTCACCGGTCCGGGCAATCCGCTCACCGGGATCACGTCGGTCTCCATCGACGACGGTTCCGGGCAGACTGCCTGCGCCGTGAGCTCCTCCGGCACGGTCTGGTGCTGGGGCAACGGGGGCGACGGTCAGCTGGGCAACGGCGTGGAGGCCAACTCGGCCTACGCCGTCCCGGTGCTCGTCGAGGCCGCCCCCCTCGGCGCCGACGCCGGGACGCCGTTCGCCAACGTGAAGAAGGTGGCCGTCGGACCCGACCACGTGTGCGCCCTGGACAACGCCGGTCAGGTCTGGTGCTGGGGCTCGAACAACTACGGTCAGTGCGGCGCGCTGGCGCCGGACGGGGGCGTCGGGCAGACGACGGTGTCCTACCCGACGCTCGTCGCCAACATCGGAAGCCTCGGCCCCATCGTGGACGTCGCGGTAAACAGCTACGAGACCTGCGTCGTCGCCGCGTCCGGCGAGCCGTACTGCTGGGGCTATCGCGCGTACGGGATTCTCGGCAACGGATCGAGCACGTCGGGCGACCAGTACACCCCGGCGCTCGACGCCGGGGTCTCCTCCATCCTGAACGCCGTCCAGATCACGATGCCCTCGGTCGAGGCGGCGTGCGTGCTCCGGTCCGACCGATCGATCTGGTGCTGGGGCAGCTCGTACGGCGGCAGCACGCCGGAGCAGCTGACGATCTCGAGTCCGAGCTCGCACGTCGTGGCGAACGTCGACTTCATGGGCAGCACCGCGAACACGACCGCCCCGTGCTTCGTCGACGATCAGGGCAATTTCTACGCGAACACGAGCACGCCGGTGTCGCCCGCCGGCTCGGTCGACGCGGGGCCGGGGCTGACGTGCCCATGAAGACCACAAGAGCGCGCGCATCCAGGTCTTGGTGTCAACGAGGCAAGCCATGAAGCCATCGGGAATTCGGATCGTCATCGGAGTCGTGGGTGTCGCCTCGGCGCTCGTCGCCGCGGCGTCGTGCAGCGCGAGCCGGCAGGGCGTCGTCGTCGCCGAGAAGGGGGGCACCGCCACGGCAGACCTGGCCGTGGCGCCCGCGGGCGCCGCGTGCCTCGAGATCTCGGTGACCGGTTCCGGCACCACGGTGACGCAAGGATTCGACCTCGCACCCGAGGCGAACACCACGTTCTACCTGAGCGGATTGCCCCTTGGCTCCGTCCTCTTCTCCGCGCTCGCCTACAACGTCGCGTGCACCGACGCGGGCGCCGCGCCCCAGGCGCCCGCGACGTGGCTCAGCAACCAGGTGAGCGCGACCCTGTCCCAGGGCGTCGTGGTCGACGTGACGCTCCAGATGGTGCCTGCCAATAGCGATGCGGGCGGCGCGAACGTCGCCGTGAACTTCCCGCACTGCGCGCCCACGATCGCCGAGTTCGACGTCCTGACGGCGGGCGCCAGCCCTCTCGACATCACCACCGGCGCCGACGCAAACCTGTGGTTTACCGAGTTTGCAGCCAGCAAGATCGGTCAGATCAGCATCGGGGGCACCGTCCACGAGTTCCCGGTGGCACCGGACGCCGGGGGCGGGCCCGATGCGATCGAACCTTTCGCGATCGCGGCGGGGCCCGACGGGAACGTCTGGTTCACCGAGGTGAGCGCCGGCTCGATCGGGAAGATCACCCCGGCGGGCGCCGTCAGCTCGTACCTCATTCCTTCGAAGAACGGCGGGCCGTTCGGAATCACCGCCGGGCCCAGCGACAACATGTGGTTCACCGAGAACAACTCCAACCGGATTGGTGCCGCCTCGCTGGGAGGTTCGTTTCAGGAGTTCCCGGAGCCGAGCGCGTACCATCCGCCGGTCGCCATCGCGGCCGGGTCCGACGGGAATCTCTGGTACACGGACTCCGAAGGCAACGTCGATCGGATGACGCCGGCGGGTTCCTTCCGGTCGTTCACGGTGCCGGGCATCGCCGCCTTTGCCGACGCGGCGACGCCGGGAACCGGCGAGAGCTACGGCATCGCCGCGGGCCCCGACGGCAACATCTGGTTCACCGAGCGCTTCGCGAACTTCATCGGCAAGATCACGCCGGCCGGCATGATCACGGAATTTCCGATCCCCTCGGTGAACAGCCAGCCCTACGGCATCGCGGCCGGGCCGGACGGCAACCTATGGTTCACCGAGCAGGCCGCGAACAACATCGGCGTCATCTCGCCGGCGAGCGGGATGATCGCCGAGTACCCGATCCCGACGGGGGGATCGTCGCCCGCCGGGCTGACGGCGGGGCCGGACGGCAACCTGTGGTTTGCGGAGAGTGGTGGCGTCGGCAAGATAGGCCGCGTCACGCCCTACGCGACGTGCACCGACGCGTCCGTGCCCGCGGCGTCCTGCGTCGCCGTGAGCAACGGCATCTTCATCGTCGACGCGGTCAACGGCGTCGACTCCACGGGCACCGGCAGCGGGATCTCGACCGCCGGGACGACGCCCAGCTGCGCCGTCAAGACGATCACCCGCGCCACGCAGCTCGCGGGCTCGCCGACGACGCCCGTCACCATCGAGATCCTCGCGGGCGCGACGACTCTCGGCGCGGCGACGGGCGAGGTCTTCCCCATCACGCTTCCGGCGAACACGACGCTCGCGCTCTCGCCCGATGCGGGCCCGGTGACGATCAGCGTGCCCTCCGGTGAGAACGGTTTTCTCATGACTTCCGGCGCGTCGGCGATCCAGGGCAACGTCGGGGCGCCGCTGAGCATCGTGGGCAATGCCGCCGTGACCGACGCTGGATACGTCGGCGGATATTCGGGCGTCGAGATCTACGGAAATATCACGAGTGCCTCGCTCGCCAACGTCACCATCACGGGTTTTCTCGACGATGGCCTCAACGTCGAGAGCGGGTCCGTGACCATCGGCCCGGGCTTCGAGGCAAACGGGAACGGCGTATCGAAAAGTGGTACCGACGGCATGTACGTCGGGGGCAGTTCGACCAACGTCACCGTCACGGGCTCCGCACTTGCGCCATCCACGTTCAACGGCAATACAGGCCTCGGAATCTACTGGGGCGGCGGTTCCCTGTCC
Source organism: Myxococcales bacterium (assembly GCA_003139415.1). Taxonomy (GTDB): domain Bacteria; phylum Myxococcota_A; class Polyangia; order Polyangiales; family Polyangiaceae; genus Palsa-1150. The sequence goes on along the minus strand of PLIR01000512.1, from coordinate 720 downwards.
ATCACGGGCAGCGTGGCGACGGTGGACGCCGGCGTCTTCTCGGGCACGGTGGAGACCAATGGCAACGGGGGTTCCGGGATAGAGCTGGCGCAAGGACAGGCCACCATCACCGGACTGCTCTCGTTCGGGAACTCGCAGTACGGGATGTACACCGACTATGTCGGGCCCACATATCTGACGGGGCTGACGGTGCGAGGCAGCACGTTTCTCGGCAATGGACTCTCGGGGCTCGAGGTCGAGGTGCTCGACTATTCGGGCAACTCGGGGGCCTCGAACCTGTCCCCGCTCAACTTTGGCACCAGCGCGACGGGAGCGGGCGCCGGTGGCAACGTCTTCCAGGCGCCGCTCGGCCAGGGCAATAACTCGGCTGCGGGCATATGCCTGGCGCTGTACGCGTCCGGCACGGCGACACCTCTTCAGGCCGAAGGCAACCAGTTCCAGCAAGGAAGCTGCGAGACCCTCTCGACGGTGCTCTTCGTGAACCCGGCGAATTGCGCAAATAACTGCCCCCACTCCTCCGGGGGTGTCTGCGACGTGGGCTTCAGCGTCCCGGCTCCGGACGGCGGGGCCACGGACGGCGGGATTCCGGATGGCGGGGGTGTCATCGTGTCGAATTGCTCGCTGTGACGTGAGTCGGGCCGTCCCGGCTCTTTCGCGTTCCCGGTACCGGCGGCTCCCCGCTGCGATGACGTGAAGGTCCCGCCGGTACCGGCGGCTCCC
>PLIR01000045.1 GCA_003139415.1 Myxococcales bacterium | reverse complement strand
CGCATCGCGAAGGCGGGCGATGCCGAAGTCGAGCACCTTGAGGTCGCCGAGGCTGGTCACGAACAGATTCGCGGGCTTGATGTCGCGGTGAAATACGCCCTTGGCATGAGCGGCGGCGAGGACGTCGAGGAGCAGATCCGCGACCGACAGTACCTCATCTTCGCCGAGACGCCCTCCGGTCCGCACGCGCCGGTCTTCGAGCGTCTCGCCGTCGAGCAGCTCAGTCACGAGGTAGCGCGACCCGTCCTCCGCAACGTCGTCGTCGAGGACCTTGACGACGCCATCGTGCCCAACGCTGTTCGCGGCGTAGCCCTCGCGCATGAATCGACCGAGGACCTCGTCGCTGGCCGAGAGCTCCGCGTGCAAGACCTTCACCGCCGCGCGGCTTCCGTTGCGGTGGGTCGCCGCGTAGACGGCTGCCATGCCGCCGACTCCGAGGAGCACGTCGAGCCGCCACTTGCCGTGGAGGATCTGACCGCGTCGCGCCTTTGCCCGGATGACCAGAGGGTCCAGGAACTCAGTCACGGCCGCGTCGTCGTCGATATCGGTCACGGCCGGCCCCGAGGCGCCCGCCCGGCCTCCCCATGCCGAGAATGCGGCCAGCCCGCAGTCCTGCAGCCATCAGCTGTCGTGCTCGCGGGAATCTCCGCGGTTGGGACACGCCGCGCTCCTCGACAGCCGCAGCACCTGGACATGTGCGCGAAATTTATCACGTAGAGGCGCGAGCCGGGCAATCGCATTCGTTTGCGTTGTGCGGCAGACGCTCGAAACGCGCTCTCTAGGAGCCCAAGCAGGAAGCTCAGTTGCAGTTCGCTGCGGTCGCACAGGTGTCGCACCAATACAGCCCCGCAACCCCGAGCAAACGTGAGACCACAGCCGCGCTTGGCGTCGATGAGAAAACCGTGAGATGCATGGCCTCCGACACCGGACCGACGCGCGAGACATCTCCGTGTACGCCACGCCGATCCCCGCCTCGATCTCGCGCGCGTAGACGTAGCCCGTCTTCACTTTGCAGCCCTGCAGAGCGACCGCGCCCTTACAGCACCACGACCTTTCCGTATTCCAGAAAGTGCCGGTCGAATGCGACGGCCTCGGTGACGCCGAGCCGGTGCATCACGACAAAGCTGTACGCATCGCACAACGAGTACGCCTTGTCCTTGTGTGCTCGCACGAGCGATTGAGCCTGCTGCTCGTCCGATGCGCGCACGCGTTCGACCCGCACCCCCGGCGCGGCGAGGCCATCAAGAAACGCAATCGCTATCGCTCGGCGCTCACGCGTCCGAACGAGCAGGAGAGCGTAGGTTTCGGTGACCACGGCGTTCGTCGTGACCAAGCGCCAACGTTCCCGCGTACTCCTGGCGAACAGCTCGCGCGCTCGAACATGATTCGAGTCCTCCGCGGTGAGCAGGGCGAAGAAGCCGCCGGTATCGACGAAGACACGCCTCACGTGTCGCGAGCGTACGCAGCCGCGACGTGCGCGTATTGTTCGACGACACATCGTCAACATCCGCATGAGCGGCGCCAGCGAGCGCGAGGAGCGCGTCATACGATCCGCCAGCGCGGCGGCTACCGCGCGCAGCCGGCGACTTGGCGAGCGATGCCTCGAGCGCGGAGACGACGCGCCTCCGATCCCGGGGGGGGAGCCGCTTAGCCTGCTCGATGAGCTTCTTCGCCACGGGAACGGTCACGGCGAGCGAAAGTCTAGGCTGGTTGGTCGGCACCTGACCAGTCGCGTGGCACCCGCCCCATCCATGGCCGTGCAGTTCGCGCACGCCGCCCGATTGCCGTCAGCTTGCCCAGACCCTGCTCCGCGCGCCGGANNCGGAACCCGACCGCAACGGCTTCCGGAGCGAGATCCGCGACTTCTCAGCCAAGCCCGCGCCCGGTTTTCCCAGCAACCGTTGCCGCTTTCGAATCCCCTTGGGGACGCATGGTTCCCAGGTGCCTCTTTTCACTCGGTTTGCGACCGGCGCCAGCCGCGAGATTTGGAGCCGCAGCAGCGCGACAAGTTGGGCTTGCGCCCCCCGAGGGTCGCGCTTATCGCTCGACTCCGAGGGCCACCCAAGATGCCGAAGCTACGCGTGGACGCGTTCTCAGTCTCTATCGACGGCTATGGCGCCGGACCAAACCAGCGCAAGGACCATCCGCTCGGTGAGAACGGCATGGAGCTGCACGAGTGGTTCTTCGAGACCCTGACGTTTCGCAAAATGCATGGCCAGGAAGGTGGCCGCGACGGTTTGGACGAAACTTTCGCCGCGCGCGCCATGCAAGACGTTGGAGCCTGGATTCTCGGCCGAAACATGTTCGGTCCCGTGCGCGGCCCTTGGCCCGATGAATCGTGGCGCGGCTGGTGGGGTGAGACGCCACCGTATCACGTGCCCGTCTTCGTCCTGACCCACTACGCGCGGCCGCCTCTTCCAATGAACGGCGGCACCACCTTCTACTTCGTCACGGGTGGGATTCGCGAAGCACTGGCGCGCGCCCGCGAAGCGGCCAACGGCAAGGACGTGCGCGTGGGCGGCGGGGTATCGACGATCCGGCAATACCTGCGTGAGGGGCTCATCGACGAGTTGCACCTAGCGCTATCGCCGGTGCTGCTCGGACGAGGCGAAGCCCTGTTCGAGGGAATGGATTGGCGGGCGTTGGGCTATCGCTGCGTCGAGAGGATAGCGGGCGAGAAGGCGATCCACATCGTCCTCGCGAAGCAAGTTGGATCGAACGTGACGTAGGGACGCCGCGGCTGGATACCGCCGCTGGCGTCGGGAAGCGGTACCCGATCCTGGTGCCCGTCCCCGGGCCGCTCGTCACTGAGAGGCTCGTGCTCGAGGTTCCGGAGAAGACGAACTCGGGCCCTATGCCGAGCGACAGCCGCCCCGGCGGGCCCGGAACGCCTTCAGAGCCACTTCCGGAGCGTCCTGCCGTTGCCGGTTTGAGCGGCATCCGCCACGCTGGCCCGACGAGCGCCTTCCGCGCCCCAACCTCTCGGAACCACTTAGGTTCGCCATGCAGGGCGTCCCCGAGAAACGCTGCCGAGCGGCAAGTTTTTCGGCTCGCGGTGAATCCCGCTACGGACGATCAGCTCCTCAACCTCGCGAGATGTTGCGATGCTTCGAGGCCATGGCGCAGCAACCCCCGAGTCTTCCGCCGCAGCGGCCACGGGCGCCTATGGCGACGCTCCTCGACGAAGCCGAGGTCCGCGAGCCGCAGCCCCCCACGACCGGGCGCGAGGTTCACGCGATCCTCACGCAGATGACGGGGCTCGAGGCGGGCCGCGTCCATGGACTGGACGGTACCGACACCTCCTTCGGGCGGGAGGCGACATGCACCCATACGTTCGACGAGGGCAGCCTCTCGCGCGTCCACGCGCACGTTCTCCGAGTGGGCGCCGAGTATCACATCGAGGACGCAGCCTCGAGCAACGGGGTCTTCGTCAACGACGAGAGAGTCGCACGAGCACCACTTCGTGACGGTGACCGCGTCAGGTTGGGCTCCGCCGTGACACTTCGGTTTCAGGTGGTGACGAAGCAGGAGCACCAGGCGCTCGTGCGCGTCTTCGAGTCGAGCGTGAAGGATGGCCTGACCGGCGTCTGGAATCGCCGGTATCTCGACGAACGTCTTCTGGGTGAGGTCGGCTTTGCCAAGAGGCACGGCTCGGCGCTCGCCGTAGTGCTCGTCGACATCGATCACTTCAAGAAGGTCAACGACACGCACGGACACCAAGTCGGTGACGCCGTGCTCAAAGCGACCGCAGAGACGATGCGTTCGACCATCCGCGTCGAAGACGTTTTGGCCCGCTATGGCGGTGAGGAGTTTCTGGTCATCGCGCGCGGCCTCGACCTCACTCGCGGCGTTCAACTCGGGGAGCGGCTGCGCATCATCGCAGAAAGACAGCCCGTCGTGATCGACGGCTCCAGCATCCCGCGGACGATCAGCGCTGGTGTCGCGACCGTCCTTTGCTGCGGGGAGGACCGGACCCCGCAGTGTTTGCTGAAGGTCGCCGACGAAAGGCTCTATCGAGCCAAGGCGGACGGGCGGAACCGCGTCTGCGGGGGATGATTGCCCGTGACGCTCGCCGTGACTTCCCTCACGATCCGCACAGTCGCTCGAGGTTCGAGATCGCCGGACGAATGTTGACGCCAAAGCGCATGAACGCCTGCTGCACGTGAGGCTCGCTGCCGTGCTGCTCAAGACCGCGCAACATGTTGAGCCTTGCCCGGTCGAGCCAGTCCGCGATGTCGCGCTCCTTCGACCAGCGGTTGGCGGCCTTCATGCCGATGAGCATTCCACGCGCCCAGTCCTCCGGGAGGTTCGGCTGGCGGCTGGGCGGGCAGAGGCGGTTCTGCGCTTCGAGATCGTCGCGCGTGGCCTCGACGTACGCGATGAGCGCCGAAGCGAACGGGAGCAGCCCGATTCGTATCGACTGCAGGGTGATGCGCCCGGCGCTGAAGATGGGCCTTTCGGGGGCAGGGTTCAGGCCCTCGGCCGCACAGTGCACGTGAAGGTGCCCTGGGCTCGTGGGGATCGTTCCTCCGTCAAGGACGATTCGATCCGACTCGATGCGCTGAACCTTGCCGAGCCGCACGACCTCATCGATGCGCCGGAGCTGCTCGATCTCGCCGAAGCTGATCGTCGGCCCCCGGAACATCGTCGGCTGGACGCGCGCGTCGACCCGGAAGAGCTGCTCCGACGCTTCGAGCCGCGCGAACAGATCGTCCATCGACGTCGCCTGGGCGGCTGCCTCGAGCTGCAGCGAGATGCCCTCGAACATGGTGCCCACAAGCTCTCCGCCCTGTAGATACTTGCGGTTGATGAACCAGCCTTCGCGCGGCTTGATCCAGCGGATGTCGCTCGGCGCCACGCCGCCATCGAGGAGCCACGTGCACGCGTCGAGCGCCGTCTTCCCCGCCCCGATGACGACGTAGCCCGCCGGCTTCTCACGAACGCTCGCGAGGGCGCCGACCGGTACGCAATGTGCGCCTGCGGCGACCTCGAAAGGAGGCGCCGAACTCGCCGGCACGCGCCCTTCGAGGTAGGTCGCATCGACAAGCTTCTTGCGTACCTTGACCTCGACCTCCTCGGCGGAGACGGCGGAGACGAACCGGTGCTCGCCGAGGTAGCTCGACATCGGGAAGTAGCGGACCCGACCCGACGGCAGCAGGCGCTCCCGCATGACGCGGTCGTAGTACCCGCAGATCTCGGCAGCGCCCGCGCGCTCGTAGAACCCCTCGTTCGGTCCGTGGCGATCGATCGTCTCGCTGCCGAGAGGCAGCGAGTTCACTCCGTAGAACGCGGAGGGCTGGTGCAGACGCACGAAGGGATAAGCCTCGAGCCAGTGCCCGCCCGGCGCGTGTCGCCGGTCGACCATGACGATTTGGGCGCTGGACGCGTCGATCAGCGAGTCGGCGAACGCCATCCCCGCTGCGCCGCATCCGACGACGAGGTAGTCGGTTTCGATGGTCTGCTTCGGCACGACCCTAGATTTCACCACGTGCGCGAGGGAATCAAGGCAGCAGTCGCCCGCGGCACGTCACCGGCGGCCGGCGAGCCTCGGACACCAGCAACCAGTCCGGCCGCCGAGAAGGCCCGGCGTCGGTTACGCTCTGCGGCAAGGAGGTCGCGACATGGGTGGAGTGATCGTGATCGTCGCCGCGAAGACCGATGTCGGTCGGGTCCGGACCAGCAACGAGGACTCTTTCGCCGTAACCGAAGTGGCGTCCGGCAACCTCATCGACGCGACATCGCAAGAGCGTCGGCTGCCGCTGCCCGACCGAGGCCTCCTGCTCGCGCTCTCGGATGGAATGGGCGGGCATCAAGCCGGCGAGGTCGCGAGTGCCCTGGTGCTCGAGTCGTTGCGGTCCGCCCTCCGCGAAGACGACGGCACGCCGACGGCAAGCCGCATCGAGCTCGCGATTCAACGCGCCAACGCGGACGTCGTCGAGGCAGCGAAGAGCGCGGACAAGAAGGGCATGGGGGCCACACTCACCGCCCTCCTGGTCCAGGATGCCGATGCTTACCTTGCGCAGGTGGGCGATTCGCGGGCCTACCTCTTGAGGGACGGCCGACTGCGGCAGCTCAGTCGTGATCAGAGCCTGGTCCAGCTCCTGGTGGACGGGGGAGTCATGACGCAGGAGGAGGCGAAGCACGCGCCGCAGAAGAACGTCATCTTGCAGGCGATGGGCCTCGCGAGCGACGTACGGGCGGCCGTGGCGCGGCTTCAACTCCGGCGCGGAGACACGGTCCTGCTCTGCTGCGACGGCCTCTCGAACGCCGTGTCGGACGACGAGCTTCGATCCCTGCTCGTCAGCTCGCCGCCCGGCGACGCGTGCACGAAGGCCATCGCGCTCGCGAACGAGCGCGGGGGCGAGGACAACATCACCGCCGTCCTCATCAAGCTCGAAGAGCCCGAGCCCCACAGCGGCAACGGGACCGCCAACGGCAACGGCACTTTGCCGCCGGGCGGCACCCTGCCGCCGGGCGGCACCCTGCCGCCGGCCTGATTCCAGCGTCGCAGTGCCCTCGTCCTTGACC
>PLIR01000151.1 GCA_003139415.1 Myxococcales bacterium | reverse complement strand
GCGCGGGCGCAGGCGCGGGCGCGACGCCGCCAGAGTCAACAGCCCATCCTGCGGAGGGCGAGGGAGCGAGGCCGGGGCGCGAGCGTAACGAGCCGCCGAAGCCTCCGCCGCATCCGGCGACCGAAGTGCGTCACCGGTAGCCTCGATGCTCGCTGCCCCGCTCGCAGGGCTCGAGCATCGCGTCGTCGAGCCACGTGCCCCAGAGGCGCACGTCGTGCCCGCGACGGCTCGCGACCGACGCCATGGCGCTACCCATGTACCCAGCGCCGAGGACCGTGACCCGCATGGGGCCGATGCTATACCGTGAGCCCTTCCGTCCGTCCGATGAGTCCACTGGACGCCCCGCCGAAGCTCGCGCCCAAGCAAGGCGGTCCCGGAGCCCTGCCGCAGGGCGGCGCGGATAGCCGCCGGTTCATCGCCGTAGGAGGCGGGCGGGGAGGCGTCGGCAAGAGCCTGCTGGCCGTCAACCTCGCCGTGTACTTCGCGCAGCTCGGCAAGGCCGTGGTCCTCGTCGACGCCGACGCGGGCGGGTCCAATCTGCACACGCACTTTGGGCTCAGGGCCGCGTGCCTGGCGACCGATCCGAACGACGGCGGTGCGACGGCCATGCGCGCCGCGCTCGTGGCGACGAGTGTGCCCGGTCTGTGGCTGCTGCCGGCCGCGCACGACGCCGTGGCGCCCGGCTTCACGCTGCGCGCCGGGCGCACCATGCGCTGGCTGTCGGCCTTGCGCGAGCTGCCCGCGGATTACCTCATCGTCGACGTCGGCGCAGGCCACGGCGAGCTCGCGATCGATCTCATGCTCGCGGCCGACGTCCCCATTGCCGTCACGGTGCCGGAGCCCCCGGCGGTCGAGACGACGTACCGCTTCCTGCGCGCCGCCTTCCGGCGCCGTCTGCGCCGCGCGTTCATGCGCGACAAGCTCCGATCGACGACGCTCGAGCGTGCGACCGCCGAGATCGGGGCGCTGCCCGCGCCGATCGATCTGGTGCGGAGGCTCGCCAAGATCGACCGGTCGCTGGCGGAGCTCGCGTGGGCCGAGGCGCAGGCGCTGCGCGTCCAGCTGGTCGTCAATCAGACGCGCGTGCGCGCCGACGCGGAGTTCGGCGCGTGGATGAGCGCCCTCGTGTCCCGGCACTACGGCGTCGTCCTCGACGAGCTCGGGCACGTCGAGACGGACGATACCGTGTGGCTCACAGTGAGGCGCAACAAGCCGCTCCTCGTCGACAGCCCCACGAGCAAGAGCGCGCGCAACATCGAGCGCATCGCGCGGCGCGTGCTCGCACTCGCGACGTCGAAGGCAGAGCCGGTGCGCCGGCCGCCGATCCCCATGGACGAGCCGACGCTCTACGCCGTGCTCGGGGTGACCCGCACGGCGAGCGACGAGGAGATCCGGCGCGCCTACAAGCGCCAACGCGAGATCTACGCGACGGGCGGGCTGGCCACGGTCTCCCTCCTCGACCCGACGCAGCTCACCGCCGCCCAGCGCAAGCTCGACGAGGCGTACGAGACGTTGCTCGACGTCATGCGCCGCCGCGCGTACGACCTTTCGACGTTCCCGGACCAGGAGCCCGAGGTCCTCTCGGCGCGGACGACGCGCCCAGCCCTGGCCGCCGAGCAGCTGATGCTGCAAGAGGAGCTCACGCGAGAGATCGGCCCCGAGACGGAGTTCACCGGGGCCCTGCTGCGCAAGGTGCGCGAGTCTCAAGGACTGGAGCTCGGCGACATCAGCGCCAAGACGAAGATCGCGCGCACGCACCTCCAGGCGATCGAGGACGACCGGTTCGAGGACCTGCCCGCAGTCGTGTACACGCGCGGGTTCCTCGTCGAGTTCGCCAAGCAACTCCGGGTCGACCCGGCGATGGTCCAAAAGACGTACTTGCGCCGGATGCGCGAGGAGATGACGGCGCGAGGCAAGGAGCTGACGTGAAGGGCGAGGCCGCCGCGAGGCGCGCGTCCGGCGTGTGGCGCGAGCCGGGCTTCGGGGCGCTGCTCTTCGTCGTCGCCCTCGTGCCGCGGCTGTGGGTCGCGCTCGCGTGGAGCGGCGAGGCCGTGTGGGATGGTCACTACTACGACTTCGGGGCCAAGCGGATCGCCGCGGGCCTCGGCTACTCCGACGACAGGATGATCGCCGGCGCGCTCGTCTGGCACCCGTGGTGTCACTACCCCGTCGGCTACAGCGCATTCCTCGCGCTGTTTTACCGTCTGCTCGGGCCGAGTCGTGCCGTCGCGGGGGTGGCCGACGCGTTGACCGGCGCTTCGATCGCCGTCGTGACGTGGGCGCTCGCGCGGTACGCGCTGTCCGCTGCGAGGGCTCGCGCGGCGGGCCTGCTCGTGGCGCTGCACCCCGGGATGGTGCTCTACGCGGCGACCGTGATGAGCGAGCCGCTCGCCGCTCTCCTGACGCTCGTCGCGTTCTGGCTCACCGTCCGCGACCGCGATCCACGCCGGGGCATCGCCGCCGGTGGGCTCGTGCTCGGCGTCGCGGCCCTCGTGCGGCCGCAGGCCCTCCTCTGCGCGCCGTTTCTCGGCGCCCTCGGCCTCGGCTTGGATCACCGCGGATGGAGGCCGCGCGCCATCGCCGCGGCGGCGGCATGCGCCATCGCGCTCGTGCCCGTGCTCCCGTGGACGGCGCGCAACTGCCGCGTCATGGATGGCTGCGCGCTCGTCAGCACGAACGCGGGCTGGAACCTCGCCATCGGGGCGTTCCCGCGGGCGACGGGGCGCTTCGAGACGCTGCGTTCGAGCGATGGCTGCCGCGACGTCACGGGCCAGGTGCAGCAGGACCGCTGCTGGCTGCGCTACGGCGTCGAGCAGATCGCCGCGCGCCCATGGCGCTGGCTCTCGCTCGTGCCGGCCAAGCTCGGCTACACGTTCGACCACGAGTCCTTTGCCGTGGAGTACCTCCACGAGGCGCGTCCCGAGGCGTGGCCGGATACCACGAGGGAGAACGCGCGCGGCGTGACCACGCTGGCCCATCGGCTGCTTCTCGCGGCGGCGGCGCTCGGCTCGGTCGCCTTTCCGTCGCCTCGCGATCGCCGGGGCGCGGCGATGCAGGGAGCGCTCCTCGCCGCTGCAGGGTTCTTGGGTGTGCTGGCGTTCACGAGCGCCTCGCCTTCCCTCTGGCCCCTGGCGATCTTCGCGGCGGTGGTCCCCTGGCTGCCCCTATCCGGCCGTCCGGCGGTGACGCCCGCGCTGCTCCTCGCCGTCTCCCTCTTGGCGACGACCGCCGTCGCGCACGCCGTCTTCTTCGGAGAAGATCGCTACCACGTGGTGGTAACTCCGGTCCTCGCGTTGCTGGCCGCCGGGGCGCTCCGGCGATCGCAACCGGCCACATGACCGAATGCCCATGCCGCGCCCAGCGGTCACACAAGTTTGCTCGTCGGGCTCGGGTGCCGGAGCCTCGTTCGAGACATGTACGAAACGAGCCTCTGCTACGGAGGCTCTGCTAGGTTTCGCAACCTGAAAGGACGGTCCCCCTCGATGCTTCGCTCACTTGTTGCGTTCGGCGCCTTCGGATCCTTCGCTCTCGTCGCATCGGTCATTGGGGCCGGCTGTTCCTCGAAGTCCTCCAGCGGCGGCGGGGGGACAGGGTCTGGCTCGCAGGCCGACGAAGTCGACTGCGTCGACGGCGGCTGCACGGCCTGTTCGGGGCCGACGACCCCCGCGTCGGAGACCGTGTCCTTCTCGACGACGATCATTCCGATCTTTCAGATCAGTTGCGGCACAGGCGGCAACGGATGCCACGGCGCGCCGATGGGATCCTCGCAGAACCTGTTTCTCTCGTACCCGATCGACTCGGACGCCGGCACGGACGGCCCCGCCGTCTACACGAGCATCCTCCAGGGGATCGTCGGCGTGAAGTCCCTCGAGGCGCCGACGGTCGACATCGTCAACAAGGGCAACCCGTCGGAGAGCTTCTTGATGAACAAGATCGACGGCGACATGTGCTCGATCACGAGCGAGTGCGCTCCGGTCACCACGGCGTTCCCGAACGCCATCACCACGCCCTGCGGCCTGCAGATGCCGTACGAGGTGGGCCAGCCCCTTAGCGCCACGAACCGCACTCTTATCTGGAACTGGATCGCGCAAGGCGCGATGGACAACTAGGGCCCCGGACCCGAGCGCTTCGGGATTCGCGGTAACCCTGTTACCGTGCGAGCGTGATCGGGCTGCTCACCGGAAAGGTAGCGGCGCACGAGGCCGACGGGAGCATCGTGCTCGATGTCGGGGGCGTGGGCTACGAGCTCTCAGCGCCCCTCGGGACGCTCGGTCGGGTGCGCGCCGACGAGAGCGGCCGCGTCACCCTCTGGGTGCACACGCACGTGCGCGAGGACGCGCTCTCGCTCTTCGGGTTCGCCGACGAGAGCGAGCGCGCGGCGTTCCGTGCCCTCATCGCCGTGTCCAACGTGGGGCCGAAGATCGCCATCGCCGTGCTGGGCGCGCTGCCGTGCGCGCACCTGGCGCGGGTCATCGCGAGCCGTGATCTGGCCGCGCTGACGGCGGTCTCGGGCATTGGAAAGAAGATCGCCGAGCGTCTGCTGCTCGAGCTTCGCGACAAGCTGCCCACGGGACCGGCCGCGAGCGCCGCCGCGACGCCCGGCGGTGCGCCTCTGAAGAGCGCCCCGCTCGGCGAGGACCGGCTGCGCAGCGCTTTGACGGGCATGGGCTTCCGACCGACCGAGGCGGACCGAGCCATCGCCGCGATGGGCGAACGGGCGCAGTCTCCCGCGGTGCCGCTCGAAGGGCTCTTGCGAGAGGCCCTGGCGCTGCTCGCGAAGTAGACTGGCGGGGCCGCCATGGACTCGGTCATCGCCTTCATCGACGCGAACCGCGGGCGCTTCGTCGAAGAGCTCACCGCCTGGGTGCGCGTGCCCTCGATCTCGAGTGACGCCGCGCACGCCGTGGACGTGCGGCGAAGCGCGGAGCACCTCGCCGTGGAGCTTCGCGCCCTCAGCGCAGGGCGCGTCGAAATCTGGCCGACGGCGGGGCACCCTGCGGTCTTCGCCGAGTGGATGCAGGCGCCCGGCAAGCCGACGTTGCTCGTGTACGGCCACCACGACGTGCAGCCCGTCGATCCGCTGCCCGAGTGGATCACGCCGCCGTTCGAGCCGGCCGTGCGCGAGGGCCGCCTCTGGGGCCGAGGCGTGGTGGACGACAAGGGGCAGGTCCACATCCACGCGAAGGCGATCGAGAGCTTCGTCCGCACGGTGGGCCGCGTGCCCGTCAACATCAAGCTCATCGTCGAGGGCGAAGAAGAGATCGGGAGCGTGAACCTCGAGACGCTCCTGCGAGAGCACGCGGCGGATCTGGCCGCAGACTTCGTGTGCGTGAGCGACACGGCCATGTTCGGGCGCGGGATCCCGTCGCTCTGCGTCGGGCTGCGCGGCCTCGCGTACGTGGAGGTCTTCGTCGACGGGCCATCCACGGACTTGCACTCCGGTTCATTCGGCGGCGGCCTGATGAACCCCGTGAACGCGCTCGCCAAGATGATCGCGTCGCTCCACGACGAGGCGGGGCACATCACGGTGCCCGGCTTCTACGACGCCGTTCTTCCTCTCCGAGACGACGAGCGCCGCCAGATCGCGAGCCTGCCGTTTCACGAGGACGAGTGGCTGCGCTCGACGGGAGCGCCCGCCGCCTGGGGCGAGGCGGGGTACTCGACGCTCGAGCGCATCTGGGCCCGTCCGACGCTCGACTGCTGCGGGATCCAGGGGGGCTTTCAGGGCGAGGGCGCCAAGACGATCCTGCCCGCTCGGGCGAGCGCCAAGGTGAGCTGCCGGCTCGTTCCGGACCAGGAGCCCGAGGACATCGCGCGCAAGCTGGGCGACCACCTGCAGCGCATCGCTCCGCCGGGTGTCCGCGTCCGGGTCGAGACGCTCCACGGCGGGCGGCCCTACCTCGCCCCGACGGACCACCCCGTGTACGACGTCGCCAAGCGCGCCTTCAGCAAGGCCTTCGGGCGGGAGACGGTCTTCATGCGCGAGGGGGGAAGCATTCCCTTCGTGCGGACGATCGCCGATGCGACCGGCAAGCCTTGCCTGCTGATGGGGTTCGGCCAGCCCGACGAGAACGCGCACGCACCCAACGAGTGGCTCGACCTCGAGAACTACCACCTGGGGATCAAGAGCGCGGCGTACCTCTACGACGAACTCGCGCGGCTGCCTCCTGAAGGGAGGTGACAGCGGAGGCAGGAGAGCTAAGGTCGGCCTCCGACATGGCCAAGAAGACCAAAGGCGCCCGGAAGGACAAGCCGCGCGAGCGGCGCGAACGCCGCTTCGAGCCGCGTCCGACAACGAGCCCGTTGGTCGTCTACTTGCTCGGCGGGATCGGGGCGATCGCGATGGGGGCCGGGGCGTGGGCGCAGTTCGGCTCGATGTTCGCAGATTCGCCCGAGAGCGCGCCGGAGCCGCTCGCCTTCGCGCGTTACGTCCTCGTTGCGGGCACGCTGCTCCTCGGCGCCGCGATCTGGATCGGCACGAGCGGCGATCCTGCGCTGCGCGTCGGCGACGGCGGCGTCGTGCTCGAGAAGGGCGGCTTGCGGCGCTTGCCGTGGTACGCGGTCGAGCGCATCGAGTGGCGCGAGGAGGCCATCCGCGTGATCGGCAAGGACGACCTGGGTACGTCGGTCACCCTCGTCGCGCGGGTCGCGACGCAGCCTCAGGCAGCCGCGTGGATCGTGAAGGAGGCGCGCGAGCGGATCCCGGCCGTCGTCGATGTCCCCGAAGACGTGACGCTGCCAATCGCCCGCAACGACGCCGGACAAGGGCTCGCGCTCGAACCGCCGCAGGTCGTCGGCAAGCACTGCGCCGCGAGCGGGAAGGTGATCGCGTACGAGCCGGACGCGCGGATCTGTCCGCGGTGCGAACGCGTCTACCACAAGGCGCACGTGCCCGAGTCCTGCCCCTGCGGCGCCTCGCTCGCAAGCCTTCAGGGGGCCAAGACGGCCTAGTTGCGCGGCCGGGCTATGCTGGGCCACATGTCGTCGCTCCGCAGCGCGTTCATCGTCGACGCCGTCCGCACTCCCATCGGCCGCTTCAAGGGCGCGCTCGCGTCCATCCGGGGGGACGATCTGGCGGCTCACGTTCTCTCGACCCTCGGAAAGCGCAACGGCGCGCTGTTCGAGCAGCTGGACCACGTGGTCTTCGGGGCCACCAACCAGGCCGGCGAGGACAACCGGAACGTGGCGCGCATGGCGAGCCTCATCGCGGGGCTGCCCTACGAGGTCCCCGCGGTCACCGTCAACCGGCTGTGCGGCTCGGGGCTCGAGGCCGTGTGCGATGCCGTCCGCCGGGTCGCGACGGGCGAGGCGGAGGTCGTGGCGGCGGGCGGCGTCGAGAGCATGACGCGGGCGCCGTTCGTCTTCGGCAAGACGGACGAGGCCTTCTCCCGGACTCCGCCGAAGATCTTCGACACGACGATCGGCTGGCGCTTCGAGAACCCGAAGATGGCCGAGCGCTTCCCGTTGCTCTCCATGGGCGAGACGGCCGAGGAAGTGGCCGCGAAGTGGAAGATCACGCGCGAGGAGCAGGACGCGTTCGCGCTCGCCTCGCAGAAGAAGGCGGCGGCGGCCGTGGCGGCCGGCGGGTTCGATCGCGAGATCGTCCCCTTCACGGTGCCGCCCAAGGGGCGCGGCGCCGAGCCTGTCGTATTCGCGCGGGACGAGTCGCCGCGCGCGGACACGACCCTCGAGGGCCTCGCCAAGCTCGCGCCCGCGTTCCGCAAAGGCGGCACGGTGACGGCGGGCAATAGCTCACCGATCAACGACGGTGCGTCCGGCGTGCTCGTCGTGAGCGAGGACGTCGTGCGGGCACGCGGGCTCGAGCCGCTGGCGCGGGTAGTGGCGCACGCGGCCGCGGCTGTGCACCCGAACGTGATGGGCGAGGGGCCCATCCCCGCCGGGACGAAGGCCCTCGCACGCGCCGGCTGGAAGGCGGCGGATCTCGATATCGTCGAGCTGAACGAGGCCTTCGCGGCGCAGGCGATCGCGTGCGTGCGCGGCCTCGATCTCGACCCCTCGAAGGTGAACGTCCAGGGCGGCGCGATCGCGCTCGGGC
>PLIR01000309.1 GCA_003139415.1 Myxococcales bacterium | reverse complement strand
CGATCGCCGCCACGCGGCCGGCGGGCACTGGCTCGACGCGTATCCGTTCGTCCAGCTGCACCAGGCGTCCCTGTTCTACGGCGTCGCATCGACTGTCCTCGGAACCGGTGCGGTCCAGACGACCGGGCCGGAGACGGGCCTCCAGGAACGTGCGCGCGTCTCCGAGATCCGCGCGTACTACGATCGCGTCCTCTACCAGCGCTTCCTCGAATCCGGGCGCGTGACCTTCCTCGGCGGCAGCGAGTACCGCACGGACGGCTCGTCCCATCTCGTCACGTCGCTCGTCTCTGGCGAGACCGCGCCGGTGAAGGTGCGCCGGCGGGTCGTCGACGCGACGTACGTTTCGCCGACCATCCCGGCGACGACGCCCGCGCCGTTCCCGGCGAGCGACGATGTCCGCGTCGCGCCGATCCACGAGCTGGCCAGCCTGACCTGGACGCCGCGCGCCTTCGTGATCGTCGGCTCTGGCAAGACCGCCACCGATGCGGTCATCTGGTTGCTCCTCCAGGGCGTGACGCAGGACCGCATCGTCTGGGTGCGCCCGCGCGATCCCTGGATGCTCGATCGCGCCGCCGTGCAGCCCGACCCCGTCGTCGCGCTCGAGCTCTCGGCGAACATCATGGCCGCCGCCGCCTCGGCCGACGCAATCGGCGACTTCTTCCTGCGGCTCGAGGCGTCCGGCGTGATGCTCCGCATCGATCGGAGCGTCGTACCAACGATGGCGAAGGCGCCGACCCTCGGCAGGTGGGAGCTCGAACTCCTACGCACGATCGATCGCGTCGTCCGGCTCGGTCACGTCAAGCGTGTCACGTCGCGCGAGCTCGTCCTCGATCGCGGCTCCGTCGCGCTCCCCCCCGACTCGCTCGTCGTGCACTGCGCCGCATCTGGCCTCGCCAACCCGCCGAGGGTGCCGGTCTGGGGCCCCGACAAGATCCGGCTTCAGCTCGTGCGCGCGGGGTTCCCATGCTTCAACGCGGCGCTTGCCGGCTACGTCGAAGCGGCGCGCGACGACGATCGCGAGCGCAACCGACTCTGTCCGCCCAACGAATACGCCGATGGCCCCGCGAGCTGGGCGCGCATGCAGGCGCGGGGTGCGGTTGCGACGCGCGCGTTCGGCGCCGAGCCCGACATCGCCGCCTGGGCGAACCGGTGCGCCCTCAACCCGGCGCGCATAGAGCCCTCGCGCCGCGACGACCCGGCCGTCCATGCCGCCGCCGCGCGACTGTCCGATCACGCCGCGCGCGGCTTCGCGCGCCTCACAGAGCTCGGCGACGCGCGTAGCTGACTCGGCTCCGAAGTGAAGAGCGGCCGGGGAACGTCGCGGATTGTTTCTTGCACGTTCCTCATCAATCTTTAAGATTGCATTAGGTCGGTACTGTGAACCAGCCGGGACGACCCAAAAAGGCAGGAGAGCACATGAAAATCCACCTATTCCGGGCCCTTACGACTGGGGCCCTTTTCGCGACAGCCGCGTGCGCCAGTCAGCCACGAGCCACAGCTCAGGCGGCGAACGTCGCGCGCATGCAGTGCGACTCGAACTTGGCCTCGCAGGACGATCTTGTCCGATCGATCGCGGTGCTCAATGTTCAGCCGCTCTATTCGCAGGTTGGTTCGACCGGTAGCAGCGAGGAGCGCGTCAACGGCGCCAAGCTTACCGTCCGGCCCCCCGAGGGCGTCAGCGCAGAGCAACTGACGCGCGTCCTCCAATGCCACAGCGCACGCGCGCTGCTCGGTCAGCTCAACAGCGGCACGATTCGGAACGACCCCTACTGGCTGGCAGACACGTGGGTAACCATCGACGTGAAGCCCGAAAACGGGAACTTTGCTGTCTCCGTTAGCGCGGATACGCTTCGGGGCAACCTTCAAGTCTATAACCGGGCCCACGACTACGCCGACGACCATGCGGTCGCGACCGACCCTGGTCTGCCGTAGCGTCTCCCGTGCCGTAGCGTCTCCCACATCCATCACGATCAAGGGGGCGCCTTACATGCCCGCCGACCTCAAGGCGGTGTTCCAGTCCCAGATCACCGCCCTCGACGCGCTCCGTGATTTAGCTGCAAGTCACGAAGACAGGGAGGGACGCGAGCGGGGCTCGCGTCCGATGGGCATGGCCCCACCCTGCACCGGGGCCCTCGGGCGTCACGGCGTGACGCTGGTCACTGCCGAACGACCGATCTCGATCCCCGCGTGGTCGAACGCCACGACGACAACGGACGTCAAATCCTCATTCGCCGTGATTGCGGTGTCGTAGCCATCCCAGGCCGCGCTGGCGACGCGCGAGATGTGGCCACCCGATACTTCGAGCACGTCCCACGATGCGACCTGGGTCGCACCGTTCCAGACGGCGTGCACGACGGTGTCACCCGCCTCGTCGACCGCCGCTGTCGCCGTCGGTGCCGTGTCCGGTTCGCCGACCCACGGGTAACGGTAGGCGCGGTACGTGTTGTACCCGTCGGGAAATGCCGCATCGAATACGAGGTTATTCGACGGGTCGAACTCCGAGATGCGCGGGAGCGCGCCCCAGCCCACGAAGGTGTCCCCGTTGTCGAGCGCCTCGGCATTGCCCTGCGACCCGGCCGAGAGGTTGTCCGGATGTTTGAACCACCGCTCGAGCGTCGCCGTCCTGTGGACGTCGTCGTGGCGTACCCAGATGACGCGCGAGTACGGCAGGACCGCTGGGCTGGCCTCGTTGTCGAAAATGCGGATTAGGCCGTGGTCGTCGGCGGCCGTCGGGTTGTGCTGCCAAGCAAAGGCGACGCCCTGGCCAAGCGCAAAGTCGCTCTTCTTGCCTCCGAGGCGCCAGAGCAGCGCGCCGGTGTGCCGGTCGATGCGGTACGCCGCCCACGTGTTGCGTGCGCCGACGAGCAGGTTGCCGTCCTCGTCGATGCTCACCGCGTTGGCGTGGAAGTAGTCCCACGCCACCGTCGGCGACGTCGACACCGGGGCCTCGCTCTCGTCGAGACCGACGTGGTCGAGGCTATGCCACTCGAAAAGGACCCGGCCAGTCGCGACGTCGATCTCCTGGTAAACACCCTCGGTGACAAGCCCGTCCGACGGCCCGCCCACGGACGACAGGTCGTACGGGATCGTGTTGTAGGCCGTGATGAGGGCCGTCCCTTCGGGCGTCAGGTGAAACTCGTGGATATCCGCGGTGAGCCCGTTGCCCGCCGTGACCGTCGCAATCACGTGGTAGTGGCGATCGGCGATGTAGTCCGTCGTCGGCCCCGTCGAGAAGGCGCCCTGGCTCTCGATCCACGTGATGACGGGTTCGCCGCGGTACGTTTGGACGCGAAAGTCGTAGGCTGTCGTGCCCGTCGGCAGCGGCTTGAACCATACAGGCCGCGCCTGCCCGTCGAGGATCTCCGGACCCTCGATCGCCCCGGGCCCTGCGCTCGTCGGCGTGACGAAGATCAGCCCTCGCGCGGTGTTGGGACTGTTCGTGAGCACCGTGACGGGCACGGGTTGCGTGTTCGGCAAGGGCGTGGCCGCGTCGGCTGGAATGCCCCCGTCGGGGGCCGCCAGCTGCGCGGCGGCGGGAGGGCTGAACACGGCACCGAGCGCGCCGATCGAGAGCAGAGATCCGAATGAAAGAGGCGCGAGCCTACCGCGGCGATGGGACCGAATCGAAAGCTTCATGGTGTCGAACCTCCCGTAAGGGTTGGGGACAGCTCGAGGCGGTCCCTCCGGTACGACGTTCACGAACTATCGACCTCATCGCGAAGGCTCGGTGCGGCATCACGATTCGTTTACCTCGGCCCTCGGCCGATGCACCGAAACTTTAACGCAACAAGTCTGCAACCGTGCTCGCCGCGTTCGCAGGTGTCTTCTCGATCGGATTGGCCGCGGGCGTCATTCTTTCTTTCGCCGCGTCCGTCGGCGTCTGCAATTTTCCGTCGCTGACAACGGAATCGGAATCAACCCTGTCCACTTCGAGAGGAGTGCCCTGCAATACCTGAGGTCAAAGGGCAGCGACGACGAGCTGCATCCAAATCTGATCTTCCTGGATGTCAACATGCCGGGCATGACGTTGGGTGTGCAACCGGCTTGGTCTCACGATTTCCGGACGATATTGGCGACCGTGCTGCGCCGTTGGGCGAGCGCGTATCGCACGTGCACGACAACCTCGGCGGGGCTCACGGGTTTGGCCACATAGACGTCGCATCCTACGCTCAGGGCCTCCATCCGCATGGCCTCGGACGTGAGTCCGCTCAACGCGACAATCGCCGCGTTCTGACCGTGCTTGAGAGCGCGCACGGAGCGGGCCACGACGAAGCCGCTGAGCGTCGGAAGCATCAGGTCCAGGACGATGGCATCGGGCTCGAGACGCTGCACGATCTCAAGACCTTGCTGCCCGTCGGCCGCGCTCGCGGTGACGAACCCGGCCAATTCCAGCTCGAGCGCGAGAACCTCGCGCAGCTCCGCGGCGTCTTCGATCACAAGCGCACGCGGTGCGCGCGGACAGGTCCCCGACGCTGTTCGGGCCTGCGGTGGTGGTCTCGATGACGACATGGAGCTGCAGTCTCTTACGCGTGCGGTTGAGGAATGCGAGCGCGCCTAACGGTCTTCTCTACGCGCTGCGGCACCCTGCTGGAGCCACCGACGCTTCCTCACATGACGTGCCGAGCGGTCACGCGGGCTTCGCTCCTCCGCGCGGGGCCTCAGCGCAATTCCGGGGCCGGTCGAGCGTCGCTAGGCCCCCCACGAGGGCACGCGAACTTGCTGATGCGAGCGCCATGCTCCTCACATCCGCTGAGGGGAAGGCA
>PLIR01000571.1:1312-9772 GCA_003139415.1 Myxococcales bacterium | reverse complement strand
GACGTCCTTCGCGAGGGGCTTACAGTTCGCGCGCTAGGTCGGTCTTCCAGGCCGTGTTCGTCCCGTACTCGACGTAGACCACCCCCTCGAAGTCCGAGGGCCTCTCGATGTTACCTGAGAAGAGCGCGCAGACGCGATCTGCTCCAAGCTGTCCGAGGAAGAAGCCCAGTTCAAAAATCACGTTCTGGCGTGCCCGTGGTTGCTGCGTACCCCCAACTACGCCGCCGACATCATCGGGTGTCATGAGGACGACAGCGAAACGAATATCGGCCGACTCTTCCTGGAATTTGCTGATAAGGGTGCGGCCCTTGTTCGGGCGTTCGTGAAGGATCACCGGCTCAATGCCCAGCCGCTCCAGGAACCGCGCGACCTCGTGTTTTGCACCGTTGTCGCGGCCGTGCACGATGAAGACCTTGGCGGGCGATGCGGTGACCACGGGTGAGCTCCGGCTCTGAGGAGTGAAGGCTGCGGGCGGCGCGCTTGCTTTCGGCGCAGTGGGCGGACGTTCCTCCACCGCAGGCACCGCATAGGGCGGCCGCACTGAGACTTCTGTGGCGGCCTGCGCCACGACGTTGCCATCATCGACGGCGTAGCCGTCCTTGCGAAGGTTATCGTAGAAGGCATCGCGTTCCTGGAGGCTAGGATTGGCGACTATCGCGCGTTTCACCACCGCCAAGCCGAGCGGCTCCCCGTCTGCCGTAGGCTCGCTGGCGTGGTCGATGATATAGGCACCCAGGGCGTTGGCTCGACCTTGCAGGCCGCCGAGGTCGCGGTCTGCCTTCAGCCCCGGAATGCCGAGCTCAAGAACGAAATGATCGAACGGCGTGTGCCCGAGCGTGCGAAGGATGGCACTGGCTTTGAGAAGAGTCTGACGCGTGAAGCGGAATTCCGGCGTGGCGGCAGTGAGCAGCCCGTTGCTCTGGAGAACTTTCAGGAGGTCTCGCTCCTTCACAGCCCAATGCGTGTGGTTCATCGCTGTGAGATCCAGGTCCCAAGACAGCGCTTGAAGGCGTTCCTGCTCGATCGCGGCGATAGCACTGTCGAAGGCAAAGGTGATGCGAATCTCATCGCCTCTCGCCTGGATCGTTTTCAGCTNNGTGGGTCTCGTAGGCGAAGATGGTCGGCAATGTCACCAGCTCGGCAATTGCTTTGTCCGTCGGCGGCTTCAGGCGAGCCACCAAGTCGTCGGGCGTGTACTTGAGAAACCGGGTAATGTCGAAGCGGTAGTCAGGCTTGTCCCAGGCTCCAGCTCCCGCAGTTACCAGATAATTGAACATCGATCGGATGGCTCCCAAGTTTGTAGGATATGCAAACGGACGACTTTGCGGTGTGGCGGCCTTTTCAAGGTCTTACGTTGTCCACGGACGGCAACGAGTAGCGCTGCCTGCGCTTCTCGAAGGCCTCGCGGCCACCNNTCGAGAATCCGGCACACCTCGTCGCGAATCTGCGCGTGCTCCAGGCCCCCAGCGATGTAGGTCACGAGTGGCAGATCCGTCGGTGACGTCCGGGACGCGGTCGCGACGATCACCTGGTCGGAGTCGGTGTTGACGACGAGGTTCGCGTTGTGCGTGACCATGACGATCTGCCTTCGCCGCGACGCATCCCGGAAAAACGGCCGCAGGTCATCGTAGACTGACCGGGGATCGAGATTTTCCTCGGGCTGATCGATGACGAGTGGACGCCGATCCCACCGGTCTAGCGCGAGATACAGGGTGAGGAGGACCACCCCGCGCGTTCCCGGCGAAAGCGTGCTGAGTCCCTGCCCTTCGTACAGGATGCCGTAGTGCACGGAAATGTGATCGGTGGCGAACAGCCATTCACCCAGGTCGAGGAAAGTCACATCCTGCGCGAGTGCCGTCATCGCTTTGGACACGTGCTTGTCCAAGAAGGCAGCCATTGCCTCGCGCGCGGTGGTCGGTGAGCCCGTCGCCCAGGACGGCAGCAGCTCACGCCTTGCAAGCTCTTCAAGCGTGGCCTCGGCAAAGGGGCGTTTGCGCAGGTCGAACAGCTGCTCTCCGCGCGCGGCCCACGCGTCCAGGTCCACGGATCGCTGTACGGTGAAGGAGAGCTTCTGCAGGCGTGGATCTCCCGCAAGCGTCTTGCTCAGGGGACCGTACAGCGTGCGGAGCGCCGTTTCCTCCGATGCGAGCGCCCCGAAGAGCGCCTCGTAGGCCGCCAGGCGCGCGGCCTGATGTTCCTTTCGGCGCTCCTGCGCCTTCTTCGCATGCTCGACGTCTTTGCGCGCGGTGTCTTCCTTCTGCTTGGCAACCGGAATCTTGGCCTGAAGGTCGGTGCGCTTCTGTGCGTTCACCTTGTCGAGCCCGAGCTGCTTGCCCAGCGCCTCACACTCGGTTTCGAGCGCCTGCAATCCCTTTGCCGCCTCCCCTGTGGCGCTTACGGGCTGCGCGATTCCGTCGCGGCGCAGCTGGGCGATCCTGTCGGTTGAGAACTTCTGGAGCGTGGCGAGGATCGAGGACGCGGACGGCGGCAGCGTCGGCCGGAGCTGCTCCCATTGCGTCGTCTCGAGCGCCGAGCCGTACTTCGTCTGAAGCCGTTGCCAACCAGCTTCGACCTCGCGGGCGTACCGCTGCACCTCGGCGGCCAGATCCTGCAGCGTCTTCTCTCGCCGCTGCTCCGTCCCGATGGCGTCCTTCAACGCGACGAGTGCTTTGTTGGCGGCGTCGTGGGCCTTGACGTTCGCCTCGTTGGCCTTGACGGGAATTTTTCCAAGCTCGGTTTCCAGCGACTTTCTCCCGCGCTCCAGGTCCTTCAACTTGGCTTCGAGCGTAGGGATCGACTGCTGGAGCTTCAGCTCGGTGGCGACTGCATTCGTCTTCTCGCGGATGATCTCGCGCTCGGAGGTCTGCTGAGCGTGCGCGTTGTCGAGCCACACACGGCGCAGCTCGGCAAAGTCGGAGCACAGGAGTCGGTCCTCCTCGGGGATGGCACTGAAGACAACGTGCTCGATCTCCTCGTCGAGCGCGTCGGTTCCGCCACCGGGAGAGCACAAGCTCTCCACAAACTTCTGCGACAGGTACCGGACCCGGGGCTGTCTCGTCTCAAAGGAGAAGCGCGGAAATTCACCCGATTGCGTCGCGCCATCGCCCCATTCAAGCTCGACCTCCAGGCCATCGAGCAGCGGTCCCGCCTTCTTGATGAAGGAAGCCTCCCCCGGCTCCTCCTCGTCGGCTTCGGCGGCAAGCGCAATGAGATCCGCGAGAGCGGTCTTTCCGGACCCGCGTGAGCCAATGACGGTCACCAGCCCAGGATTGAGCTCAATCTCGTCGTTCCGCAGCCAGGGCGTCGAGCGAAATCGAACGCGGCGAATCACGTCAGTGTGGCTTGCTCCTTCCGGCGGCTCCGGGCCGATATGCACGCGGCGCTCCGGCTCGGCAAGGGTCTGGCGAAAGCCGTCAAAGGTCGGTTCTGCACGTATCCAGCACCGACGCTCCATCGCTGGTTGCAGGATGTCGTCGAGCTTGTGGGCGTCCGAGCCGTGCATGCACGGCTTCGGTCTCTGGCCGTTCTTCTCGAAGTCCGGGTGCCTGCCGAGCCAGTAGGTCCTGTCGCCGGGACTACCGGAAAAAATGATGTGGGCAAATCGGCCGATTTCCTCGCGCCGCGAGTGGAACGACGCGTCTTCTGCAATACCGGCAAGGCCGTCGTTTCCCGCCGCTACAGCGATCAGTACGTTGGCGCGAACCCAGGGGTCCGTTTCGTACATCTCGCGGATTTTCTCGAACTCGACCTTGAACTGGTTTGCGCCGTCTGTGAGTGCGGCTTGATCACTGATGCTTGTGTCTTTGCAATGCGCTCGTCCGAGCCGCATCAGGCCATCGTCCGTGCAGGGGTACCAGTCATCAAAGCGATAACGCAGCGCCGCGAGTTTTTCCTCGATGCGCTCGACGTGGTCGCGATCATCAGGGCACACGAGCAGGTGCAGGTTGATGCCCTGGCGAGTCTTGGTTTCCAGCGTCAGCCGCAGCTCGATGTTCGGGAAGACCAGACGGACGTTTGGGAGCGCACCGTGGTGGCGGCGGCGAACGACCTCCTTGTATCCCCGGAGGGTGAAGTAGTCGGTGATCCCGAGCGCCACCGGCGCGGGCGAGGCAGCCTCGATGCGCTGCAGGTAGGCGTCCCAATCGCCCCCGAACTGGTCGTTGCGCAACGTCCCAGGCGCATGCAGGTGCGGGTCCCAGCGATACCACCTGGAGCCCGGATTCCATTTGTCGGACACCGCTCCTCCCCCTCGGTCAGCGCGTACCCAGACGAGCTAGCTCAGGGTCCACGCGATTTTCGTGCACGGTACAGCGCGCTCATCCGTTCAGTCAACCGCAACCCCAGGGCTGTCAGGAGGGGACTCTCACCCCCCGCGCGCCACGCGCCTCGTTCGTGAGTCCCGAGCCCGAAGCCGCCCCAGCGGCGAGCGGTGGTCTTGCCGTCCCTCGCCCTCGCCACAGGTTCCCTCCACGGCGAAGGGAGGCTCGGGTCAAGGACCCGCGCAGGCTTTGCGGAGCGGGCCGCTTGCGGCGCGCAGCCCCGGATGGGGCGGAGCGTCCTTGATGCGGGCCGAGTCCGCCGTACCATCCGGCTTCGGTGGGCGTCAGACGCGTCTCCCGCGCCCGGCGTGCCCGCCGCAGGCGGGCGTCTCCCTCCGCCCCCTGAGCGCCAGCGACTTGGGGGAGGTCGGCCGCCCGCAAGCGCCGTCAGGCGCGAGGACGGACGGGCGGGGGCAGCGGCTTCCGGCTCTGCGGTTGACGAATCGACAGAATCGCATTAGAATCTCAATAGTTAGGAAACGACCGACGGAGCCAACCGATGCGCGCTGCCAACATCAAGCTACCGGAGCCACTCGACGACAAGCTGACGGAGATCGCCAAGCGGCGGCACACGACGCGCGCCAAGGCCCTCGGCGAAGCGCTGGACGCCCTCGAGAAGCAGACGGCGAAGCCGACGGTTGAATCGCTCGTCGGCGATCTGATCGGGTCGCTCAAAGGACCCGGGGACCTCTTGTCCGATCCGAAGCGCATGGCCGGCTACGGACGGTGACGGCGATCGTCGATACGGGGCCGCTGGTCGCCCTGCTTGACGCACGAGAGCCACACCACGCCTGGGCGCGCGAGACGCTTCGCAATCTCCAGACGCCGCTGCAGACCTGCGAGGCGGTCCTCAGCGAGGCGTGCTTCCTGCTGAAGGACGTCAAGGGCGGACGCAATGCCGTGCTCTCGCTCGTCAGCCGTGGAATGCTGGTGCTCAATTTCCAGCTCGGGGCGGAGCTCGAGGCCGTCCGCAAGCTCATGCAGAAATACGCAAACGTGCCAATGGCTCTCGCCGACGCGTGCCTGGTGCGCATGGCGGAGATGACTCCGCGCGCAGCCGTCGTCACGGTCGATAGCGATTTCCGCGTCTACCGCCGCAACGGGCGGCAGGCGATCCCCGTCGTGATGCCCGACTGACAACAGGCTGGAACGGTTCTAAGGGCCCGGTCCTCGAAACGCGCCCTGAAACCCTGAGGGCATTCTTCGGGCGTAGCGTTAGCGGAGCCCGTTGTCGCGAGGCGCGGCGTAGCCGTAGGCGAGCAAGCCGAGCGTTGATGGTCTATGCGGCCGATAGGCCGCTCCGGTTAGCAGTTGATAGTGGAGAACCTCTCTTCAAGGGAAGCGAAAGCCCTCGATGGGCTTGAGCTTCCTATCACACCGCTTGCTCGGGCTTTCGGGAACGCTCCAGCTGTTAGATAGTTATATAAGATAGTTAAAAGAGTTAGAGGGTCGCGGAGGCGCAGATCAAGCTGGATTATCAAGTGGTTGTCGAACGGTGGTGTTCCTGATACCCCGAGGATTTGTTCCTGATACCCCGAATGACGTGTTCCCGATGTCCCGTGCTTCTGTTCCTGAAATCCCGCTAATGCGGGTGAGTTATCCACAGCTTAGGGCAATTCGAGTCCGTCGCGACCTGGGCGTTCCTGATAACCCGAAGTCGAATCGATCAAGAAGCTGAAAAACATCAATACACGTGGTTGTCGCCTCGCTTCCTGTCGGGTTATCAGGAACAGGACGCCACTTTGGCGTGACTGCGTTGATGGTGGTTCTTCACGAAGCCGTAGAACGCGGCCTCGTAGTCCTTGGGTTCGCGGGAGGCATCGGCGTCGAGCCACTCGTCGAAGTCCGCCTTGAGGGCGTAGACGTCCCAGCCGGGGAATTCGTGGCGTACCTGGACGATCATGCGCTCCGACAATGAGCGGATGAGCGGATTCAGGAGAGGCAGTGCGCGGACGGTGCCTGCCTCTCCCTGCACCGCAGGGCGCGGACGCGGAGCCGTGCTTCGGGGTCGGTCTCCATTCGTGGGTCGCCCCCTCCCCTACTGAGTCGCGTCTCAGCATGTGGACGAGCGGCTCGCTCCCACCTCCCTCCCGCACGGCCAGTGAAAAACCCGGCAGGTCATTGCGCTTCACGATGCGCAGTATCTCGAACTTGAAGCGGCGGTAAGTGCCTTCGGCACCGGATTTCTCGAAGAGCGTCGGCATCGAGATCGCGAAACCGTCGGCCCCGTTGCCGCCGGCGTGCTTGCGGGCGACGCGGTATAGCCAGCGCTCCCGGCCGCCAGTGATCTGAAAGTAGGCTGGATCGATTGACAGGACGCCGCCGTCCTCGAGCACGCCGCGATAGAACCAGTCGGAAACGGTGACGGTGAGCCCCCTGCTCTGCCGCGTATCCGCGTCGATCAGGTCGTCCCACTGATCGATCCAGCTGAACATGCCGTCCTTCTTGCCGCGACTGGTGCGGATGTTGGTCGTGATGACGGTCGACTTGAGGCGTTCGAGAGAGTCGCGCAGCTGTCCGTACTCGCGGCCACCGGTCGAGCGCAGGATGGCCTTGAGCAGGTCGTGCGGCTGGAATGTCAGGACGCGTGGGATGTCGTTTACGCCTCGATTCTTCAGGTCGCAGAGCACCGATGCGGCCCAGATGAGGATGTCAGCGTCCCAGATGGTAGCCATGCCGTAGTCCTGGTGCGGCTGCACGGTCACGAAGATGCCGTCGTTCTCGTTCATGTACTCGATCGGCTTCATCCGCTTGGACTTGGAGAGCGAGAAGAATGGCCGCTCCATCGTGTCTTTCTGGTCGCGGAAGCGGAGGTCGACGATGCTCGGCAAGAAGAGGTCGAACTGCGGGTTGTAGAACCGGGTCCTGCTCATGAGGTCTTTTCCAGCTCGCGCTTCAGCGCCGCGACGGCGCGCTCCAGCGTGTAGCCCAGCACCCAGTCCTGGGCTTCGGTAATGGCGTAGAACGCGTCGATGGTCTCCTGCGACGCCTTGGCGTTGAACTGGACGCTGCGCCCCGTGCGGTAGCGACGTACCGGGCGCTTCGTCGCCGCTCTCGATTCCGCTCTTGGGGCAGCGGCCTCGCGGCTGCGGAAGTTTGCCGTCTCGGCGACGGCCTTGACCGCTTCTAGCGGCCGTCCCTTGGCATCCGCCTCGGTCTTGGGCGCGAAGGCGCTCAGGTCGAGGCCGGCTGAATCTCGGAAGATGCTCGCACGTTTGCCGGTCATGCGACCGGCTCCACCGGAGCCTTGGCGAATGCCGCCCGCGACTTGGGCTTCGCGCTGTCCTTCAGGAGCATGACTACCTCGGAGGTGAAGGCGAGCGCGTTGGCCCGCGCAGTTGCGAGGTTCGGCACCTCGCTCGGATCGAGGGTCGCGAGCGTACCGCCGAAAGAGAAGATGGCACGGTATGCGTCGCGTTCGTGAATCTGAGCGCCGAACATCGGGATGGAGTTCGCGGCGAACTGCGCTTCGACGTTCTGGAGCGTACGCGGCCGGATGGCGGCGTTGGTGCGGGTGAATAGTACGGAGTACCGGATGCGCCTGCCGAAGGTGATTCCCTGCCCGCGAACCAATTGGACAGCCTTCACCGCTTCGACGGCATCCAGCTGCGACCCTTGCGTGGGGATGATGACCAGGTCGGCGCGGCTTATCGCGTTGGCCACTATCATCGACGCGGTGCCCTCGAGATCCACAATGACGAAGGTGGTCTGCAGGGCTGCCCTCTCAATGCTGTGGATGATCGTCTTCTCGGAGACGCTCTCGGTCACCCGCAGACGTTCGGGCTTGCCGGGCCGCGCAGCCCACTGCGACAGCGGCCAAGTTGGGCCCGCTTTCCGGNNGCCCTCTACCGCTGCTTACTCGCAGTGCACCCCCGTGGATAGGGAGAGGAGAGCCGCCAAGCCGCCAAGCCCGCCAAGAGAGAAGGAGAAGGGGCATCGGCTCCGGTACTCAGGTGCCGGCTTCCGGTCCCGCGAGGGCGTCTATCGCTTCGTCCGCTTCATGCACAATCTTTCACTTGGCGCCTTCGCGGCTTGGCGGCTCTCTCTTCTCCTCTCTTCGACCCCAACGGGCCCCAGCTGAATACGAGTCCTGCATCGAGATGTGTGGGAGCTTGAGACTCGCGCACGACTCCAACTCGAA
>PLIR01000571.1:0-1241 GCA_003139415.1 Myxococcales bacterium | reverse complement strand
GCGAAGAAGGTGCTCCTCTCCGAGGTGCACGTGCACGACTCCAAGTGGAACATGCACCCCTGAGGCTCGCTCGAGGGCTGCTGCCGCTCGCGGGCACGCTTTTCGGCTCGACGCGAGCGAGGGTCGGCCTGGGGGAACCACCGGACCGTAGTCCGTGCGAGGCGCAGCGCGAAGCCGTGGCTCCGGTCTGCTGGGAGGAGCGCCCTCCGACGCTCGAGAAGTCCGCTTTCTTGCTCGGAACCTAGCCTTCCCACGCTCAAGGCGCGGTGCAGACGCGACCCGATGCCCCTTCTTCTCTCTTGGCGGCTTGGCAGGCTTGGCGGCTCTCCCTCTCCGCATCCACGAAGGTCCGCTCGCGGAGATGTGTAGGATCCTGCACGGCCGTGTCCGCGCCGGGGTAGGCGATTCGATGACCGCCGCGATCCCTGAAGAAGCGTACCTCCGGCACGACGGGACCATCCTAACTGGAGCCGCAGACGGCCGAGAAGCTGGTGAGACCACTTGGGCCATCGCGTCGAGGGGCACGACGTTGCCCGCGCGCGCCAGGCGCCGCGCCTCGATGCGGGCGCCTCCCTCGGCGATCTCACTCCACGACGGTCGTGGGCGTCGACGAGGACTCCGTCGTGCCGTTGCCCAGCTCGCCGGCGCCGTTGCCACCCCAGCACTGCATGGTCCCCCCCGACAGCCGCGCACATGCGTTGCCATAGCCGACGGAGACCGCCACCGCGTCGGTGATCCCGACCACGCTGCTCGGCTTCGAGGAGTTGTTCGTCCTGCCGTTGCCCAGCTCGCCCACCGCGTTGCTCCCCCAGCACTTCACGGCGCCGCTGGAGTGGACTGCGCAGGCCGAGACGTGACCGACGGACACGTGGTGCGCATCCGTGAGATCGACCACTTCGACGGGCGTCGACGAGCTGACGTGCGTGCCGTTGCCGAGCTGACCTTGCTCGTTGTATCCCCAGCACTCGACCGTATCCCCCTTGATAAGCGCGCACGCTGAGCTCTCGCTGCAGGAGACGAGTCGGGCGCCGGTCAGGCCGCTGACCTCGACCGGCGTCGACGAGTTCGTCGTCGTGCCGTTGCCGAGCTGGCCGTAAGTGTTGACTCCCCAGCACTTCACGCTGCCTCCCGCGACCACGGCGCAAGCGAACTCGCCGCCGACGGAGATGGACGTCGCGCCGGTCAGGCCGCTGACCTCGACCGGCGTCGACGAGTTCGTCGTCGTGCCGTTGCCGAGCTGG
>PLIR01000291.1 GCA_003139415.1 Myxococcales bacterium | reverse complement strand
GCGAGCGTGGGCCGCCTCGCGGCAGGCGTCGCCCACGAGATCGGCAACCCCATCGCTGCCCTCATGGGGATCCAGGACCTGCTGCTCGAGGGGGGCCAGCCGCCGGAAGCGCAGCAGGACTTCATCCAGCGCATGCGCCGCGAGACCGACCGCATCCACACGGTCGTGCGTGACCTGCTCGACTTCGCACGGCCCGAGGCGCCGGACGAGGGGGCCTCGGCTGCCCCCGCCGCGGTGCTGGCCGTGGTCGAAGACGTCTTGGCCCTCGTCCGCCCGCAGCGCCTCTTTCGCTCCGTCGACGTGACCGTCGAGGTCCCCGCCTCGCTCGAGGTGTCGCTGCCGGGCCCTCGGCTCACCCAGGTGCTGCTCAACGTGCTGCTCAACGCCGGCGCGGCCATCGCGGCCCACCGCGAGCGCGGGCGCGTCGTCATTCGTGCTCAGTCGCTCGACGGACCTGCTCGCGTGCGAATCGAAGTCGAGGACGACGGACCGGGTGTCGACCCCCGGATCCGCGACCGCCTGTTCGAACCGTTCGTCACCACGAAAGACGTCGGAGAGGGTACCGGCCTTGGTCTTGCCGTTTGCCGCGGGCTCGTCGAGTCGGCCGGCGGCGAGATCGATCTCGACGCGTCGTACGACGGAGGGGCGCGGTTCTACGTCGTGCTGCCCGTACTCCCTGCGACCCGTCCGACCTGAAAATCAGAAGGTCAGACGCAATCCGAGAACGCCGAGGCGCGGCCCCACCGACGGCACGACCTCGACCCGCGGCCGCGCCATCGCTTGCGCCGGCTCGGTCACGTCGGGATGGCCAGGGTCCGTCACCAGCAAGACGACCCCCGTCCCGACCAGGGCCGCGCCGAGCCCGCCGAAGATCCATGCCCCCGTGGAGGCTCCCGTCGCGTTGCTGTTCTTCGAGCACGCGTCCTGCGCGGCCGACATGACAGAAGGCGGCTGGCCCATCACGCTGCACACGTCCGTCACGGACGCCGGGATGCTGGATCGGTCGCTGCTGCTCGCGTTCTTGTCGCTCACCCACGCCGCGCCCTCGACCACCGCGCCGACGAGGAGCGCGGCGCCCGCCACGATCGCCGAGTATGCGAGCACCTTGCGGAGCGGGAAGGGGCGCGACTTGCGATCCGCCGCGGGCTCGGCTTCCGGTGCGGCTTCTTCGCCCTGCGGGGCGAGGGGAGAGAGGGTCAACGTGACCTCTTCCTCGCCCTCGTCCGTGATGGTCACTGTCTTGGCTTCGGCCTGGAAGCCGGCGACCCGCACCCCGACGGCGTGCTGACCGACCGGCACCTTCAGCCGCGCGGCGCCCTCGTCGAGCGCGCCCTTCGACACCCCATCGATGAGCACCGCGCCCTTGCCCGTCCCCGCGTGGACCACCAGCGTGCCCGCGGGCCCCGCGCCGAGCACCTTGGTGATCAGACGGCTCGCGATCGCGCGCAGCGCATCGTCGCTCGGGTCCTTCAAGTTCTCGCTGTAAGCCTCGCTCGCGTCGGTCGGTGGCTTGCCCCGCGTCCACAGCCGCACCTCGGCCGTTACTTCGCCGGCCTTCTCCTTGGCCATCGTCCCCCACACGTAGTGGTCCGCGTGGAGTTGTTCTCCGATCCGATCCAGGCAGGCCTGGTTGGGCGTGGGCGGGCAGCGCAGCGCGATGGCGAGCGTCTCGAACGACTGGGTGGTTTCGAGCAGGGACCACCCCGCCACCTGCCGGACTCGCGAGCGCAGCTGCTGGGTGAGCGCGTCGGCCTGATCGTCGGCGTCGTTCGTCCAGATGGAGAGCACATATGTGGGCGTGGCGTGCGCGCTCGGCGGCTCCGCCCGGGCGGCTCCGCTGATCCACAACACCGACGCGGCGGCCAGCGCGAACGCGGCCGCCCACGCCCGACTCATCGCGAGCTTCATCTCGCCAGAGTATCGCGGTAGCGCCTCTCACAGCAAAACGACAGCGGCACTGCATGGTACGATCGCGAGCCCCGGCGGGGCGTCCGCCATCCCACGCATGCGAATCATCGGCGGCATGTATCGGTCGCGCCCCCTCGTCGCGCCAAAGGGCCGGTCGACGCGCCCCACGTCGGACCGGGTGCGCGAGGCCCTGTTCGGAATCTTGGAGTCGGCGAAGGTGGTCGCGGATGCGCGAGTGCTCGATCTCTACGCGGGCACGGGCGCGCTCGGCCTGGAGGCCCTTTCTCGCGGTGCGGCGCAGGCGACCCTCGTCGAGTCGTCGCGGGAGGCCCTCGACGCGATCCGTACCAACGTCGCCACCCTCGGCGTCGCGGACCGGGTCCGCGTCGTCGCGGGAGACGTCAAGAGGGCCGTCCGGAGTCTGCCGGCGGGCGCCCCGTTCGACCTGGTGTTCGCCGACCCGCCGTGGGCCTTGGTGGACGACGGCGCGGCGATCGAGGCGCTGGCCGGTCTGCTCCGCGCCAGGGCCGTCGGGATGACGACGTGGATCGTCCTCGAGCACTCGTCGCGCTCGACCCCGCCTGCAAGGCAGGGGGGCACCCCCGGGGGGCAGGACGCGAGGGACGGGGCGGGCCTGGGGGAGCTCGCGGCCTTCGACACCCGCCGGTACGGGGACACGGCCCTTACGTTCTACAAACCGGATATACTCGTCCCGCTTTCGCTATGACCCCAAGCGCAAGCCATCGCCCCGAATGAGCCCCAAGAACAGCCTACCGCCGGCCGGAATCCCCGATTCCAGCAACACCAAATACGCTCTCTTGGCGCTGCTCATGGCGGGGGGCATCGGCGGCCTCCTGTTCTGGCGAGCGTCCAACAAGCCAGCGCCGCCCCCTCCGCCCCCGGTGGCCATGCCAGCCGCCGCGCCGAGCACGAACCCCAAGCTCGACGATATGCCCATGCCCCCGCCCCCGGACGAAGTGCCGGACCAACCGCAACCCAAGGCCGCCGTGCGGTACACGGGGGGCGCGGCGCCAGCCGGCTGCGACGGAAAATGCTCGGGCACCCCGTCGGACGAGCTCGAGCAAGCCCTCACGGTGCGCGCGTCGCAGGCCCGACGTTGTTATAACCAGGCGCTGGCCCAGGACTCCACCCTCAAAGGGCACGTCACCGTCGCGGTGCGTATCGGACCGTCGGGCAACCTCTGCTCCAGCGCGGTCGCGTCGAACGACATGGCCTCGCCCGTCGTCGCCAACTGCGCGGCCAACATGTTCCGGGCAGCGCAGAATTATCCAGCTCCCCGCGGCGGTTGCGTGGACGCCAAGGTCCCGCTCTCGTTCGTTCCCCAGGGTCAATGAGACTGCCCAAGCCTCTGGGTCGCGTCGCCGCCGCTCTCGCCCTGACGGCGGCCTTCGCGTGCGCCAACGGGACGACGCCGATCTGCGACGCCGGGCTGGAGTGCGGCCCGTACACGGTCCTTCCCGAGTCCGACGCCACGCTGGGCGACGCCGCAGAAGACGCGGAAGACTCCGGAGACGCGGCCGAAGTGACGGGCGACGCATCCTCCGTCGACGCCGACGCCGTCGCCCCGGCAGATAGCTCCATCTCGGACAGCGGGCTCGACTCGAGCGGGGACAGCGGGCACGACTCGAGCGATTGATGAAGCTCCGGCGGCGGGCGCTAGCGCTGCTGGGGGCCGCCGCGGTGGCACTCGCGCTTGCGGAGTCGTGCGCGGACAATCGCGGCTCGCTCGGCGCCGACTGCCTGAAGGACGAGGACTGCATCTCGGGCGTGTGCGCGCAGCTTGTTTGCGTCGCGGCGCCTCAGTACCTCGACGGCGAAGCGCCGGTCGGCTCTGACGCCGCGGCGTCGGCGGAGGGGTCGACGGCCCTCGACGCCACCTTTCCGGACGGCCCCACGAGCGCGTCGATCGATGCCTCCGCCGAGGGGTCGACGCTGGCGGACGCCTTCCAGGACGCGCCGAGCGTCATCGTCGACGCGAGCGGCGCAGGGGCCGACGTGGGCCCGGACTCGTCGTCCGCTGGGGAGGCGGGGACGAACGGCGGCGTCGATGGGGCACAAAGTGACGGAGCCGATGCGGGCGAGAGCGGAGGGGCTGATGCGAGCGGCCAGCCGCCAGCGGACGCCGCGACCGGCCCTTTCACGGATGCCCTGCCCGATACGCACCCCGACGGCTCGGACGACTGAACGGGTCTCGCGCCCCTCCGGGTCGACGAACCATCAAACTGGCGTATAGCCCCTCTCGTGGACGAACAACTCCACGGGGTGCTGCTCGAGGTCGCGTACGACGGGTCGGCCTTTCACGGCTGGGCTTCGCAACCGCGGGTCCGGACGGTCCAGGAGACTCTGTTCGGTGCACTCGTTGCCATGGATCACCGCGCAAGCGCGCCGCGCGGGGCGAGCCGGACCGACGCGGGGGTCCATGCCGACGCGCAGCTCGCGGCCTTCGATACGTCGCACGACATCCCCGCGCGTGGCTGGGTGCTCGGCCTCAACCAGCACCTGCCCGAAGACGTGGCGGTGCGATCGGCCTGCGCGGTGCCCGTGGGCTACGTCCCGAGGATGGCCGCTCGCGCGAAGCGCTACCGCTATCACGTCGTCGTCGATCCCGTGCGCGACCCCCGTTTGCGCCAGCGTGCGTGGCGCGTCGCGGATCTCGATGTCGACGCGATGGCGAGCGAGGGAGGCGCGGCGGTGGGCACGCACGACTTCGCCGGCTTCCGTTCGTCGGCCGACGCGCGCGAGACCACCGTCCGCACGCTGTCTCGCGTCGATGTCGAACGGAGCCACGATGAGCGCGTGCTCTCCGTCGTCGTCGAGGGAAACGCGTTTCTCTACAACATGGTCCGCATCCTCGTCGGGACGATGGTCGACGTCGGGCGCGGGCGGCTCGCGAAGGGCGCCGTGACGCGGGCACTGCAGACGGGGGACCGGCGCGCTGCCGGGACGACCGCCCCCGCGCACGGCCTGGTCCTCGAGCGGGTCGAGGCGGAGCTGCCCCCGGAGGCGGGAGCACGATGGCCGCGTTGACGCGAAGCACGCGAGCGGGCGCCCGCCCGCCGGTCGTGGGCGAAGGGATCGCGATCGCGTCCCTCTGGCGAGAGCTCTGGGACGCCCACGAGAGCTGGGGAGGCTACCCCGGGACCCGCGATCCCGCCGTGTACGCTCAGCTTGCCCGACGCCTGGACGACGAAGCGCGCGCTCGCGCCGGCCGCGTGATCCTCGGCGGACACCTGCACCTCGTCGCGTCCCTCGGTTACGAGCCATGCGGTCAGGTCGAGGGATGGCTCGAGCAGACGGGCGCCGGGGTCGGCGAGCTTCGCACGTGCGAGGTCCGGTCGCTCATCGTCGCGGCGACGGCCCGCCGCCTGGGTGCGGGCCGGCTGCTGCTCGACGCCCTCCAGGAGGCAGTGCGCTCTCACTTTCGTGGGGCGCCCTGCGTGATGGCCGCCGAAGTCTTGGAGCCGAACCCCGCGCACGACTTTTACGCGCGGGTGGGCTTTGCGCCCGTGGCGTGGAGCGCGCACGTCGGGGCCGCGGAGGTGGCGGCCATGCCCCCGCAGATGCGCGGCTTCACCGCCCGGCCTGCCATACCCGACGACGCCCTCGCCCTCGCGCACCTCGAGGCCATCCTCGCCACCCGGCGGCGCGCCGCGGGCGACTTGCGCTTCGCCCCTGCTCCCCGCATCGACGTGGTCCTGCTCGGCACCGTCGCGGCTCGCGTCGCCGAAGAGGCGTCGTCGCCGTCGGCCGACCACGCGACCGTCGTCGTTACGGATCGCGCGGGCGTCGTCCGCGGCGCCGCCTCCGTCCACGTGCAGACTTTGGAGCCCCCGTTTTTGCCTGTCCGGCGGGGTCTCGTGGGGCGCTTCGCGTTCGACCCGGCGGGGTCCGTGCCGGCCCTCGTCGGCCCGCTGCTGGCCCTGGGCGCGAGGATCGCCGTAGAGCGCGGCGCGGCGCGGGTCGAGTTTCTCGATCTCACGGGTCCCGGGACGGATCTCCACGACGCCGTGCTTGGCGCCGGCGCCCGGCCCTGGTCGCGCGTGGTCACGCGCCCGGCCTAGGAGCGCTGCCCGAAGGGCGACGTTCCTTGCCGCATCGGCGCGCCCGGTTACGATTCCTGGCATGTCGTTTTACACCCGCGCCTTCGCCGTCGCGTTCACGGCCATCGCCGCGTTCGGGTTGCCCGCCTCCGCGCATGCCGGGCCTGCGGCGGACGCGGCTCAGATCCAGGCGTCGACGGCCGAGGCCAGGCGCCTCTCCGATGGCTTCGTCGCCGTCGCCGATCGCGTGAGCCCGAGCGTGGTGCAGATCGACGTCACCGCCCACGACGAGAAGGCCGATGTTCTCTCCCACTTTTTCGGCCGCGCGGGCCGTGACGAACCCGTCGCGCGCGCGATGGGCTCGGGGATCGTCCTGTCTCCGGACGGCACCATCCTCACGAACAACCATGTCGTCGAGGAGGCCCTCACGATCAACGTGCGACTGCGCGACGGCCGCTACCTTCCGGCCGCTCTCGTGGGGCGCGACCCAGCGACCGACCTCGCGGTCGTGCACGTCGACGCCACCGGTCTATCGCCGGTGAAGTTCGCCGATTCGGACGCGGCCCGGGTCGGCGAGTGGGTCGTCGCCATCGGATCGCCATTCGGCCTCGGGTACACGGTCACCGCGGGCGTCCTTTCCGCCAAAGGCCGCGGCGGCATCGGCATGAACCTCATCGAGGACTACCTCCAGACCGACGCAAGCATCAACCCGGGCAACTCCGGCGGGCCGCTCTGCAACCTGCAGGGCGAGGTCCTTGGCATCAACACCATGATCGTGGGCCGCGGCCAGGGGATCGGGTTCGCCGTCCCGAGCAGCATCGCGCTCCGCGTCGCCGACCAGATCATCAAGACGGGCCGGGTCTCGCGCGCCTGGCTCGGCGTCGCCGTCCAAGACGTCACGCCCGAGATCGCAGCCGCCTTGAACACGACGGCCGGCTCCGGCGCTCTCGTCAACAACGTGGCACCCGACGGCCCGGCCCGCGGTTCCAACCTCCGCCCGGGGGACATCATCGCCTCCGTCGGTGGCCGACCCTTGCACGACGCGCATGATCTCATCCGCGAGACGATCGCTCACGAGGTCGGGCAGGCCGTCGCCCTGGAGATCATTCGGGCGGGCAAGCACTACGGCACCAGCGTCACGCTCACCGAGCGCCCCGAGCGTGGCCCGGACCCCCCACCCGTCAAGCAGCCCGTCGTGCCCCGCCACGGCATGGGGCTCGTCGTTCGCGACCTGCCGGCCGACGCGGCAGCGCAGCGCGGCTTCCCGGCCAAGCCTCTGTCGGTGCTCACCCAGGTCTCGCCCGGGTCCGCGGCCGACCGCGCCGGCCTGCGCGTGGACGACGCCATCGTCGAGGCGAACGGCGTGACGGATCCCACCTCCAGCCAGGTATCCGACGCGGCCAAGACGGGCAGCCTGCTCCTGCGGATCAAGCGCGGCGACGCCTTCTTCTACGCCGCCATGTCGCGGTAGTCGCCGGCGGCCGGAAACTGCCCCGAGCTTGGACGAACGCGGGCAAATCGACTACGGGGTTGGCCCCACACATGCTCGAGATCCGGCAGATCCCGATGGGCGGCCCCATCGACGACTTCCTCAACATCGTCGACTACATCTATTGGGACGATCCGGCCTACGTCCGCCCACTCGACATGGAACTGAAAGACCGGCTGAACCCGAAGAAGAATCCGTTCTTTCAACACGGTGAGGGCGCCATCTTCTGCGCGTACCGCAACGCCACGTGCATCGGACGCGTCACTGCCCAGATCGACCGTGACCACCTGGCGCGCTACCGCGACTCCACCGGCTTCTTCGGCCTGCTCGACACCGTCGACGATCCCGAAGTCGTCCGTGCCTTGCTCGCCCGCGCCGAGGCGTGGCTTCGGGGCAAGGGGATGACCCGGGCGCGCGGGCCTCTGTCGCTCAGCATCAACGAGGAGCTCGGGTGCCTGGTCGAAGGCTTCGACACCCCGCCGTACATCATGATGCCCCACCACCGCCGCTATCAGGGTGGGCTCATCGAGCAGGCCGGCTACGCGAAGGCGAAGGACTTCTACGCCTGGCACTACCGCGTCGGAGACTTGAACGCGCGCGTCCGTCGCGCCCGGGACGAGGTCCTCGCGCTGCCGGAGGTCTCCTATCGGCGCGCGTCGATGAAGAACCTCCAGGCGGACGTCGAGCTCCTCGTCGAGATTTACAACGACGCTTGGCAGGACAACTGGGGCTTTGTCCCGTTCACGCGCCGCGAGGTGGAGAAGATGGCGGCCGACTTCAAGCCGCTCCTCGTGCCCGAGCTCACGTGCATCATATCGATCGACGGCGAGACGGCCGCCATGGCGCTCGCGATCCCCAACGTCAACGAGCTCATACACGACTTCAAAGGCAAGCTCCTGCCGCTGGGTCTCCCCAAGCTTCTCTGGCGCCTCAAAGTGCGCGGNNCGCCGGACGCAAGCTGGGCATCCGCGAGGGAGAGCTCGGCTGGACGCTCGAGGACAACGGCCGCGTCAACGCGGGCATCCAGCTGATGGGCGCAAAGCTCTACAAGAAGTACCGCGTGTACGAGAAGACGATCGCCAACGGCGTGGCGCCCGCATGAAGGTCCTCGTCACGGGGGCGAGCGGCTTTCTCGGCGGGCACGTCGCCGAGCGCCTCGCGGCACGCGGCGACTCGGTGCGCGCGCTCGTTCGGTCGACCTCCAAACGCGCGCACCTCGAGAAGCTCCCGAACGTGGAGTTCTTCGAGGGGAGCATCGAGGACTCCGAGCGCGTCAAGGAGGCCGTCGACGGCGTCGACGCCATCGTGCACGCGGCGGGCATCGTCAAGGCGCGCAGCACCGACGAGTTCTTCGCGACGAACGTCGGCGGCACGTCGAACATCGTCCAGGCGGCGCGCGCAGGCCGCACGAAGTCCGACCCTCGCCCGCCCATCAAGCGCTTCGTCTTCGTGTCGAGCCTCGTGGCGTGCGGCCCGTCTCCCGACGGGCGTCCCGTTCCGCGCGATCAAGAGACNNTCCTGCGACCGGGAGCCATCTACGGCCCCCGCGACGCCGAGATCCTCGACATGTTCAAGTCGATCCAGCGGGGGCTACTCCCCGTCGTGGGCTCGGGCGAGTCCAAGGGCGTCTGGATCTACGCGACCGACTGCGCCGACGCGTGCATCCGGGCCATCGACGCCGACGTCCCGAGCGGGAGCGCCTACTTCGTCGACGACGGGCACGGCGCGATCGACCTGAAGCAATTGTGCGCCGACGCCGAGCGCGCCCTCGNNCTCATGGCCATCGCGCGGGGCGTCGAGGTCTTCGGGCGCGTGACGAACCGCGCCGTGATGTTGACGACCGAGAAGGCGAACATGCTGCTGCAGCACTGGGTTTGCTCGTCGGAAGAGACGCGCAAAGCGCTGGGCTGGGAGCCGCAGGTGCCCTGGCAGGATGGCCTCGAGCGAACGGTCAAGTGGTACCGAGAGAACGGCTGGCTATAGTCTTACCCGAGACTCTCAAGAATGTTCGCCTGGGCGCTCAAGAAGGTATTCGGCACGTCGCACGAGCG
>PLIR01000235.1 GCA_003139415.1 Myxococcales bacterium | reverse complement strand
GCCGGCGATGGCATCAACGACGCACCGGCGCTCCACGCTGCCGACGTAGGCATCAGCGTCGACACGGCGGTGGACATCGCCAAGGCTTCTGCCGACATGATCCTGCTGGAGAAGTCGCTGCTCGTCCTGGAGCAAGGCGTGATCGAGGGCCGCAAGGTCTTTTCCAACATCATCAAGTACGTGCGGATGGGCGCGTCCAGCAACTTCGGCAACATGTTCAGTGTCCTCGGGGCCAGCCTCTTTCTCCCCTTCCTCCCGATGTCGCCCGTGCAGATCCTCGCCAACAACATGCTTTACGACATCGGCCAGACCGCGATTCCGACCGACGCGGTGGATCCCGAGCGGATCGTGAAGCCACGCACCTGGGATACCAAAGAGCTCACCCGCTTCATCGTCTTCATCGGCCCCTGCTCGTCCATTTTTGACTATACGACGTATTTTCTAATGCTCTACGTCTTCAAGTGCTGGAATGTTTCGACCCCCGAGGCCGCCGCGCATAGTCAGAGCCTCTTTCAAACCGGGTGGTTCGTCGAGAGCCTCCTCACGCAGGCGCTCATCATTCACGTCATTCGCACCAACAAGGTCCCCTTTCTGCAGAGTCGGGCCTCGCCGTTCGTGACGGCCATGAGCGTCATCACCGCGGTGATCGGGATCTCGCTCCCGGTCTCGTTCTTGGGCCGCTACCTGGGATTCACGACGCTGCCAGCGCTTTATTGGCCGTTCTTGGCTCTCACGCTTCTCTGCTACATGCTGTTGACTCAAGCCGTGAAGATGCTGCTGTTGCGCCACGCCTGGATCTGAGCGACCAGTAGCGGCGGTGGCCCCACTGCAAGCGTTCAAGAAGCCGGCCGACGAGGTATCGCGCGTCTTGAGAGTGGCGCTGTGCATCTTCATGGCTTGTCTCCGTCGGTTGTGGGGCTAGGTCGGACGGTGCGACCCGGCTAGGCTCGACCGGCCATGCGGCACACCGTCTATCTGTCACCCGGCATGTTCGGCTTCGGCCGGCTCGCCTCGTACGATTACTTCACCCACGTCCAGCGGGAGCTCTCGGCCCGAATGCGCGCACGGGGCATGGAGGTCGTCACGCACGTGACGCACGTGCTTCCCACGGCTTCGATACGCCGGCGCGCGCTGACGCTTGCGGAGCTCGTGGCCGACACCTGCGGGGGCAGCGATCCCTCTCTCGGCCCCATCCATCTCGTCGGGCACTCCACGGGAGGCCTGGACGCGCGGCTCGTCGCGTCGCCGACGGTGGCCTTGGCCCTGCCGCTCGAGAAGCTCGCGTGGCGAGCGCGGCTTGCGAGCGTGACGACGATGAACGCCCCCCACTTCGGGACACCCCTGGCCACCTTCTTCACCACGGCGAGCGGGCAGCGAGCGCTTCGAGCCCTCAGCGTGCTGACGGTGCTCGGGCTGTCGTTCGGGTCGGCCCCGCTCGCGATCGCTCGGGCGCTTGTCGCGACGTTCCGCGGCGTCGATCGCTCTCTGGGGCTCAAGATCGAAATCTTCGATCGCGCCACGCACTCGCTCATGGGCCTGCTCGACGGCGTTCGCAGCGGTGAGGTTCGCGAATATGTAAAGGAGATCGGCCAGGACCAGGGAGCCATGGTGCAACTCATGCCCGAGGCCATGGACCTCTTCGTCGCGGGGATCGAAGACCGGCCCGGCGTCCTCTACCAGTCGACCGTGTCGATGGCCCCGCCGGTGTTCGCTCGCGCCCGTCCGCCGCTGGTCCGGCATCCCTGGACGGCGGCCAGCGCCGCCGTCTTCGGCGCTCTCTATGCGGTAACGTCGCAGGTCGACCCGCGCTATCCGTGCGCCGCCGTCACCTCGACGGAGAACGAGAGGGCTCTCGCGCAGGTGTTCGGCCGCCTTCCGGAGGCAAGTGCCAACGACGGAGTGGTGCCCATTGGGTCCCAGATTTGGGGCCGCCTCGTGTGGGCCGGCCTCGGGGATCACCTCGACGTGCTCGGGCACTTCTACGACGCCGGTCCGCCGAAGCTGCGCACCCAGCACGCACTGTCCGTCGAGCCGCCCCACGTCGATTGGCTCTTCAGCGGGAGCGGCTTCGGGCGGCGGCAGTTCGCTTCTCTGATGGACGCCATCACCGACGGGATGATGGCCGGCGCGCGGTGATCGGCTATGAGGCCAAGATGCGCGCGATGTTGTCGGCCTGAAAGAAATCGCGAGCGAGCACGGTCCCGGCCGTGAGGCCCATCATGCGGCTCGTATCCTCGGCATTGGACTGCAGGGCGCCGATGAGGTCACGCGTCTTGCCCGAGGGGGCGCGAAACTCCGCGGTCCGACAGGCCCACTCGAAGAGCGGCATCGCCGATTCGGTTCGCCGCCGCTCGTAGTCGCCGAGCGCCTCGGACAGGGGGCGCCGACGCGAAAGCCCTTCGTCGACCGCATCTGCGAGGAGCTCCGCGTAACGAAACGAGTCGGAGATGCCCTGCGCCGTGATCGGGTCCTTGTGGTACGCCGCGTCGCCGACGAGGGCCCACCCGGGCCCTTGCGATCGGCGAAAGAAGTTCTGCAGGTCCGCCGTGCCGACGAACCGTTCCTCGCGCCTCGCGGCGCGCATTCGCTCACCGAGCTCGGGGGAAAGCTCGGCGAGCGCCTTCCGGTGGTGTTCCTCGATGTCCGATCGGACCTCGTGAAACTGGCCGTGGGACCACTGGACGCTGACCAGGGCGTTGCCGTCGTTGGTCGGAACGACGACGCCGCTGCGGCCGACCCCGACGTGCATCTCGACGCGCGTCGCCCGCAGCCCGCTGAAGAAGGAGTAGTAGCAGCACGTCAGCGCCGGTCGCTCGACCACCTTCTCCGCGCCGACCGCGGCGGCGAAGCCCGACCGCATGCCGTCGGCGCCGATGACTACCCGCGCGCGCTCTTCGCATGCGCCGCCGGACTGCGAACGACCGCGAATGCCCACGACGGCGTCGCCGTCGCGCAGCACGCCTTCGAAGACGAACCCCTCGCGGACCTCGGCACCCGCGGACGCCGCGGCGTCGACGAGGATCTTGTCGAGCACCGTGCGCCTCGGCGCGAGCGTCTCTTGGATCCCGTGCGGCGACCATGGAAATCCAGAGAGAGCGAGATCGCCGAACGCCATGGTCCACGATCGCAACGACGGGCAGCTCGACGCGCGCACGCGATCGGCCAGTCCCCAGCGCTCGAGGCAATCCATGCCGACGGGAAAGACGAGAAGAGTGGACATGGTGTCACTGGGGAAAGTCGCCTTGTCGATGGCGCATACGCGGTAGCCCTTTCGCGCCAGCAGCATGGCCGTGGCCGACCCTGCGCAGCGCGCGCCGATGACGATGACGTCGTGCATGCCGACGGAGGATACAGGACACTCGCAAGGTTCAGATTCTGATCCGGGCTCGTCCTGGCTCGGCCCGGTAGTCGCGACCGCCATCGGTCCCACATGGAAGGCAATCGTCGCCGGCGGCGCCTCGAGTCCGCTCGCACATGCCTCTCCGGGCGGAGACGTGCTCGACTGGCACGTGGGATGCCTCTGAGTGGCGCTCCGGTATGGGCGGTGGTCGCCCCCGCCGGCACCCACCACCCCGAGAGAATGACTCCATGGCTTCGCCCCGGAGTCTGCGCGGCCTCGATGGCCTGAACTTCTTCCTGGCCGACGTGCAGACGGGCGTGGGGCCGTTCGTGGCGATCGTCCTGACGTCGCGCGGCCTCAGCGCCGGCGCGATCGGGATCGCGCTCACGTTCGGGGGCCTCGCCGGCGTTTTGAGCCAGATACCGGTGGGTGCGTGGGTCGATGCGACCCACCACAAACGCGCCCTGCTCGCAGGCGCCATCCTGGCCACGGCGGCCGCGGCGATAGGCCTCGCGGTCGGGCGGGCGCTGCCGCTCATTTTCGCCGCGCAGGCCCTCCACGGCGTCTCGACCAGCCTCATGGGGCCCGCCGTCGTCGCGCTGTCGCTGGGCATGGCCGGACGCGGCGAGCTCGGGCGTCGCTTGGGGCGAAATCGCCAGTTCGACTCCGCCGGCAACCTCGTGTCCGCAGCCCTCATGGGTCTGGTGGGCTACGCGATGGCGCCGGCTGCGATCTTCTGGGTCACAGCGGCCCTGGCCGCGCCAACCCTCGCTTGCGTCGCGATGATCGAACCGCGCGACATCGACGACGCCGCTGCCCGGGGCAGCGCTCCTGAAGGCCCTCCGGCCCGGTTCGGCGACCTGGCCACCAACCGGAGGTTCCTCGTGTTCATGGCGTGTGCGGTCCTGTTCCACTTCGCCAACGCCTCGATGCTGCCGCTGCTCGCCACCGTGCTCGGGGCCGGCAAGGCGCGCCAATCGTCGCTGCTCCTCTCTTCGTGCATCGTGATGACCCAGATCGTCGTCGTGCTCTTCGCGCCCTGGTGCGGGCGGCAGGCCGAGCGGTGGGGCAGGCGGCCGCTCTTGCTGCTTGGGTTTGCGTTCCTGCCGCTTCGTGGCTTGCTGTTCTC
Organism: Myxococcales bacterium; assembly: GCA_003139415.1. Taxonomy (GTDB): domain Bacteria; phylum Myxococcota_A; class Polyangia; order Polyangiales; family Polyangiaceae; genus Palsa-1150. Next base: position 22,817 of record PLIR01000235.1, on the reverse strand, counting down.
GATGACGACCCGCCCCGAGCTCCTCGTGGCGTTCCAGGTCCTCGACGGCCTCGCGGCCACGGTGTTCATGATCGTGGCTCCGCTCGTGGTCGCCGACGTCACGCGCGGTACGGGCCGGTTCAACGTGGCCCAGGGCGCGATCGGCACGGCGACGGCGGCCGGGGCCGCGGTCAGCACCGCGGTCACCGGCTACGTGGTGGATCGCTTCGGCGAGGCGACCGGCTTTCGCGGGCTCGCGGCCGTCGCGCTCTGCGCGCTGGTGCTCCTTGTCGTGGCGATGCCGGAGACGCAAGACGGGCACGAAGCGGGCGCCGTCGTGCGCGAAGAAGGCCGTCCACGAGGTGATCAAAGTCGAAGCTCGGTCGTTCATCACCCGCGAGCTGACCCGTGAGATCGAAGATGCGCACCAGTCCGAACGTCGACGGCGGGCGGAGGGGACACGTCGCGATCGCCGCGCTGGCGGCAGGCGGCGCTGCCTTGCTCGCAGCGGCGGCCCTCGCGACCTACGACGCCTCGCTCGCGAAGGCGCACGCCGTGCGTGAGGCGGTCCCGCCCTCCCCCGAGCGTGCGCCGAGCGCGCTGCGGTACCTCCCCAGTTCGAGCCAGATCGGGACATTGCCCGAGCCGCTGATGACAGCGCGGCGGGCGGCGCTGCGGGCTGGCTTCGCGCAGGACGAAGCGCCCATCGACGCGTTCGACCGGCTCCGAAGCGTCCCGGGCCACGACGAGGAGGCGCGCAGCCTGCTTTCGCAGTTCTGGGAACGCAAGGCCATGCTGGCGGACGATCCCGTCCGCCGGGTGCTCTATGTCCTCCAGGCGCGGATCGTGGACGACGACGACGGCAACCGTCTCGCCGTCGCTTCGGCCATGGCCGCGCTGGGACCGCTCCGGCGGGCGCGCCACGTCGCCGAGGGAACGGTTCTCTCGGCCGACGATCGAACCCTGGTCCTCCAGGGCTCCGGGTGGCTCCACGTCTTGAATCTGGACGCGGGGACTTCGTTCGACCTCTCGGACAGCGACGCCGGCAAGGCGCTCGTCGACGGGCGCCGCCTCCTCACGTGGGACGACGCAACGGCCCGGATGTGGGATCTCGACGCCGCGCCCACCGCTCCCGTCGCTTCGTTCAAGTTGCTGCCGGGGGAGACACCGCTCTCCTTCGCGGCCCCCTCGGGGCAAGCTTCGGCGGGAGCGTGCGCGGTTACGAGCGAGGGTCGGGTGTGGCGTGCGGACGGCGGCGCCGGGCCGGTGACCGTCGCCCGCGGACGGTGGGCGGCCGGTAGCATCACCCCGACCTGCGACCGCCTCGTTCTGCAGGGCGCCCGGACCGCCTCCTATCGACGCCGCGGCGGTGCCTGGATGGCCGAGCCACTCAGCACATCGGCCAGGCCGGCCAAGGGGAGCCCCTTTGCCAAGCCAGAAGAAGTGCAGGTCGAGGCCTGCGCGGCACGGGCGCCGCGGTGCGTCCTCAGGGATCCGGCGGGCGTGCGCTCGGTCTGGGATTTCGGATCGTCGCCGCCACGACGCCTCTACGAAGGCGTCGACTGTGAGGCGAAGCGTTTCAGTCCGGACGGGACACGACTCATGTGCCGAGCGTCGCAGGACCGGATCACTCTCTACAGCGAGGACGAGGCCGGAAAGTGGAACCAAGCCGACCTGCTACTGCCCCCCCTGACGGGTGTTTTCCTTCAGGACGACGCATCGATCGTCGGCACGGTCCCGTCGAAGGACCCGGCGGCGACCGACCGGGCGGACGTGCTGTTCTTCGCTCCGACGGAGTGCTGGGCGCCACCCCCAGTCGAGCGCGCGTGGGCGTCGATCCGGATGTTCCCGAACGGCGTCGGCGCGCTCTTCACCTTCAAACCGGCGGCGCAAGGGGCGCCCGGGTACTCGTCGTTTCTGGGGTTCGATTCGAAGGGCGAGTCGCTCGCAGCGGCGTCGAGCGCATGGTTCGGCGAGCGCAACGACGAGCAGCTGTTCGAACACGACGCCACCGACTCGGCCGGCGAGAAAACCTACGAGCTCGCCGGCGCACCGTTCGACCCGGCCGGCGGGCTCGGACCGCTGGAGCGCGTGCCCGCCGTCCAGATCGACGACGCATTCTTCGTCGAGTCTCCCGCGCCGTCCGTGATCTTCGAGCTCGCGTACACGAACGCGTCGCCGGACGCACCCGCCTCGCCGCTTCGCGCCGTCGCGCGCTGGGATCTCCGCGCGAAGCGCTTCTGCGGGCCCGCGGTTCCAGGCGCCCTCAACGGCGTGTCCCCCACCGGCGACGCGATCGCGGTCCAGGGCCGCATCTACAAGGTCGGCCCCTGCACCCCCGAAGGCGGATTCGAGTCCACCGACGCGACCGGCGTCGTGGCGGTGGGGCCGGGCGCGATGCGATGGATCGCTCGGGAGGGTGAGTCGCTGCGGTTGCACGGGCCGCAGCGCGAGCCGTCGCCCGTGCCGTCCGCCGGACCACGGGGGGACAAGCCCGGCGAGGCGCAAATCGAGTTCAGTCGGGACGGCGACCGCTTCTTCGTGAGAACCGCCAGGACCCTCTGCGACTGGGTGATTCGCGACGACGGGGCGTTGGACCTCGATGGGTGCCGTTGGTCCACGGCCGGGTGGGCGTCGGATGCGTCATGGGCGCGCGCCGACAAGGGACGCGAAACGGTCGTGGTGTTCGATCGGACGGCGGAGGGGGCGGCCATCCGGGAGTTCTTCGGCGGCCAGGAGAGCATCGGCGCGGCGGAGACCGGCGGGAGCGTCGCGTGCGGCGCGATCCCGAGACCCGAGGAGCCGCCGCTTGCCGTCTTGCAGCAGTGGCAAGAACGGCTCGGGCACCGGTTCAAGGAGCAGGCGACGACGCCGCAGGATGCGCGGGAGATGTCCTCGTCGGAGATCGCGCCGGCGGATGCCCCGGGGCGGTAGTCACCGGTCGGCTCTCCGCCTCCGCCATCGCCTATTGACTGACCTCGCGTAAGGCAAAGGGCGACAAATCGCTCGATTCCGCCCGCTTCCACCGATGGCGCCGCCTGGCTCGCCCTATCCTTGAACAGGGGGAAGGGACGGACCGCTATCGCGTTCGCCGTTTCATCGGCTGGGCCGGGCGTCCTGAAAGACGTTGGTGCGTGAGACAATGACGCAAGAGTCGAGCCCCTGCCCCGCGCCGGCCGCCCAACCGGTCGATTGGAAAGGGACCGCACGCTACGAGGTGCTCTCCTGCCTGGGGCGCGGCGGCATGGGCGTCGTCTACGAGGCGTTCGATCGCGAGCGCCGACAGCTCGTAGCCGTCAAGACGCTGCTCAACTACGACCCGGCCGCGCTCTACCTCTTCAAACAGGAATTTCGAGCGCTTGCCGACCTGCTCCATATCAATCTGGTGCAACTGCACGAGCTCGTCGTGCCCGACGACGATCAGGTCTTCTTCACGATGGAGCTCCTTCGCGGGACCGGGTTTCTCGCCCATGTGCGACCCGACAGTCTCCATGCGGCGCCGACCCCGCCGATGGCGCCGGACACCAAACGGCCGACCGCCGCAGAGCGAGACACGATTCGCCCCGCGCCCGGTGGTGGCGGGGGGACGGGAACCAAGAAGCGGCTGCTCGCCGACCAGGATCGATTGCGGCCGGCGCTGCGGCAGCTCGTGCAGGGCGCCAACGCCCTTCACGTGGCGGGCAAGTTGCACCGCGATCTCAAGCCCTCCAACGTCCTCGTTACCGCGCAAGGGCGAGTCGTGCTGCTCGACTTCGGCGTGGCGACCGACCTCGGGGGCCGTGGGAAGCCGGCGTCGCTCGGCGGGAGCGGCGAGGTCGTGGGAACGGCCCGCTACATGGCTCCCGAGCAAGCAGACGACGGCCCGCCGACGGCCGCCTCGGACTGGTACAGCGTCGGGGTGATGCTCTACGAGGCGCTCGTCGGGCGGCCACCGTTCACCGGCTCCCTGATCGACGTGCTGACCTTGAAGAGCACCGTCGATCCACTCCCGCCGTCCGAGCTCGTGGAAGGCGTCCCGAGCGACCTGGACGCCCTTTGCATGGCGCTCTTGCATCGGGACCCGACCATGCGCCCGGGGGGCGACGAGATCCTGAAGCGTCTGGGGATCCGCACGAGCAGCGCTCCGCCGCAGGTGTCCGGCCCGACCGACGCGATCACCGCCTTCGTCGGTCGCGAAAAGCAGCTCCTGGCCCTGCGTGAGGCCTTCGAGGCCACCCGTTCGGGCACATCGATGACGGTGCGGGTCGGCGGTCTGTCGGGGATGGGCAAGTCGACGATCGTTCACCACTTCCTCAACGAGGTCGCCGATGGTGCGGACGCGGTTGTCCTTCGCGGCCGCGCATACGAGCGTGAGGCCGTACCCTACAAGGCGGTCGACAGCGTCATGGACGCGCTCAGCCGGCACCTGCTCGACCTGATCGACCTCGCCCCGGAGTTCACGCTACCGGGAGACATGTGGGCGCTCGCGCGCGTCTTCCCGGTGTTGCAGCGCATCCCGGGCGCCGAGCACGCGGCGCAACTGGACGTCGACGACCCGCAGGCGGTGCGGCGCCGCGCGTTCTCGGCGCTGCGCGAGCTCTTGTCGTCACTGGCGCGGCGCCAACCGCTGGTCCTGTTCCTCGACGACGTGCACTGGGGCGACGTCGACAGCGCGGCCTTGGTTCTGGACCTGCTACGCGGGCCGGATGCTGCTCCGCTGCTCATCGTGATGACCTTCCGAGACAACGAGGCGCACCAGAGCCCGTTCCTCGTCGAGTTGCAGGAGCGCTGGCCCGAAGGCGCCCGGGTCGTCGACGTCGAGGTGGGCCCGCTGAAAGGCGAGGATGCGCAGCGCCTCGCTCTGTCGCTCCTGAACGATTCCGATGATGCGTCTCAGCGTGTGGCGAGAGCCGTCGCGCGCGAGTCGCGCGGGAGCCCATTTCTCATCGAGGAGCTCGTCCGAAGCAACCGGGGCGTGCTGTCGGCGTCCGGCGCGACGCTCGCCGTCATCACGCTCGACCAGATGGTGAGCGATCGGCTCGAGCGGCTGCCCGACTCCGCCCGCAGGTTGATCGAGATCATCGCGGTCGGTGGTCGTCCGCTTCCGGTGTCGGTCACCGGCGCGGCCGCCGACATCCGGGAGAACGTAAACGAGGCGATCGCTCTGCTCGGCACTCGGCGATTCGCGCGGACGGGGCAGCGAGAAGGTCGCGACGTCGTCGAGACGACGCACGATCGGATCCGGGAGACGGTGGTCGCCCTGCTCCCTCCCGCAACGCTACGCGGCCACCACCGGGCGCTCGCCCGCGCGCTCGAAGCGGCGCCCGGAACCGACGCCGAGGCGATCGCATTGCACTGGCTGGGAGGCGGCGATGCCGAGCGGGCGGTCCACTTCGCGGAGGACGCCGCAGAGCGCTCGGTCAAGACGCTCGCCTTCGATCACGCGGCGCGCCTCTTCCGGCTCGCTCTCGAGAACACGCCGCCCGCGTCCGATCACGCGCAGGCGCTACGGTTGCGGCTCGCAACGGCGCTGCAGCAGGGCGGCCGATATGGCGAGTCCGCCCGGGCGTACATCGAGGCGGCAGCAGCGGCCCCCGGCGAGCAGCGGCTCGAATTTCAACGCGCCGCCGCCGAACAGTGCCTCGCAGCCGGGCAGATCGACGAGGGCACCGAGATGCTCTACGGCGTGCTCGCGGCCGTCGGTATCAAGGCGCCACGCTCGCAGCTCGCAGCGTTGTTTTGGTTGATCCTCTACCGCATTTGGCTCGCCATTCTCGGCCCGAAGGTGCGCGAGCGGGAGCGGTCCGAGGTCTCGCAGACGGACCGGGTGCGGATCGATGCCTTGTTCACGGCCGCCGTGGGCTTTCCCGTCGTCAACTCCCTCCTCGGTGCATGCATGACGGCCCGCCACCTGATCCTGGCCTTGCGCCGCGGGGATCGCTTCCAGTTGATGCGCGCGGCGTCCCTCGAAGCGAGCATTCTTTCTGCGGCAGGTGGTCCCGAGACCTTTCGCGAACGGGCGCTCGTCGAGACCAGTCAACGCCTCGCCGCGCGCGAAGACACTCCGGCGGCCCACGCATACGCCGATGGGGCGCGGGGCATCGGGCTGTTTCTGCGGGGCCGATTTCGAGAAGCGCGCGAATCGCTCGACCGCGGTCAGGCGGTCCCGCAGTACGGCAATGCCGGGTTCTCGAGCGTCCGACTCTTCTCGGTCTACACGATGGTCTACCTCGGCGACTTCGACGAGGGCAGGCGACGGATGGCCAAGCTGCTCGTCGAAGCCGAGGACCGTGGCGACAAATATACGCTCGTCAACTTGAATACGAGCATGGCCCAGAGCCTTGCGTTCGCCGCCGACGACCCGGAGCGAGGCCGCCGGATTGCACGCGAAGCGCTGGCCCAATGGCCTCAAAGAGGGTTCTTCGTCCAGCACTGGCAGGCAGTGGTGTACGGAGCGGATGGGGACATGTACGTCGGCGACGTCGACGCGGGATGCCAGCGTCTCGAGAAGGCGATGCCGGACCTCAAGAAGAGCTTCTTGCTGCACTCGTACTTCGTTCGCGTCATGACGTGCTGGCTTCAAGGTCGCCTGGCGATCGCCTCGATCCCATCGCATCCCGCCGAGCGCGGCGCGCGGCTCGCAGAGGCTCGCCGCTTGGCGCGGCGGCTCGAGCGCGAGGCAGACGCCTGGCCAAAGTCGTTGGGCGCGCAGATCCGGGCGGGGATCGCAGTGACCGAGGGTGATCGGGTCACGGCCATCGCCGAGCTTCGCCTCGCGCTCGGCCTACTCGGTGGCGAACCCGGGATGTACGCATGGATCGTCGGCCACCGGTTGGGACTGTTGCTCGGCGGCGACGATGGTTCTGCGCTCGTGCGCGAGGCGCTCGAGACGATGCGCGCGCAAGGGATCCGAAATCCCGCGCGCTGGCTTTCCGTCTACCTTCCGGGAGAGTGGGGATCGGCCGGTGCGCCGGGGCTTGGCGCGTAGGCCCGGGGGGCTACGCGAGGCCGAGGGCGAGCTGCGCCGAAGGCGGCGTATACTGTGCGGCATGGGGATGGAAAGGGCCCTGCGCCGCGGGGCTTCGCTCGTGGCGTCGGGGAGTCTCGTGGTGGCCGTTTCGTGCCTTGCCCCGACGGAAGTGACGCTCGTCCTTACGACGGACATCCCGTGCGGCGCGCAGCACGGCACCTCGATCGCAGTCGGCGACGCCGATGACATCGCGGCGAGCGCGCCCGTCACGGTGACCCGCGACTGCACCCTCATGGATGCTGACGGGGGGTTCGACGACGCTGGCGCGCTCACGGTGCCGGCCAGCATCGGCTCGGTCGTGGTGGTCCCGAGCGGGAGCCGCAGCGCGTCGTTCACGGTGCAGATCGTGACGGCGGTGGACCCCGTCGTGCAACCCGGCGACTGCGCCGCCCCCGAGTATCAGGGATGCATCGTCGCGCGCAGACAGCTCTCGTTCATTGCGCACACTCCGCTGACGCTGCCCATCGAGATGACGCTCGATTGCTTGAACGTCCTCTGCAGCGCGACCGAGACTTGCTACCACGCGCAGTGCGTGACCGCGGACGCGGTGTGCCCGGCCGGTACGTGCACGCTGGCCGTCTCGACCCCCGATGCGTCGTCGTCCGGCGACGACCATACGACCGAAGAAGGGGGCTACGACGCGACCCCGGGCATGCCCGTGACCGACGGCTCGCCCGAAGTCGGCTTGCAGGATGCACCGATCGGGGACGCTCCTCTCGAGGCCGGGAGGGACGCCGCGCCCGAGGCCTCGATCCACGACGCGGCCACCGACGTCGCTGCCGGAGCGAGCGACGCAGCCGATGCGTCGCCGCCTCCCTCCGACGGTGGGATCCCGAGCGACGCCAGTCCGCTCGGCAGCTGCATCGCCGCGGGCCCGTCCAGCGGCGTCGAGTGCGCCGGGGGCCGCTGCGCTTCCGGCGACGTCTGCTGCGTGACCTTCTACCCCGGCGGCGGGCAAACGACCGAGGCCTGCACCACGCTCGCCTCCTGCGACTACAACGGGGCCGGCAGCACGACCTACTCGGCGCTCGGCTGCCGCAACATCGGGGATTGCCGGTCGGGCGAAGTGTGCTGCGGCACCGAGTCCACGGACGGCAGCGGGGCCATCACCCAGTGCGCGACGTCGTGCCCGTACGAGCCCTTCGGAAATCAGACGACGGCCTGTCAGAACTCGTGCGAGTGCCCGGCCAGCACGCCGCAGTGCAACGCCGAGAGTTGCTCCGGATACACGCTCGGCCTCTGCGGAGCGACCGGCGGCAGCACCTGCCTTTAGAACTCTCTTTCACGGAAACTCTCTCTCCCAAACGGGTAGAACGCGTGCCAGAACCGCGCGNNGAAGGGATCGCGCGGTTATGGCACGCGTTCTAAGGGGCGGAGGTGCGGCATGGGGGAATCGATCCGCAGCCCGCGCTTCGTTCGGTGAAAGCCGCGATGGTGATGCCGACGCCTGTCAGGACGACGGCGCCCACGCCCGTCCAGAACCACCACTGCTTGGTGATGGGCGGCGACGCTCGCAGATCGAGCGTCACCGCGCGCCGCTCGCCCACGCCGACGACGACGCTCGTGCTCTTGTCGACGAAGCCCTGCAAGCGCACCGCAACCTGATGGTTGCCCGACGCGACGGACGCCTCGACCGGAGCGTTCCCGAGCTCGCGGCCGTCCACGAACACCACGGCGCCCGCCGGCTCGCTCGCGACGACGAGCAGGCCGGCGAACGCCTTGGGGACCATCGCGACGTCCACCGACACGTTGCCCCCCCCAGGCAACGTCAGGGCCCGCGTGTACGGGTTGTAGCCGTCCGCGTCGACCTCCAGCGAGGCCTCGCCGGCGACCAGCGTGAGGACGAGTGGCTCTCCGAGCGCGAGCGTCTGGCCGACGGCCTTCTGCCGCACGAGCACCCGCGCGCCGGCCACGTTGCACACGACGGAGACGCGCGCGACGCGTGCTCGAAGCGCCTGGATCGTCTCGTCCAGCTTGGGCACGCGCGCTCGCAGGTCTGGCGAGGCGAGACGCGCGAAGTCTTCGTAGCGCACGAGCGCCGCCGGATAGTCGTCCACGGCCTCGAGGGCGCGCCCCATGTTGTAGAGGAGCGCCGGATCGTGCGTGAGCTCGTAGGCCTGTCGGTAGTCTTCGGCAGCCTCGCCGGGCCGGAACGCGGCCATCGCGTCGTTGCCCTGGCGCCGGAGCTCGGCCGCGTCCGGTGTCGCGGGGGCCGCCGAGGCACCAGGGGGCGGCGCCCCGAGCGCCGGCATCGACGCTGCTGCCACCGCGGTCACCAGCGTGGTGATGGCGAGGGCTCGGGCAACGCCGGTGCGGGGGTGCATCCAGCCCAGACTACAAGAAGAGAGGGTTGGACTGTCCGCGCGGTGGTGGACCGGCAGGCGCCGCAGTGGTTGGCCCAACGGCGCTCGGCGACGGAGCCACGACGGTGGGACGGGCGCGCGCAGCCGGACTCGCCGGCCCGCCCTTCGACGCCGGGCGCACGGGGGACGTCATGCGGGCCGTGGCGCGCGCGTCCTCCGAGTCCGGGTCCGCGGGTGGGCTCGCGGGCGCCGGCGGCGTGGGCGTCACAGGCTCCAAGACCGGGCGTGCCGCCATGGCGGCGAGGGGCGCCTGGACCGGGAGAGGCGGCGCCGCGTCCGAGCGTGTCCTCAGGGAGCTCGCATGGAGCGCCAACAGCGCGGCCACCGACAGCGCGACGAGGCTGCCGCCCATGGCAACGAGCCTCTTCGGCGTCGCGCGAGGCTTCTCTGCGACGGAAATCGCCACGTTGCTCGACGGGGCGGTCAGCGAGGGCGCCGACAGCGAAGGCGTCGCACCGAGCGTCTCGGTGCCTTCCGTCGCTCGAGGATACGAGGGATGCGAGGGGCGCGCAGGCAGTGAAACCCGCGAGCTGACGGGCGTCGCGGCCAGCGACGGCGTCCAGGCCCCCGACAACATCGGCTCGCTGGCCACCGCGGCGGGGACCGCGGCGCCGAAGGGGGCGAGCGCTCGCCCAAGCTCCATCACGTTCGCGAAGCGCTCCGCGGGATCCTTCGCGAGCGCGCGGTAGATCGTCTCCTGCAAATCCTCCGGGATGTCCTGCCGGAACTCGACGATGGGCGGCGTCGGATCCGCCACGATCGCCGCCGCCACCGCCGTCGGACTCCCCAGAAACGGCGCGCGCCCGGCGAGTAGCTCGTAGAGGATGATCCCGAGCGACCAGATGTCCGTGCGCTCGTCGACGTTGCGCGCCGACCGGACCTGCTCCGGGGACATGTAGAGCGGCGTCCCGACGGAGACTTCCGTGGTCGTCAGGCGCGCGTCGCCGTCGTCCGTCGTCTTGGAGATGCCGAAGTCGAGAACCTTGAGGACCCACCCCTGCTTGTCTGCGGTCAAGAAGAGGTTCGACGGTTTGAGATCGCGATGCACGATCCCGGCGGCGTGGGCCTCCGTCATCGCCTCGCAAGCCTGACGGACGTATCCCACGGCTTCATCGATGGGCATCGCCCCGCGCGCCTGGAGCTCGGCCTCCAGGTCGTGCCCTTCGAGGAACTCCATGACGAGGTACGGCAAGCCTTCGGGCGTCGTGTCCACATCGAGCACCGCGGCGACGTTCCGATGGTGCAGCCGCGCGGCGGCGCGGGCCTCGCGCTCGAAGCGAGCCACCGTGTCGGGCGATGTGGCGTGGGGAAACAGCATCTTCAGCGCCACGCGCCGGCGCAGGCGCAGATGAGTCGCCTCGTAGACGATGCCCATCCCGCCATCCCCGATGACCCTCACGATCGCGTATTTGCCCGCGACGGTTTCCCCCGGACGCGGCAGTGTGGCTTGGGGACTGTCTTCGGACACTCCCCTGGAAGATAGCCCGCCCAAAAGCCCCCTTCACGGGAAACGCGCTCGGCGCGCCGCGGCGGCGACGTGCCGGGACCCCATGTGGGTGTCTTCCGTTGTCGGTGAAATTCCGGCGCCCGAGCGAGGGGCCGCGCTGAGCCGCGGGCCCTGACGACGCTGTGACGCGTCGAGACACGCACACGCCCGCGAATTCGGAGACAGTGCACGTTCGCGTCATGCGCTTGCGGTCGTCTGTAGATAACTCTCCCTCCGATTTGGGATCGGAAAGACATTTTTCGTGGACTCCTGGGCGAATAGACCTGCAATCTACAATTGTCCCCCATTCGCGCTTTGCGTCCTGGCAGCGCGCGTCGGGGCAACGGAGAGACAACATGGTCCAGTTGCTCAAGTCAGCCTCGTTCACTGCGCTCGTCGTGGTCGCGGGGGTCGCCGGCATGACCGCCAATCCGCGCATGGTGCATGCCGAAGACGGTTGTCTGCCCGTCTTCGGGCTCTACCACGCCGACGTCACGACCACGGGGTGCACGAGCCCCGTCGGCCTCTGCGCCACGGGGACGATCACCCGAGGGGCGTATCTCGACTCGGCCTCGGTGTTCGTCGCGCTCGACGTCGCGCCCTCGGCGGGCCTGCCGTCGGCGGAGCCGGCGGCGAATGCGTCCTACTCAGGCACGATCACGATCGACGCCCACGGCGGCACGTTGCAGCTGAAGGATCTGGGAGTGATCGACTCGATCCACGGCAATTTCAGCGAGATCGAACGGCCGACGTCCGGCACCGGGCTGTTCGCGAACGCGACGCACGATTTCTTCATTTCAGGCTCGCTATCCAATAACCAGAGCACGTTCGACGGAGTGATCTCCGGAGAGCTCTGCGGGCTCGACGTCGGCTTCGGCGGCTGGCCCTTTCCGTGAGCTGCGCCGTGCTCGAGATCGTCCGAGATGACGTTCGACCCGGAGTTGCCGCAGCCCGCCGTCGAACCAATCGCGGCGAAAATGGGGAGACAGGTCCGCAGCATCTCAGAACGCTCCTCGGAGGACGGGAAGGCTCAGCGCCGGCGGCGCCGGTAGCCAGGGAGGGCCACCAGCGACGTCGTGCATGATCGAGGGGGCAGCCTCTCGGAAGTTCGAAAACGTTGGCGGCTCCAGCATGGAATGGAGTTGGTTGCTCAGGGTCGGAGCGACGTCTCCGGACACGTGCGAGTGGCGATTCGTCAGGATGAGGACGAGGCCGACGACGACGGCGGCCGCGCCGCTGCCCATGAGGATTCGCCCCGTGTTTTGGTCGGAGGGGCTGTTCACGGAGCCCCACGTGGCCCCCGCCATACTGCCCTGCAGGAAGAAACCGAGACCCGTCGTCGTGGTGAGGGCGCCCCCCGCCGTCGCGACGATCCCGATGACGAGGAGTGGGATCGATCCGCCGCTCACGCTCACGTTCGCGTGTTGCTGCGGGTCCGGATGCAACGAGAAATCCTGAGAAGGGAACAACCCGCCACCCGACACCCGAAAATCGAGCGAGGTTGGAACCCAGGTGTCACAAGGTGCAACGCAGACCGGGTTCCAGTCCTCGTGGAGCACGCTGTCGACATCCTGCTCGAGCCGCGCGCCCCCCGGACCGTCGAGGTGAACCCACGCCATTGGCTCGCCGTTGTGCTCCCGGGTACGAACGGCCGCCGGCCCCGTCGCTGCGTCACTCGCTGGAGCAGGCTGCGATGAAGCAGGCTCTGTCTGCGCGTCCGCGCCCTTTGGCAGCGAGGCCCAGCACCAGGACGCGACGGCGGCCGCCCACTTCATTGCCGTCGTTCGTCCGCCCTTCATCGTCAGCCGTCGCTTGCGGAGGGAGCGACGCGGGCGGGCGGGCTCACCGCCGCCGAGCTTCGAACTCTGGGCGCATCTTCGTCCGTCTCGCGAACGACGACCTGCTGCCCGGCGCCTTCGATCGAAAGACAAATGACCTCGTCGCAAACGCTCGTCGTGAAGTCGACATCGTGGCTCGAAAGAATGGCGCTCGCGCGGCCATCTCGACGCAAGAGGTCGCGTACCACTTCGATCGTCGCCTCGTCGAGGCCGTCGGTGGGCTCGTCGAGGAGAAGCAGCTGCGGTTCGCCCATGCAAGCCTGAGCGATGCCGACTGTCCGGCGCATACCGCGTGAAAGCTCGCGGAAGCGCAGCGAACGCCAGCGAAGAGCGCCCAGCCTCTCCAAAGCCATGTCGGCGGCGCGCCCGGACAGGCCCTGCAAAAGCGCGAGGTAGCGCATGTAGTCGCCCACGCACTCGTCCTCCGGGAAGGCAGCGTCGTCGAGCGACGCGCCGACTCGGCCCACGAGGCTCTTGTGAGCGGGCGGCCGCCCGAATATCTCGATATGGCCCTGCGTGGCCCGCACGTGCCCGGCGAGAATCGAGAGCGCCGTGCTCTTGCCGGATCCGTTCGCACCCGTAAGACCGAGCACGGCGCCTCGCCGGACCTCGAGCGTCAACTCTCGAAGCGCGACCTTCCTTCCAAACCTCTTCAGCACCCGGGTCGCGCGGACCGCGGGGCCATCGTAGGGCGAAGGCGAAGGCCTCATCACAGGTCCCTTCGGGCAAACACGAGCGCGGCGGCAGACAGGCCCGCCCCACACCACGCCGCCGTCGCCACGAGCGCCGTGCCCATGATGCTCGCGTGACCCGAGAGCCACAGACCCTCGAGACCGCCAGGCAGCAACCCCGCAAGCCTCGAAGCGGCTCGGTGCAGGACGAGGTGAGCACCGCCCAAGACGACCACGAGCCCCAGCCCCGCAAGCAATGCCGACTTGGGTGAGCCCACGACGGCGCCAACAGCACTCCAGATCGCGACGTACACGACACTGACGAGCGCCGCCACGACGTACAGGCCGAGGCCCCAGGACAGGATGTGCGAGGTGGTGCCGTTGCCTCCGCGCGCGATCACCGATACGCACGCCAGCGCGTACGCCGCGAATATGAACGTCAGGCACGCGCCCCAGAGGGCGAGCGACTTGCCGAGCAGGAGCGAGCTCCGCGACGTTCTGAGTAAAGGCAGTCTGTCTCCTCGCCTGCTGATGTCTTCCGCGATGACATCGAATCCCAGAACCAGAGTCAGCACCGGTACGAAATACATCGTCGTGATAGCCAGAAGCACGAGCGAGCTCGGACAAGCTGTCAGCGTCCTTGCCACGTCGAGATCGTACAGCTCCATGAGCGACCGAGCTTGCTGCTGCAAGTCCATGGCACCCGGCCTCGTTGGCAGTCGAAAAGCGGCGATCGACGCGGGCAGCGCGAGCCAAAGCAACGTGCTCGCCAAGCCGACGCGCCCCCGAACACGGCGCACGCTCCGTCGCCATTCGTGGCCTGCCACGAGAAGCGTCCGCGGCAACATCATGCCAAACCTAGCCGACGGGCGAGCGCCACGCTACTGAATCGGCGGCGCCGGAGGCACGCAGCAGCCGTTGTAGCACTCGTCGCCGCCATCGCACGCCGACGCGTCTACGTCGGCGTCCGCATCGCACGGCGTCTCGCATTGCGAGGCCGAGAAGCAGTTACCGTTGCACAGCAGATCGCCCGCGTCGACGAAGAATGTACCGGAACCTGCGGGCGGTTCGCACCCCCCACCGTCTCCGGCATCGGCGGCGTATGCGTCCCCGACGCTGCACGACTGAAATCCATCGGTACCGGGATCCTGCGCGGTGAGAGAGGCGCCCGTGAGAAACGCAATGATCGCCCCCGTGCCGACCTCGATCATCGACTGCATGACGGGCACCTGACCGTTGTACATCTGGTCCGCATCCCCCATCACCGTCGTATTGTTCCCGATGGGCGGGGCGCCGCTTTGGTACACGATGGACGCAAAGTCGTTGTACACGGACCCCGCTTGATTGCCCTCGGCGGCCATCGCAAGCGCCAGCGTCTGATTCGCGAGATCGGTGATCATCGCCTGCACGGGGACTTGGTTACGCGCAAACTGACCATTGTACGTCGTCCAGAAATTGAAGCCGTCGAGCAGGATGCGCGCGGCCTGCGCCGCCGATACGGGGGCCGCGTCGGGGTCGAGGGAGCCGCCGCCCGACTCGTCCGTCGTCGACGCCAGCGCCAGGGTGCAGCTCGTGGGCGGCGGCAGCACCTGGTCGTCGAGCAGGAAGTCGACTTCGTCTTCGTACGGCCGGTGTCCCCACCCCGTCGTTCCAGCCACGTGTTGCGGCTCGGCGGCATCGCCGAACGCGTGCAGGGGCCAGCTGAGACCGAGGGCCGATTTTGGATTGGCGACGAACTGTTGCCAGCCATACGCCGCCAGGTTGCTAACGGGCGAAAACTCGAGGTGTCCGTAGGTAAAAGCTTGCCAGAGGGGATACGAGCGCGTGAACGAGTCGAGCGCACCGTAGCGGTTCACGCCATCCGACGGCTTGGCATCGATGGACCACCCGATCGTGTCCGCGGTGGCCATGATGATGGTGTCGATGGGGCTCATGACCGGAAGGTAGGGGCCTGCATTCTCGTACAACATCCCGCGCGGGTTATTGAACTGACCCCCTCCGGCAGCGACGTCGATGAAGTGCCAGAAGCCGACGTACATGTAACTCGTGCCCGCGCCCAGACCCGGAATGGCGCCCTCCAACAGCTCGAACGGGTTGTACTCGTTGGCCAGGTTCTCTGCCTGATTGAGGCTGCACCCGCTTCCGCTGAACAAGTCCGCGAGGCACACGAACGGCAGAATGAGCGCGCCCACCGCATCCTGGTAAAAAGTGCTCGCCAGCTTGTCGGCTTCGCCCAAGCCCAAGGCCGAGGTGGGTTTGTACCAGAGGACGCTGTCGTTGAGGCGGTCGTCGACGGAGGCGCCCTGCCATCCAAGGATGCGTCCCACCCTCAGATTGTCGTCCGAGGAGCACGAGATGGGCAGCTCGCTGCAGCCCCCGCCGTATTGCACCGCACTCCCGCCCGCGATGACTTGCCCGCCTTGGATGGGCAGATAAGTCATGTCCTCGATGCGAACGTTGGGAATGTCGGACATGTTGTCCGACGGGCTATAGTTGCAAACGGAGGCATTCTCCGGCGCGGCGTCGGGGAGCGCGCTCTGTAGAACGCCGAGCTTGGTATATCCGGCGCGGATGGCCGAAATGTAGTTTTGCCATTGGGTCGGGTCGACGCCGCTGGGGGGCGCCGTGGAGTACGGCGAGGACGGCTGCATGAGTTGCGCCGCCACTTCCACCATGCGCACGTGCGTCTTCCAGTTGTACGCGTGTGCAGGGCCGTCGACCAAGACGACCAGAGACAGCGTGGCGGCCCCGCAAAGCGCGGGCCGAACGAGATTTCGGTCCATCATGCCCCGATGTCCTTTCATCGTACTGCGCACGTGATGCCGAGCGCTCGGCAATCCGCCTCCGAGGGGAACTTCCACTCACTCCAGGCGCCCCGCTGCCCCGCGCCGTTGATGGCGCGAACGCGAACGCGGACGATCGTCGTGGGCGACAGAGGAACGCTTCCGAGCTGGCCCCGCGTTCCGGGGTCGTTCGGGCTCGCGTGAAACTGGATGACGGCGGCGGGCGGAAGCGTGGAAGGAAGCCCGTTGATTCCGGCCACGGGGGAGACCTCCTCCTGGTCCATGTACGCGACCTGGAACGGCGTGCCGATCGCGGTCCCGTTCAACGAGAACTCTTGGAACTCGAAGAAGTACCAGACCGAGCATCCTGCGGGCTGATTCGTCACCCGTTGCGCCACGATGAACAGACCGTCGCCCGGGTTTGCCGTTTGGTACATCGCCGCGCCCGCGATCTCCGGTGGAGGCGTCGCGTTGCACAGCGGATTGATGAATACCGTGTATGCGCCCGCCAAGGCCTGGATATCCGACGCGCTCGGGCTCGTCAGGCTTGCGACGGGGCAGCCATTGGCGTCGGTGGGTGTGAGGTCGGGCGTGTTCGGACACTGGTCGATCGGGTCGGGCACCCAGTCGCCGTCGGAGTCCGGTTCGGTGCACAGCGCGTTGGCCTGCGTGGGGTTCTTGTACGCCGCATAGAACTTCGCCGAGCGGTCGCGCGAGAGGCTGACGTACTGGCCCGGCGGAATCGTCTGATTCAACATCTGAAACGCGGCGGCCGAGTAGTCGGCCTGCGCGCGGCCGGCGAGCGTCGCGATGCACTGAGAGACGCCCGGCATGCTGCAGTAACGCGCGACCTGCGCCTGGTATGCGGCCTCCTGTTGCTGAGCCGTCAGCGGCAGCGACGACTGACCGGAGCTTTGGCAAGCGCCCGACCCCGAAGTCCCGTTGCCAGCCGTGGGTGGGGTGTTGGCGAGCAGCTGCGCGCAGGCCGTCAATCCCACGGTGCTAGCGGCGGCGGTCGCGAGGCCGAGCGGCTCGGCATATCGAACCTGAGCGCCGGGATTCAGGAGGATGTTGGTCGCGGCGAAGTAGCCCTGGTATGGCGTCGGCGCCGCGTTGAACGTGATGCTTGCGGCAGGGGCCACGATCGCACCGGCGAAGGGCGCACCGGGTGCCCCGAGGACGATCGGGAGGTTTCCCAGGTATCCGATGAAGAAGTCGGAGGGCGAGCCGCCGTTCGCGACGAAATTGGCCTCGAGCGAAAGGGCGCCCGTCACGTAAACGATCACCGGCCCCGTGGACTCGTCGAGGGTGACCGTGGACGCGGGCGCGACGACGAGGTTCGAAAGATAGTAGGTACCCGCCGTAAGCTGCAGGTTCGAGCCGACGCTGGTCGTGACGCTGCCGTAGAGGCCCGGGGCAAGGAGCTCTGTCTGCGTGGGGGCCAGCCACACGTTTTGGCCGGAGCCAGCCGGATACGTGACGTTCCAGGTGACGGTCGCCGGGGGACTGAACTGCGGTGTGGTGTTCGTGCCCCCAACCATGGCTCCGGGGGCGACCGTCGCTTGCCTCGCGTACAAGGTACCGCCGATGCTGGCGAGGGGCGAGAGGACGGCAGGAGAGTTGCTCCAGACGTTGCCGCTCACTTGGGACGCAGGTGCCGCGCTGTATCCCAGCAAGCACGTGCCCATCGATACGACGGATCCACAGACGCTCGTGTCGGGGCCCAACGTGACGGCAGTCGACGCCACAAGGGCCGGACTGAATGGCGCGACCGACGTGGGTACGGAGATGGTGAACGACTGAGCAACCGCGGGCGCGGCGTCCAGCACGACCGTCTGTCCTTCGACGACCGCGCCGACTCCCTCGGGGTTCTGCACCAAGGCGGTCGCGTGTGCGTCGCCGTTCTTGGTCGAGCATCCGGGCGACACTGCCAGGAGCAAGCACCCGAGAAGGCTCGACAGAGCCCTCCGACGATTCCCCATGTCGTGGAGCATGACCCCTCCTGGCAGACCGAAATTCGCCGATTCGCCGAAATGAAGTTACGACCGTATCCGATCATCGATCGCGCGCAAGCGAATTTCTCGTGGCGTCTCCGGAAAGCGCGACCTACGACATTCGCTCAGGGGAAAGTTTTTGTGGTTGCCGCGCCAGGCGCGGCTCACTTTCACCCGACATCCGCCCGACCGCGACATGCAGTGAACGGCCGGAGGGAAGGACGTTCCTGGCGGCGCACTGCCCGTGAAAGCGTTCCGTTCGTTCTGGAGCGCGCTCTGGCGCGGCCCTAGCTCGCCTCACCTCGTGGACACGGGACGAGCAGCAGGGGACTTGTCACGCGCCGAAGGACGCTCTGGCTCACGGAGCCGACCATGAGCCGTCTCCAGAGGCCCTTGCCGTGGCTCCCCATGACGACGAGATCGAAGTCCGGGGCGTCCTCGAGAATGACTTCCGCGGGGTCGCCTTCGACGAGTTTGACCTGCGCCTCGACGCCTGCGTCCGCCGCCCGTTGGCGGGCTCGTGCCAAAGCCCTTGCGCCCTCGTCGGCAAGCTTCTGGCGCACTTCGGGCATCAGGCCCTCGTCGTAGTTGCGGGCCGTATCCATGACGAAGAGAAAGACGACGGTCGACCTGGCACCGCCCGCGAGCTGGAGCGCGTGGTCGATGGCCTTCTCGCCGCAAGCGCTTCCGTCGGTAGGGACGAGGATGGTCTGGTACATCGCCATCCGCACACGAAGCACGCGTCGCGCCGAGCTTGCGGCCGCCGCGCAGAAGCGGATGAACCAATGAGGCGGGCCGCGCTAAGTGCGTTCCCCGCGTTACTGATCGCGTGCGGCGGCGGTGTCATCGTCCGCGCCAACTCGGCCCCGCCTCCTCCCGAAGTGCACGTTTCGGCAGGGGTCTCTGCCCCACCACCCCGGCCAGTCCCCGAACCCCCGGCATCACCGCCTCCGCCGGTTCAGCCCGCCCCGCCCCCGCCGCGGTGAGCACCCGCTCATCGACTCTTCGTCCCCCCGTCCGCCGTCGTGCCTCCCTCGCGCAGGCGAGTGCGACCTGGGGAAGAGCGGTCGGGCGCGGACGCGATGGCATCGATCGCCCGCCGCATGAGAGTGCGCGTCTGCTCTTCGGCCTCCGTCGCCTTGCCCGCGGCGATGGCCGACGCGAGCGGACCACGGAAGTCGCTGTCGCGGATCTCGGCGAGCGACCACTGGACGGCGAATGGCCCCATCGCGTAGGCGCCCTTCACCAGGCTGTTGAAGGCAAGTCGGTACGCGATGTTGTCGGCTCCCTCGAGCAGCTTCTCCCAGAAGCGGACCTCGAGCTGAAACAGCGCGTCGTCAGCGGTCGTCGTACGCATCTCCTCGGCGATTCGCACCAGATCGTTGCGGACCTTCCGAGTCGCACGCAGCGCGCACAATCGGACGACGTCGGCCCCGATGAGGGCCCGCAGCTCGAGCACCGAGAGCAGGTACTTGTTGGCCTCCGCGCCGCCGCGCGCGTGTTCCGCCATCGTCGCGAGGACCTCGAGGCCCGCGGTGCGCTTGACGTCGGCCACCTCGGTGCGGCCGGCGCGCGATGTCATCACGAGGCCGAGCTGTTCGAGGCGCTTGAGGGCTTCGCGGACGACGTGGCGATTGACGCGGAACACCTCCGCGAGCGTTCTTTCCGCTGGAAGAGCGGTCCCGGCTGCGTAGCGCTCGGACATGATTTCCAAGGCGAGCTGGTCGAAGACCTGATCGCCGAGAGATCGATCCCCAACCGCCCGAAGCACCACGGTTGGACCAATAGCATAGTCGCTCCGCTCACGGTGCCGTCTTGCATGGCAGGAGACCGCATGGTACGTGGTCCAACCAGACCGCTCGGGGGCTATATGTCCAGGACCAATCAGCTTGGCGCAGGGGACGTGCACCCTCGAGTCGACCGAGCCCGTCGCGGTTGGACCAATGGCGTCGCCCTGTGCGCCGTCGTCTCTCTCGTGGGGTGCGCGAGTCCCACCGCGCCGGCAGTGTCCGCCGGGACGCCGGACGCCGGTCACGGCACCGTGGCGGCTCCCCCGGCGCAGACCCCCGAAGCAAGTTCGCTCGCCGAGGGCGACGCGGAGACCGTCGAGAGCGGCGTTACCGGCGATGCGACGGGCGGCGACGGCGCCACCGGCACGACGACCTTCACCGACGACGAGCTGACGGCGCAGGGGTGCGCGCTGAACCGGCCCGCGGTCGGCTACCGCGCCGGGACCTCCGCCTCGTCTCCCACGTCTGCGTCCGAGCCATTGATCCCGTGCTTTTCTCCTACCGGATTCGGCGGACAGGAAAGCTCGATAGGAATCGCGCACGACGGGACGGTGTTCCTGGCCCCCGCCTACAGCCCGAACGGCAGCGGCCTGGCGCGAACGTCGGACTACGGCAAGACGTGGACGCAGATCGTCCCGGGCGGCCACGGCCGAGTACAGCCCTTTCTGTATCTCGATCCGGCGACCGATCGCGTCCTCTTCGCGACCAGCACCCTCAATGCACCCGACGCGGGCTCGGCCACCGGATTCGATCTGTCCGTTAGCGCCGACGAGGGCGCCACATGGAACACGCAGCTCATTGCGCCCGACGTACGCGATTGGATCAAGCTTTATGCGGGCCCTGCCGTCACGAGCACGACGCAAGGCTACCCGAACGCCATCTACGCGTCCGCACCGAGTCCGATTTCCACGCCCGACACTGTGATCTTCCCAGCGCCAAGCTACCAGGCGGTGTACCAGTCGCTGAACGGCGGCGCGACCTGGACGGAGGTGTCGATGGGCGCGCTGACGCTGGTCCCTTCCACCGCGGCATCGTCCGGGATCACGTCGTCTACGACGTGCCCATCGAGCGAGTGGATCATCTATGGCGATGGTCTAGTCGGCCCGGACGGCACCGTGTACATCGGTTTGCGACTCTGCACGACCGTGGGCGTTGCCATCAGCAAAGACGAAGGCCAAAACTGGGACGTGGTCACCGTTCCAGGTTCGTCGCTGCCCGCGTTCACGGGGCTGCTCTCGCCGGTGACGACGAACAACCTGCTCGTCAGCGAACCGCTGGCACTCGATGCGACGGGCAACCTGTACGTCATTTGGAACGACGAGAACGGCGCCCTGCGTCTGTCCATCACGAGCGACAGGGGCAAGACCTGGTCCGCCGGCGCGAATCCCATCGTCATCTCGGCTCCCGGGGTGACTTCGACCATCGAAAGCGCCATCGCGGTCCGCGCGCCGGGCACTGTCGCCATCGCATACTATGGCTCCACCGACGGGACCCAATACAACGGATACGTGGCCGAATCGCTCGATGCGCTCGATCCCGAGCCGGTTTTCTCCTCGGCGATCGTGAACGACCCGAGCGATCCGCTTTTCTCGAACGGATTCGACAACAACTATCTCCTGACGATCGGCTTCGGAGACCTCGACGAGGCCGTTCAAGTCAAGTACGCGCCCGGCGGCGACATCTGGGCGACCTTCGTGAAGGAGATGTGTGTGAACACCGTCACGAGCAACTGCACGTGGGACTACGCTGCCCATGCGAACTCGGTCTTCCAAGGAGCGGCGGGACGTCTCGTGCACCAGGCGGTGATGGATGACGACGCAGGCGAGGGCGGGGTGCTTTCCTCGACCGACGCGGAGGTTCCGTGACCACCTTCGCGACCTCGCACGGCCCGACCTGGTGACGCTTCACCCCGCGACGCTGGGTACGTGCGGCACGTCGTCGGCCTGCGCGTCCGGGTCGTCGACCAGGTAGGCGACGCGCCTCGCGGTTGCGAGGGCCCACCCGCTGGTGGACGCGAAGCCGATCACCCCGATCGAGACCCCGCAGAGGGCCATCAGCCACCAGACGGCGTGCGTCGCCGCCGCGAAGTCCGGGCGCGTCGACGCGCGCATCGCCGATCCCACGATCGACCCACCGACGGCCACACCGAGCGACGCGCCGACCTGGCGGCTCGTGGACGCCACACCCGCGGCGACCCCTGCCTGTGCTCGGGGCATCCCGGAGACGGCGGTGTTCGTGATCGCCACGTTCACGAAGCCGAAGCCCGCGCCGAACACGCCATAAGAGCCGAGAAGCCAGGGCAGCGAGGTGCCCGCCGCGAGCTGCGTGAGTCCGAGCGCGCCCAAGGTCATCGCGACCCCCGCGATCGCGAGCGCGAGCCGCGTCTTCCCGCGCCCGACGAGCCGCCCAGACAGCGGCGCACACGCGGCGACGGCGATCGCCGTGGGCAACATGCACAGGCCGGCGTCGAGGGCCGCAAGGCCGCGCACGTCCTGCAGGTAAAGCGAATTCAGGAAGAGAAACGCACTGAACGCGGAGAACGCGAGCACGGCGAGCTGCGTCGCGCTCGAGAACGTCGCGCTGCGGAAGAACCGCAGGTCGATGAGCGGGTCGCGCCGACGACCTTCGACCGCGATGAGCCCACTGGTTGCCGCGGCCGCGACGGCGAACAGGCCCAGGATCCCAGGCGACGACCATCCTCGACGCGGTCCCTCGATCACGCCGAACGTGAGCGACGAAAGCGCGACGACTACGAGCGCCTGTCCCGCCGCGTCGAACCGGCGCACCTTCGCCGCGCGCGACTCGGGGACGAAGCGTGCCGTCGCGAGGATGGCCGTCGCCCCGATCGGGACGTTGATCCAGAAGATCGCGCGCCATCCGAGGCTCTCCGTCAATGCGCCGCCG
>PLIR01000042.1 GCA_003139415.1 Myxococcales bacterium | reverse complement strand
CGCGGACGACCACATCGGCGCGGCCCTTTCGATCGTCCCGATGCGCGGGTGGCGCCGCGAAGAGTACGGCGACGAGACGGGCCTGCCGTGGATCAATCCGTCCCCCAACTTGCGCAGCGTGGGCGAGGCCCTCCTCTATCCGGCTGTCGGCTTGCTCGAGGCCACGAACCTCTCGGTCGGGCGCGGCACCGACACGCCCTTCGAGCAGCTTGGCGCGCCCTGGATCGACGGCACCAAGCTGGCCAGCGCCATTGCGGCGGAGGACCTCGCGGGGGTGGCCGTGGAGCCGGTCGCTTTCACGCCCACGACCGACCCCTATGCGGGCCGCGCGTGCAGCGGCGTGCACATCGCGGTGACGGACCGGTCGCGCTTCGAACCGGTGCGCACGGGTCTCGCCATCGCGCGCGTGTTGCGCCGAACGTACCCGCGCGCGTGGGAGTTCGCGAAGCTCGACCGACTGCTTTCCCACCCCGAGACCCTGCGCGCCATCGACGCCGGCCTCCCGCTCGACGCGATCGTCGCGACCTACCGCGCCGAGCTGGCGGCGTTCATGACCAAGCGGGAGAAATACCTCCTCTATGGGTCCCGCGACTGCGCGCCGTCGAGCCCGGATGTCCACGGCACGACCAATTAGCTCCCGTTTGCCTCCAAACATGGGCGGAAGCTTGGCGCGCAAGGGCCTGGTTCTTGTGTGGGGACGGGCATGCGACGTCCTTCGTCCGTACGGCAGGAATACTGTCGCCCATCGGGAAGGAGCGCAAAGCGATGATGCGTGCGAGCAACGACCGCCATACGAGGCTCGAGGTGTTGCGAGGAGTCTCCTGGCTTTTCCCCTGGAGCGCGGGCCTGGCCGGCGCGCTCACTCTGTCGTGCGGCAGCTCGTCGGCCGGCTCTCCGGCCGCCAGCACCGAGGGCGGCGGTCTCACGTACGACACGAACGCTCCGTCCTCGGCGTGCGGCAGCTCGTCGGCCGCGCCGGGGACGAAGACGGTGCAGGTCATGTCCGGCGGCCTCTCGCGCAGCTACATCCTGCACATCCCGCCCGGCTACGACGGCAAGCCGGCGCCGCTCGTCATCAACATGCATGGGTTCCTCTCGTCGGCGTCGCAGCAAGAGGCCTGGAGCGCGATGGACACCGTCGCCGACAGCGAGAACTTCGTCGTGGTGTATCCGAACGGCGCGGGAATGCCCTCGTCGTGGAACGCGGGGTCGTGCTGCGAGTACAACGATCCCAGCCGCGACGACGTCGCGTTCATCACGACGGTGATCGACGATGTCGCGCAATCGACGTGCATCGCCCTCGATCGCGTCTACGCGACGGGCATGTCGAACGGCGGCTTCATGTCGCAAAACCTCGGGTGCAACCTGTCCGACCGCATCGCCGCGATCGGGCCCGTCTCCGGGGTCCTCGGCGTCGCCCCGGAGGACTGCATGCCCGGGCGCGCCATTCCGGTCATGGAGTTCCACGGCACCGCCGATCCCCTCGTGCCCTACGACGGCGGCGCGGCGTCGGCCGAGCTCTGGAGTTTCGTTTATCCGAATACGCCGCCGCCGGAGTTTGCCTCCGTCGCCGACACCATCTCGTTCTGGCGCACGCAGGACGGCTGCGGCGCGACGCCCCAGCAAACGTACTCCAACGGCAACGCCACCTGCGAGACGTACAGCGGCTGTCAGGGCGGCGCGGTCGTCACGCTCTGCACGATCGCCGGCGGCGGGCACACCTGGCCGGGCGGCAGCACCACGGCGCTGCCGGCGGTCGCCACGGCCATCACCGGCCCGATGACCCAGTCGATCAACGCCTCGAGTCAGCTCTGGGAGTTCTTCAAGGGATACAAGCTGCCATCCGGCTTCGACGGCGGCGTGACCGCGACGCCGCCCTACCTCGACTACCCGTGGCCGCCCGAAGGGGACGCGAGCGATGCCGGCGGAGCGACGTCGGACGCGGGTGGCGGGGGAGGCGACGGGGGAGTGTGAGGGAGGGCAAGGTCGCTGCTTTTGCGGCCGGCAGCGCGAGTGCTGCGGATGCCTGCACAAACCTGACCAACGCTGCCGTGACCGTCTCTGACTCCCGAGTTTTTTTTGAGAAGGAGGTCGGCCTGCGGGCCTGCTGGTGCACAAGTGAGCTTGAAAGATGCGCGTGCAACGTGGAGAAACGCTCGGGTGAGCTGGAAAGAAACGCAAAGGCGTCGCAAAGAGACACTTCCGTTGCTTTCTCGAGTCGGACCCCGCGCGAGAGATGCGCCGGTCGATGACGTCCGCGATTGCGCCAGATCGGAAGATGCGCGGTCGAGACAAGGAGAGGCATCTTTCAACGACGCCCGCGCCCCTCTGAGCTTGAAAGATGGGCGGGCGAGTCAGACGGACACGCGGATAACCGGGACCATGGGCCTGGTTGGCCAAAGAGACGCCTCTCTCCGGCCCGTCGGACCGCCTCTGTCCTTCACATGTGCGTCTTTCGCCCCGATGCTCGCGACTGTCGGCGTGGGGGGAACGCCCGACGATGGGCTCCGGCAGGCGCAACGCGAAGCCATTGCCCGAGTCAACCGGAGAGAACGCTCCCCGAGGCTCGAGCGTTTTGCCCTCTCTCGTGGCGTCTCATCTTTCGATGCGAAGGACACGGTTCAGAGTGCGGTCTCCTCGGCTTCTCGGCGAGGAGACGGCGTGGAACGCCAGGTTCTCTGCCCGGTCACTCTCGTGCAACTGAGAGAAGTCGCGAGGCAGGTCAGCCGAACGCGCGCAGGGCAAGCATGACGCGGGTTGCGTTCTCCGGTGAGGCCTCGACCCAAAGGTCGAAGTCTTGGTCGCGCGCGGCCTCCCATGAACGGCGACCGCGTGCCCGCCGACCAGGAGGTACCTGGCGTCAGCGCGGTTCAACTCGATAATGAGATCGAGGAAGTCGGGCGGGAACGTCGGCGTCACGGGCGAGTCCCTCCTGCTCGAGGCTCAGGGCCCAGGCGAGCGCAAATCGATCGGCGGGCGATAGGCTTGCCCATTCGGCGAGATCGTCGGCCTCGATGGAGGCATGCGCGTTCGTCCGGTAGACGCTGGACGACCAAGTTGCCGCCCGCGCAAGACGACGAGCTTTCGCATCGGGATCCACACGTGAACAATAGCAGATGGGCGGGGACGTCGCTTTCACGTCGCCCCGCGCAGCCTGCGATGAATGCCGTGGACGGCGCTACTTGCCGACGGCGCTGCCGCCGCGAGAAGACGTGAAAAACCGCCAGGACGCCAGAAGACGCCAGGGAAAGAGCAGCCGGTCGGGGGGTCGGCCCTCCCGACTCTTCTGGCGTTCCTTGGCGTCCTGGCGGTCTTCTCGTCTGCTCGGCCGATCCAGCTCGCAGATCTCTAAACTAAGGGCAGCCCCTTAGAGTCACGACTTTCAACCGCCTACTTGCTGCCGCCGCCGCACGCGCACTTGTAGGAGCTCATCTGGTCGTTGATCGACGCAGGGACGCTGTCTGCGGTTTGCGTGAACGTCGCCTCCTGCCCGCCGTAGCCACCGTCCGCGTACACCGTGACGGTGCACCCCGGGGTGACGGCGACCGAGGACATCACGTCATTGAAGGTTGCCGGGACAGTCGCGCTGTTGTCGGTGGGGCCCATCGAGACGAGCGTGGCGCCTTTCAGGTGTTCGTCCGCGTAGAAGGTGGCGCAGACCGCCGGACCAGAAGGACCCGTGGGCGCAGCGGTCGCGGCCCCGCTCGTCGACTGACCGCCGCACCCCACGACACAAGCCAGCAGCACGAACGTGCCGACGGTGAGGGCGGGGACATCTCTTTTGATGGATCGTTTCATCGAGCATTCCTTGGTTGGCGCGCACTTTCGACGATCTTCGCCCGCACGAACCCGCAGATTCCGTCGTCGTCGGTGGCTACGGGCCAGAGTAACTCCAAGGCCGACGTTTGGAGGGTAAATGGGAGGGGTTTCTTCTTCAGGTGGGGCCTTACCGCGCGGATTTGGTCGGCGACCAAGTTCGGAATCGTCGCGAGCATGGCGGTACCCTCGATGAGCGCTCCGACGTGCGCGAAGCTCGATACCGAGCACCGGACGATGCGCGTCTTGTGCAGGGCGTCCTCGACGATCCCGCGGAGGTCGCCGTTGTACGAGACGATGACGTGTGCCCGCGCGAAATACTCTTTCTCGGTGAGCGTGCGCAAGCGCGCGTGGCGGGCATCGTACAGGCACGTGAAGCCGTCGGTGTGCAGGGGCAGGCGACGGATGTTCGACGGTAGCTCGTCGGCGACCGTGATGGCCGCGTCGAGGCCGCTCGCCAGCGCCGTCGCGACGGTGCGAAACTGCACCGGGACCGAGACGACGCGCATCCTCGGCGCCTCCCTCTCGAGCACGCTCAGGAGACGGGGCAGGAGCCACAGCTCGGGCGAGTCGGCAAAGCCGATGCGGAGCACACGCTCGCTCGTCTTGGGATCGAACGTGGGAGGGTCGAGCGCCGCGTCGATGATCGGCTGAAGGTGCGGCTGCAGACCGGCGCGCAGCCGCCCCCCGCGGCTCGTCAGCACGAGGCCTCGCCCGCTGCGCGCAAAGAGCGGCGCGCCGACCACCGCGGTCAGCCGCCGGAGCGCGGCGCTCACCGCCGGTTGGGTGAGATAGAGGCGGCGCGCCGCCGCGGTGACGCTGCCGGTCTCGGCCACCACGGCGAACACGCGAAGGAGGTTCAGATCGAGGTCCCGTCCATAAGCGCTGGGCATGCGTCGCATACATCCTATTCACTGGGCTGAACGGATTCCACGACCTAAGTTCGAGTCGGCAGTCGCCAAGACAGACGACTCCAAGGAGCGAACCATGCCGACGAACAACAAGGTCGCGATCGTGACGGGCGGGAGCCGCGGGCTCGGTCGCAACACCGTGATCCACCTCGCAAAGCGGGGCGTTCATTCGATCCTCACGTACCACACGAACCGCGTGGAGGCCGACAAGGTCACCGCCGCCGTCCGCGAGGCTGGCGCGAAAGCCGTCGCGCTGCAGCTCGACGCCGGGGACGTGAGATCCTTCGATGGCTTCGTGCAGCGTGTTCGGTCCGCGCTGGCCGAGGTCGGCGCCGAGCGCTTCGACTACCTCGTCAACAACGCCGGGACGGGCCTGCACAAGACCATCGCCGACACCACCGAGGAGGAGTTCGACGCGCTGGTCGACGTCCATCTCAAGGGCGTGTTCTTCTTGACGCAGAAGCTCCTGCCGCTGATGGCCGACGGCGGACGCATCATCAACGTGTCGAGCGGCCTCGCGCGCTTCTCGATACCCGGCACGGCCGCCTACGCGATAATGAAGGGCGGCATCGAAGTGTTCACTCGCCTGCTCGCGAAGGAGCTGGGAGCGCGGCGGATCACAGCCAACACGGTCGCGCCGGGCGCGATCGAGACCGACTTCAACGGAGGTCGAGTGCGTGACAACGCGGACTACAATCGCATGGTGGCCCAGTCGACGGCGCTCGGCCGGGCCGGCGTGCCGGACGACGTGGGCCCGATGATCGCCGCGCTCCTGTCGGACGACAACCGCTGGGTGAATGCGCAGCGCATAGAGGTGTCGGGGGGAATGAACATCTGATCGCAGCGCCGTCTCGCGAAAGACGATGGACACGATGCCGTGACAGAAGCTCGCCGAGCGGTCGCCTCCGTCGAAGTTTTGTCGATTGCCTCGCCTTGGATTCCGAACTACGGGGCCTGTAGGGAACGCGGTTATAGCCGCCCCCGAGGGTCCTTCGACCTTGCGCCGCAGACGAGCACGATCTTCACGCTCACGGGCCTACCCCTCGGCAGCGACACGTTCTCTGCCTCCGCGTTCGCGGTCAAATGCGCGTCGTCTGCCGGGGCGTCGGCCACCTATCAAAGCAATCCCGTTTCGGCCACCCTGGTCGCGGGCATCACCGCCGACGTGGCGCTCGTGATGTTGCCTACGGGCGATGCCGCCAGCGCCAGCCTGACGGTCAATTTCCCGACCTGCCTCCCGACGGTCACCGAGTTCCCGATGACCGAGAACGCCGCCAATTTGATCGGCAGGATGTCGCCCTCCGGCACCGTCCTCGGACAGTATTCGGTCAACACGGCGGCCAGCGGGCCCACCGGAATCACGCTCGGCCCGGATGGCAACCTCTGGTTTACCGAGCAAAGCACCAACAAGATCGGGCGAATCGGTGTCCCGCAGAGCACCATCATTTATTCGGGCAATCCTCCCAAAGCGCACACGATCGTCCTCGCTCCTGCCCAGGCCGAGTTCGTAATCCCGGCAATGTTTGGTTCGTCGAAGTCGTGGGCGACAAGATCGGCCACATCAGCCCTTCCACGTTCGATTTGGACGAGGTGCCTGTGCCTACGCCGTCGGCTTTCCCAGCGTTCATCGCCGCCGGTCCAGACAAGAATCTATGGTTTACGGAGTTCTCCGGCAACCAGATCGGTCGTCTCGCACCCAGCGGGTGCCCGAGCCCACCCGACTCGGGCCCTGCAGGCTCGCCTGTCGACAGCTCAATCGGCGACGACGAGGAGAGCCCGGGCCCCCGCGGCGGCTCGAGCAGCAGCGGTGGGCCCCTGGTCGGCGACGCGAGCTCCCCGAGCTTGGATGGGAGCCTGCGGACCGTTGGCAGTTCGAGCGGTGGGTCGAGCGGGGGCGTTTAGCGATCCAGGCATGGTGGCGGGTGTCGAGTATGCTCGCCTGAGATGCGTGGCGACGAGCTGTCACTCGACCGGTGGGCGAACTTCTATCTCGTCACGTCGACCGCCGCGGCGACCCTGATCGGTCTGTTGTTCGTCGTCATCACTCTTGCCGCAGAGCGAATGCGCAAAGAAGAGGCCGCGAAGATTCAACTGTACCTGACGCCCACGGTCGTCTTCTTCGCCTCCACCCTTTGCGTCGCCGCGCTTTTGACCTTCCCGAATCACACCCCACTCACGGCGGCACTCTGCTGCGGCCTCGTCGGCGTGGTCGGTTTGCTCTACTCGGCCTCGATGGTCGTCGGGCAAGGCGGCAGGAAAGCTCGATACGAGCAACCCTCCGATATGATCCAATACGCCGGCATTCCTTTCGCGGCCTATGGCTTACTCGTCTTGGGCGGGGTCTTGTTGTGCCGCGAGGCGCAGCGCGGGCTCACCCTCGTTGCCGTGGGCATGCTCGTGCTGATCGCGCTCGCCCTGCGTAACTCGTGGGCGATCGCCGTCGATGTCGTCTCCTCACGCGCCGGCCCCGGAAAGGAATGAATCGGGATGCACGGCGACACCTTGACCACCAGGACACCAAACGCACGAGGGCGGAATCGCTCAAAACCCAGCAGAATCTCTCACTTGGTGGCCCTCGCGTCCTTGTGGTTTCTCTCGTTCACGCCTTTTTCAGCAGCCTGGCTAGGCGGCTCGACGGGATGCGGTAGCTCGGTCGCGAGCACCGGGAAGGGCGGCGGGCCACCGAGCTGTTCTCCCGGCGGTGCGGGGCTGACCGATTGCGGCGCCAACAGAGAAAGCTGCTGCACGAGCCTCGAAGTCCCCGGTGGAACGTACTTCCGGACCTACGACCCCCCAGCAACCGACGGCGGCGTGATGCTTGCCGCGGATGGAGGTCCGACTGGCGAGGCGGATCCCGCGACCGTGAGCGGTTTTCGGCTCGACAAGTACCTGGTCACGGTGGGGCGGTTCCGACAATTCGTGAACGCAGTCTTCCCGCCCGACGGCGGCACGGGATGGTTGCCAGCGCCCGGTGCCGGCAGGCATGACCACTTGAATGGGGGCCAAGGCCTCGCGAACAGCGGGAACCCAGGAACGTTCGAGATCGGCTGGGATACGTCATGGAACAGCAGCGTCGCGCCAACCGCTGCGAACTTGGCGTGCCAGTCTCTGTTCGACACGTGGACGAGCGTGCCCGGCAGCCAGGAGAACCTGCCGATCAACTGCGTCAACTGGTACGAGGCCTACGCCTTTTGCATCTGGGACGGAGGCTTCCTNNCTGCCGAGTGAGGCGGAGTGGGAATACGCAGCGGCAGGCGGAGACCAGCAGCGCGAGTATCCATGGGGCAGTACTGGGCCTGGGACGGCCAATCAGTATGCGATCTACGGCAATCACTATCCGGGGAACTCGTTGAACGTCGCGCCGGTAGGCACCGCGACGCTCGGAGTTGGGCTCTGGGGCCAGCTCGATATGACCGGCGAACTGTGGGAGTCGACCCTGGACTGGTACGCGCCCTACGCCGACCCCTGTACCGATTGCGCCGATCTCACAGCCGCGTCCTACCGAGTGATTCGAGGCGGGGCCTTTGCCGACACCGCGTCGATCCTGTTCCCCGCCGTTCGAGGCAACAACTCCCCCCCATCCGACCGCGGTCAGTTCGGCGGGATGCGCTGCGCGAGAGCACCGTAGCGTAGCGTCGTCGTGATGGCCTCAAACGTTTGCTGTCATCCCGANNGTGTCTACTGAGCGACCGCGATGCACTGGCTGAAGCCGCCCGCGCCGCAGGAGCCCGAGGCGCACTCGCCGCACTGGATGACGCCTCCGCAGCCGTCGCCGGCGGGCCCGCATTGCAAGTGCTGGGCGGCGCAGGATGCCGGTTTGCAGTTGGTCGGACCGCACTGACCGGGCACTCCGCCGCCGCCGCACGTCGATGACGGGCTGCATGTTCCACAATCGAGGAGATTGCCGCAGCCGTCGCCCGCGGGTCCACAGGTGATGTTTTGCGAAGCGCAGGTGGCGGGGCTGCAGCGCACGCCGGCGTCGGCCGCGCCGCACTGGCCCAGCACACCCCCACCGCCGCACGTGAGGGGAGGGACGCAATCGCCGCAACTCAGCAGATTGCCGCAGCCGTCGCCGATCGAGCCGCACGCGGCATTCTGCGAGGCGCACGTCTCGGGAGTGCACTGCCCTCCGGCGGGGGGCGCGCCGCACTGACCGGCGACGCCGGCGCCGCCGCATGTCTGCGGGGCCGTGCAGGTCCCGCACTGAAGGACGTTCCCGCAGCCGTCGCCCGTGGGCCCGCAGCTCAGGCTCTGCTCGGCGCATGTGCGCGGCGTGCAGGTGGTGGAAGGCGGAGGCGGAACGCACGACTGCAGGTCCCAGATCATGTACTCGAGGATGCGCTCCTGCGGCGTCAGCGCGTCGGTGTCGCACTCGTCGGGAAAGATCGAAGCGTTCGTCGATCCCTGGTTATTGACGTGGAAGTCGCTGAAGATCGCATGCCCGCACTGCGAGGCCTGCCCGACGGGCGTGTCGAACGTGTAGTGAAGCAGCATGTCCGACTGGGCCGCGCTCGGCGGGTTGGGATCGGTGCCGTCGATCCAGTCGATCGACGAGCCGAGGACGGCGTCGACGTCATGGCGGCCCGCCTGGATCGTGACCTGCGGAGGGCTGGCGTTCGAGAGCGCGCCCAGGAGGTTCAGCCACTGCACGAAGACCGTTCCATTGGGATTGCCGGCGACATCGACGTTCCCCGTGAAGGGGACACCGAGACCCGCGTTGGCCGTCGAGTTGCGATTGGCGTTGACGTCCCAGGTGGCCGTCGAATCGAAGGGGCTGTTCTGGAAGAGCCACGTGTAACTGAAGTGCGTAGCGAAGAAGCGCCCGCCGCCATTGCCGTACGTCACCAGATCGGCCAGCTCGTCGCTCGTCTTGAGGAACTCGTCGCCCCAGCAGGGGAGCATGATCTGGTCGTAGTTCATGTACGAGCCGCCCGACGCGAGCAGCGACGTCTCGGGCTCCGAGTCGAAGAGCGAAGCCCCGGACCCGTGCCCGTTGATGTCGGCGGTGCCGAAGCCGGCCGAGTACAGGTGAATGCGGCCCGTGCCGCCGTTCGCGGTCCCGGAGAACTCGCTCTCGTCGACGCCCATCTTCAAGAGGATGCACTCGATCGAATCGACGGCGCCGGTGGAGATCGCAGTCAGCGGGATGTCGCCTTCGGTCTCGGTGCGCGGAAGGTGGATGTCGCCCGCGGAGGTCGCGGCGCAGGATGTGGCGACGTCGACGTAGACCTCGCGTCGCCAGCGACCGAGCTGCACGACGATGGGGATCTGCGATCCGACGGGCACGTTGGTGAGCGTGAACGTGCCGTCGAACGCCGAAGTGGTCGAGACGAGAGGGTCGCCGGAGACGTCGGCGCCGCACTGGGTGCACTGCGCACCGGACCCGAACGACTGAATGGCGCTGTTCGGCACGTAGACGACGGCGTTGGGTACCGGGTCAGGCGTCGTGCCGGGCGGGACCCACGAAGAGACGCCGGCCAGCACGCGGCCCGTGATCGTCGTCGGCGTCCCGGTGCAGGCGACTTGCTGCGTGCACAAGCCGGTGCAGGTGTGGCCACACACGCCAGGCGTGCCGGCGCCGCCGCAGACGTCGGCGCCGCCGCATGTCCCGCACTGAAGGAGATTGCCGCAACCGTCGCCGGCGGGCCCGCAATTGAACCCCAGGCTCTTGCACGTCGCGGGCGCGCACACCGGCGTGGCGCCGGGGGCGCTCGATCCGCCGCACACGCTGAATCCTCCCCCACCGCAGAACGCGGGCGCGGTGCAGGTGCCGCACGAGAGCGTGCCGCCGCACCCATCGCCGGCGGTGCCGCAGCCCACCCCGAGCGAAGAGCAAGTCGCGGGCGCGCAAGTGGCGAGGGTCCCGCCCTCGGCGTGAGCAGGGCCGCCGCACACGCTGAATCCTCCCCCACCGCAGATGGCGGGCGCCGTGCACGTGCCGCAATCGAGGACGCCGCCGCACCCGTTGGCGTTGCTTCCGCAGGTCAGACCGAGCTCTGCGCACGTCTTGGGAACGCATGCGCCCGCGTCGCCGGGTGCGCCGCCGTCGCCGTTACCACAACGGCTGAAGCCTCCACCGCCGCAGTAATCGTCGCCGGAGCACGTGCCGCACGCGACCAGGTTGCCGCAGCCGTCGGCGTTTTGGCCGCACGTGTAGCCGGACGTTTGGCACGAGCGGGGCACGCACCCCGTCGATGAGCTGGAGAACACTGCCCCGTCGCCGTGCGACGCGTCGAGCAGCCCGGCGTCGCCGACGCCGCCGCAGGAGGCCCCGAGCAATCCGATGCCCGAGGCGACGCAGAAGGCCCCCGCGCGAACCCACGATCGTGCCCTTTTCACCATGGGCCTGCGCCTACGGTGCGACGCGCAGCGAGAGCTCCGCGAGGGCCATCGCCTGTGCCGCTGCCCCGACGCCCACCTGGGCCCCGGCGCCTGCGTCCGCCGATTGCGCCGATGCCGCCGCGTTGGCGACGAACTGCGCGATCACCTCCGCCGCGGCCCCCACGTTGACGTCGATGCCGTTGGGGCCCACCGACGCTTGCGCGTCGATGTTCACGCAGACGTTCACGTCGGCCACCGCGCTGAGCTTCGCGGTCAGGTCGCCGTCGAGATTGCCGGCGAGGTTGACGACGTCGTCGATGACACCCTGCAGCGAAGCCGTGACGTTGCCCGTTGCGGTGACGAGGCCGCCGAGGAGGCCGCCGCCGCCGGCGCTCGCCGACGCGGACCCGCCGCCACCCAGCGCCGCGGCGAAGGTCGCGCGGGCGGAAGTGAGAGCCTGCACGTTGGTGGCGGCCGTGACGTTGGCGGCGAACTGGGCGCTCGCCGATGTGGCGGCGCTGATCGTGGCCTGCGGGGCGCCCGCGGCGGTGATTACTTGCACCACCGCGTTGCCGACGATGGTCGCCTCGAGCTGCGCCGCCGCGTGGATGGCCGCGAAGGCGAGGTCATTGACGTCGAGCGCCGCGTTGGCGGCGAGCGAGGCGTTGAGCGACGCCGAGAAGTCGAGGGAGACGGCGGCTTGCGCCTGGGCGCGCGTACCGATCGAGACGCCGCCCGAGGCTTGCACGGCCGCGTCGAGCGAGGCGGCGAGCTGCGCCATGACGGTGGCAATATTGGTCTGCCCGGTGAGGACGCCGGCGAGCCCGGCGTTGAAGTTGGCGAGCGCCGTGGCCTGGGCGCTGGCGAACACGTCGAGATTAAGCGTGACGCCGGCCTGCGCAAATACGGTGAGGCGCGCCTCGGCGCCCGTCACGACGGCCGCGGAGAGGGCCTGAACGAGGGCGCTGACGCCCGCGCCCGAATCACCCTGCAGGGCCGCCGCGGCGGCGACCGCCGCGGTGACCTGGGCGTCGACGAGGGTCGTGACGTCGAGGGCGAGCGTGGCGCCGCTCAATCCAGAGGGGCTCGTGGCGGGAGCGGCAGGCGCGGCTGCCGGCGTCGCGCTCGCATCGGAGCCGGTCGGCTCGCTGTTGCCGCCCGACCCGAGCGCGCACGTGGCCGCGGAGGTGAGCACCTGCGACTGCAGAGACGTTTGCGTGGTGATGGGCGCGGCGACGAGCGTGGCGCCCGCCGTCGACCCCGTGGAGCCGAGGACGACCGAGCCGAGCACGCTGCCCGATGCATCGAGGGCCTGCACGATCGTGAGGCCGGCGTTGATCGGCGCCTGCAGCGAGAAGGTGCCGCCGGCGGTGACGGCGGCCTGGGCGAGCGCCTGCAACGTTCCTCCGGGCAAAAGCGCTGCGAGCTGCACGGACGTGGCCGCCGACACCGTCCCTTGCCCGGCGAGCCCCACCGATCCAAGCGGCACGGTGCTGGGACCCTGGTTGGTGATCGTGCCCGTCACCGTGGCCAGCGCGACCTGCGCGGACGCGAGAGGCCCGACGCCGGTGGTCGCCGCAGACGCCGGGGTTCCCGTTGTCGACGCGCTGGGAGACGACGCGGCGGGGGAGTCGCCGTTGCCGCCGGGTGAAGGTCGCGCGGCTCCCCCTGTCGTCGGCGCGTCCGCTCCGGAGCACGCGACCAGCGACGATCCTACGACCAGGGCGACGACGCTCCACCTCGAGCTGAGTTTCTTCATGCGCAGGCTCCTTGGTGTCCGCTATGTGCGGACGGGCACCGCCCCTCAGCAACCACCGCGCCACACGCACCGATGGCGCTTTTTCCCGTGGTTTCCGGGCTTGAGGAGCGTCTCTGCGACAGCCGCGTCGCACCCCAGCGTGACGCAGCGCTTCGAGGCGCGACGAGCGTGTCGCAGCGCTGATGCGGGTGATGCGTGCGGTGTTGGAGACGGCGCGGGGGCCGGCGTTGGGCTAGGTTTGCGCGGCGGATTGCACGAGGGAGACGAGTCCACAGTGTTCGAGACCGGCACTTCGCGCATTCGGGTCGCGCCGCGGGGCATCAGCATCCCGGCGATCGAGCTCGTCGTGATCGACGGGCCTTCACGCGGGGCGCGCGTGCGCGTCGAGGACGGGTTCGCGCGCGTGGGGAGCGCATCGGCCAGCGATCTCTCGCTCGCCGACTTCACGGTGTCGCGCGTCCACTGCGAGATCCGCGTCCACCCGACGGCCATCGCCATCAAGGACTGCGGCAGCACCAACGGCACCTACGTCGAAGGCGTCAACGTGCGCGAGGGCGAAGTGCGGCCGGGCGCGGCCGTCCGCGTCGGCAAGAGCGTCTTTCGCATCGAGTCGGTCGACGGCAGCTCGGTCGTTCCCATCTCGGAGAACGACGCGTTCGGAGAGCTCGTCGGCGCCAGCCTCGAGATGCGGCAGGTCTACGCGATCCTCGAGCGGATCGCGCCCACGAACGCCACGCTCCTCGTCGAGGGCGAGACGGGCACCGGCAAGGACGTCGCCGCTCGCTCGCTGCACGCCGGGTCGCAGCGCGCCGCGGGGCCCTTCGTCCCCGTCGACTGCGGCGCCATCCCGGAGAACCTCATCGAGTCGGAGCTCTTCGGCCACGTGCGGGGCGCGTTCAGCGGCGCCGTCAGCGACCGGCGCGGGGTCTTCGAAGAAGCGCACGGCGGCACGCTCTTCCTCGACGAGATCGGCGAGATGCCTCTCTCGGTGCAGTCCAAGCTGCTGCGCGCCCTCGAGACGCGCTCGATCCGGCGCGTCGGCGGCAACACCGAGCGACCGGTCGACGTGCGCATCGTCGCCGCCACCAACCGCCCGCTGGCCATCTGCGCCAACCAGGGCACCTTCCGCGAGGATCTGTACTACCGGCTCGCCGTCGTCGAGGTCACGCTGCCGCCGCTTCGCTCGCGTGTCGAAGACATCCCGCGCTTGGCCGCCCACTTCTTCAGGCGCTTCTCGGGGTCCGAAGCGTCGCTCCCGGAGGCGTTCGTCGCGATGCTCGTGCGGCGCAGCTGGCCGGGCAACGTGCGTGAGCTGCGCAACTTCATCGAGCGGAGCGTGTCGCTGGGATCGATCCACGCGGACTCCGCCCGGCTGCGATCGCCGAGTGAGCCGCCGCCGTCGCTCCCTTCCACGATGGAGAGCTTCGTGCCGCTGCACCTACCGCTGAAGGATGCGCGGCAGGCGTGGACGGAGAGCTTCGAGAGCATCTACGTACGCAGCATGCTCAAGAAGACGGGGGGCAACCTGACACGGGCCGCGGAGCTGGCCGGCGTCAACCGGCGCTTCATGCAGCGCCTGCTGGCGCGCCTCGGTCTGCGCGCGAGCGACGTGGCCCTCGACTCCGACGACGAGAAATAGCGCTCAGAGCACGTCGTCGCGCGTGAGCCGCGGCGCGTGCTTCGCCTTCGGCGTGCTGGCCGAGCGGGGCGTCGCGCCGCTCGACATGGGGCGCGGCTCGGCACTGCCCACCGGCGCGGCCACGAGTGAGGGTTGCGACGACGGGACCTCGTCGCTTGCGGACGACGCGGATGCGGGCGACTGCACGGGCGTGCCCGACGCGACGCTGGTGGCGACTGTCATCGTCGCCGATGGGGCCACCGACGGAGCCGCGCGCTCGCCTCCCGCGTATCGGACGCACACGCCGACGAGGAGCGCGGCACCGCCGAAGGCGGCGGCGAGGATCGCGCCGCTTCTTGCGCTGAGCGAGCGGAGCGAGCCAAAGGGCAGCGGAGCCGGCTGCGGAGGCGCTGGCTGCGACGACCGTGCGCGACGCGTCTCGACCTGCATCTTCACGGTGGCCATATGGCCCGGCTCGAGGTTGATCTGGATCGACGGCAGCGCCGGGACGGGCTCGACCGAGGCGCGCTTGGGAGGAAGATCCGCGGGTTGCGCTGGGACCGTCGAGTCTGCGGCCGCCCGGATGGCGGGCGAGTCGAACGACTCGGTGGCGAGCGACTCGACCCACGCGCCGATCTGCGATGGCGTCGCCGGCGGCAGGGCAGCCTCGAGGGCGACGGCCATCTCGCCCGCCGACTCGAAGTGAGGGGCGGGCTCGCTCGCGAGGCCCCTGACGACGATCGCGTCGATCGCCGGGTCGAGACCCTCCCGATAGCGACTGGGCGGCGGGACTTCGTCCGGGCCACCCGGCGGGAAAGAACGGCCCGTAAGCGACTCCCACAGCACGACCGTCGCGCCGTAGACATCGGATGGCGTGTCGCTCGAGACGTGCACCGAAGGGATCCGCCGCAGCATCCCCGCAACGACCCTGGAGACGATCGCCAAAGGCGCCTGACGGCCCACGGTTCGCTGCGACCGAAGGAGCACGACGAGCGACCCGTGAAGCGAGTCGCGCTTGGCCGCGCCGAGGGCGTCGGATTCGCTCGGGGGCGGCGGCCAAGATCTCTTTCGCGCCGTCGGCACCTCGCGAGGGTCGAGAGGATTCATCGTGTTCGAGACCTCGAGGCCCGGAGCCTAACTAACCAGATCGGGATAGTCGAGGCACAACGATGCCGGGGCCCCCGAGGAGACTGGCGGGAGGCGTGGCGGAGGCAATCGGCGAAGAAAACGACGTCAGCCGGCCATGCGCCGGCGCGTCGTCCGGGCCGGCGCTTCGACGAGGTCGCGCACGCTGCTGCCCAGGGTGCGCGAGAGCTGGTACGCAACGAATAGCGACGCGCCGAGCTCGCCCCGCTCGAGGCGAGCCACGTAATTCGGAGATAATCCTGCAGCCTCGGCCAGTTGCACCTGGGTCCACCCCAGCGCCTGGCGGTGCCGGCGGACGCCCTCGCCGACGACGGCGGCGAAGGCCTTCGGCTCTGTGGACCATGCGCCCGGACGATCGCCCATGACGCCCGAGTGTAGAGCACGAGGGAGCCAAAAACGCTACGATAAGGGCGGGCAGATGCCGATCGACGTGGGCCAAGTCGTCGCGAAAAAGTACGAGCTCGTGCGACTGCTCGGCCGTGGTTCGATGGGCGAGGTGTGGAGCGCGCACCACCAGACGCTCCGCGAGCAGGTCGCCATCAAGATCCTCGCGTGGCCGCCGAAGGGGGAGGACACCGAGGATCCCTCGGTGGCCCTCGAGCGCTTCCGGTTCGAGGCGCAGGTGGCGGCGCGGCTCTCGCGCAAGACGCGCCACATCGCGCGCGTGACCGACTACGGCGAGGACGACGGGCTGCCGTACATCGTGATGGAGCTCCTCGACGGCGAGGGGCTCGACGCCGCGCTCCGGTCGCGCGGCACGATCGCGCCAGTCGAGGTCGCGGAGATCATCACGCAAATCGCGCGTGCCCTCGGCCAAGCGCATGCCGAGGGCGTCGCGCACCGCGACTTGAAGCCGGCCAACGTGTTTCTCTCGCGAGACGAGGACGGGCGCCTGCTCGTCAAGCTGCTCGACTTCGGGATCGC
>PLIR01000449.1 GCA_003139415.1 Myxococcales bacterium | reverse complement strand
CGGCTGGATACGTGGAAGAGGCCGCGTAGCGGCCGCTCCCAGCCGGGACCAGATACAGAACTGCATTCTCGCCTGTCCGGGCCGGGATTTTCGCGGCCCGCTGAGGGCTGGGCGAAAACCGGCTCTCCGGCCGCACCAGGCGCAGAGCAAACCAGCTTCGAGGCCCCGTGGGGTCCAGGCGAGATGCGGCGGTGGCTATCCCAGCGGCCTCACTGCCACGCCCTGATCAGCCAAGTACTGCTTGACCTCAGCCACGGTGTGGTGGCCGTAGTGGAAGATCGACGCGCACAGCACCGCGTCTGCGCCAGCGTGGACCGCCTCGCTCAGGTGGTGAAGCTCGCCGGCTCCGCCCGAGGCGATCACCGGGACGCTGACCGCGCCCGCGACGGCGACCGTCAAGTCGAGGTCGTAGCCGGCGTTTGTCCCGTCCCGATCCATGCTGGTCAGCAGGATCTCGCCCGCGCCGTAGCGCGTCGTGGCCTCCTCGGCCCATCGTACGGCGTCGATGCCGGTCGCCGTTCGGCCGCCGTGCAGAAAGACCTCCCAGCCCGACGCGCCGCGCGCATCGGACGGGCGTCTCTTGGCGTCGATAGCGACGACGATGGCTTGCGATCCCCAGGCGTCGCTGCACCGTCGCAGAAGGTCCGGCGTCTTCACGGCGGCCGTGTTGATGCTCACCTTGTCGGCGCCCGCCGCGAGCAGCGTCCGCACGTCGTCTTCGGTGCGCACCCCGCCGCCG
Organism: Myxococcales bacterium; assembly: GCA_003139415.1. GTDB lineage: Bacteria > Myxococcota_A > Polyangia > Polyangiales > Polyangiaceae > Palsa-1150. Next base: position 17,126 of record PLIR01000449.1, on the reverse strand, counting down.
ACGGTGAGGGGGACGAACGTCGCGTCCGCCGTCTTTGCCACGACGTCGAGCAGGGTGCCGCGCCCTTCATGCGACGCGGTGATGTCGAGCAGCGTGATCTCGTCGGCGCCTTCGAGGGCGTAGCGGCTCGCGCACTCGACCGGGTCGCCGGCGTCCCTCAGCCCGACGAAACGCACACCCTTGACCACGCGCCCGTTCATGACGTCCAGGCACGGGATGACACGCTTCGCCAGCATGGCGAGACCAGGCTTACCCGCCTCGGCCCGGTTCGTAAAGTTCGGGTGCCCGCACGGGGCGCGCACCGGCGCGGCGCGGAAGGCCTATCGCTTCGGCTTTCCGTCGTACGCGTCGAGGAGCTTTTCGATCGACGCGAGGCTGTTCTCGATCGCGTCCTGTACGATCGAGTGCATCGTCGTGCTCGAACCCTTGAGGGCCTCGTAGTACCGCTGACGCTCGGTCGAGTGGATGATGGCGGGCGGGCAGCCGCCCCGCAGAAGCAGCAGGTTCATGACGAGGCGCGCGACCTTGCCGCTGTCGGTCGTGAACGGAAAGATGCGCACGATGTCGTAGTGCGCGCGGGCGGCCAGGCGCACCGGCGTGCGGCTGCGGCGCGTCTCCGGGTCGTTCACCCAGTCGACGACTTGCCGCAGCTTGTAGGCGATCTTGTCGGGCGGCGTGTACTCGTGAAAGTAGAGGCGGTGCTGGGGGATGTCCTTGCGGTACTTGACCGTCTTGACGTCGCCCTCTTCGGGGTGGAGCACACAGTAGATGCGCTTGATGACGTCGATCGTCAGCGGGACGCGGCGCTTGGTGGCCTGTTCGCGGACGAAGTTCAGCGCCTCGCGGTGGCGTCGGATCTCCTCGACGACCGGTTGCAGCGTCGAGTCGAACGGCACCAGGGCCTCGCTGGCCCCCATGGCGGAGCGCAGCTCGGCGAGGGTGTACACCACGCCCTCGAGGGCGCTGTCGTGCGCGATCCAGCTCATGTCGAGCTCCGCGCGGTACTTCTCTTGCGCCTCCTGGGGAGCGTTCTTGAGCCGGTCCTCCAGAAACGCCGTGCGCTCCTCCACCGAGAGCACCTTGGGCCCGGCGGGAGGTGCTGAAGTCTTTTTCTTGGCGGGAGTTTTGGCCGGCATCGCGCCTGGGGTGGGCCGCGTTCAGGGGCTATACAGCGGAAAGTACTACGGTTTTGTGGCGCGCGCTGTGGACGTTGTTCCGCCTCGACAGTAGTGAAATACGCACCACGACGTCAAGACTTGCTCTCACCCACCCCCAAGAGTGAAAGTCGCGGGTAGGTCGCGCGCGTGCTCGTGCAGGTCACCCTGAGGAACATTGCCCTCGTCGAAGAGGCAACGGTCGAATTCGGCCCGGGATTCAACGTGGTGACGGGGGAGACCGGCGCGGGCAAGTCGACGTTCGTCGACGCGCTGTCTCTCGTCCTTGGTGGCCGCGCGCGGCCCGAGCTCGTCCGCGGCGGGGCCGAAGAGGCGGAGGTGGAGGCGCTCTTCGAGGTGCTGCCCGATTCGCGTGCTTCGGCGCGGCTCGAGGCGGCCGGCATCCCGACGAAGGGGGAGCTCGTGGTCCGCCGAGTCGTGCAGGCGCGCCAGGAGACCCGTAGCCGGGCGTACATCAACGGCCGGCTCTGCACGGCCGCGCAGCTCGCCGAGATCGCGACGGACCTTTGCGACATCGCGTCGCAGCACGAGAGCGTCTCTCTGACCGATCCGGCGACGCACGCCGAGTACCTCGACGCGTTCGGAGGACTGCAGACGGAGCGTGCACGCGTGACCGAGCAGGTCGACGCCTTGGCCATCCTCGTGCGCGAGATCGACGCGGCGGTCGTCGACGAGCGCGGACGGGCCGAGCGCGAGGACTTCTTGAGGTGGCAGCTCCGCGAGATCGACGAGCTCGACCCGCGGCACGGCGAGGAGGTCGAACTCGATCGAGAGCGCGCCCGTCTTCGGCACGCCGAGGTGCTCCAGGCGGCGACAAGGCGCGCGGCCGAGCGCCTGTACGAAGGGGAGGAGGCCATCTGCGACGAGCTCGCGAGGCTCGCGGCGGAGATCGATCAGGCGGCGGCCATCGACGGCACGCTGCTGCCGTACGGTCGGGTCGTCGAGGCCGCCCGCTCGGAGCTCTCCGACGCCGCGCGCGCCCTCGCTCGCTACGCCGAGGGCGTCGAGGCCAGCCCCGAGCGCCTCGCCGAGGTCGAGGAGCGCGCCTTTCGCTTGCAGAAGCTCTTACGCAAGCACGGCCCCACGACCGCGGAGCTCCTCGGCCGGAGGGCGACGCTGGCCCAAGACCTCGAGTCGCTCGCCAGCTCGTCGGAGCGAATGGCCACGCGCGATCTGGAGAAAGCCGCGCGGATCGCCGAGGTGGGCGCCGCCGCGCGCGCGCTGTCGCGCAAGCGCCGAGACGTGGCCGACGACCTCGCCGATGCGATCGGTCGCGAGCTGGCGCAGCTCGGAATGGGTCGGGCGAGGGTGGTAGTCGAGGTGACGCCGACCGCGGCGACGGCCGACGCGCTCCTGGTCGACGGCGCCCGTCTGACCCGGACGGGCGTGGATCGCGTCGAGTTCTTGGTCGGTCCCAACCAGGGAGAGGAGCCGCGGCCGCTCCGGAAGATCGCGAGCGGGGGCGAGCTCTCTCGCGCGCTCCTGGCGCTCAAGCGCGTCCTCGCGGATCAGGGCCCTGCCGGGACGTACGTGTTCGACGAGGTCGACGCGGGCGTTGGCGGCGCGGTCGCCGAGGTGATCGGGCGCGCCATCGCGGACATCGCGCGGCATCGTCAGGTCGTCTGCATCACGCACCTGCCCCAGATCGCCGCCCTCGCCGATGTCCACCTCGTCGTCGACAAGACCGAGGCCCGCGGCCGCACCCAGGCCACGATCCGCAGGCTGTCCAAGGCGGAGCGCGTCGACGAGATCGCCCGAATGATCGGCGGGATCAAGATCGGCGGGGCCGCGAGGCGTGCCGCCGCCGAAATGCTCAAGGGCGCGTGAGGCCGAATCCAGCCGAGAGGTCGAGGCGAGCGGAGGTCGCTCGCCGAGGACGAGTCACGCCACGAAGAGGGCGGCGACGTTCTCGCTGTTTTGGAGGGCGCGGCCCCGAGCTGTCAGGATCTCGCAGCCGTCGCGCGTGACGAGGATCGTGTGCTCGAACTGGGCGCTGAGGCTGCCGTCGGCGGTGCGAACGGTCCATTTGTCGTTCGGGTCGACTTCGACCTCCCAGCCGCCGAGGTTCACCATCGGCTCGATGGTGAACGTCATACCGGCGCGAATGCGGTCGCCGGTGCCGCGCTTGCCGTAGTGTTTGACCTGCGGCGCGTCGTGGAACTTGCGCCCGATGCCATGGCCCACGAAGTCGCGCACCACGCCGCAGCCCTCGCGCTCGACGTATTCCTGGATGGCGGCGCCGACGTCGCCCAGCCGCGCCCCGTCGCGGACCTGGGCGATCCCCTCGTCGAGGGCGCGTCGCGCGACCTCGACGACGTGCCGCGCTTCGGCCGTGGGCGTCCCGACATAGAACGTGGCGCTCGTGTCGCCGTGGAACCCCTCGTACACGTGGGTGACGTCGACGTTCACGATGTCGCCGTTCTTCAGCACGGTGCCATCGGGGATGCCGTGGCACACGATGTCGTTGACGCTGGTGCAGACGCTCTTGGGGTAGCCCTTGTAGTTGAGGGTCGCGGGCCGGGCGCCCTGCCGGAGGGTGTCCGCGTGGACGATGCGATCGATCTCATCGGTCGTCATCCCGATCCGGAGCTTCTCGCCGACGAGCAGCAAGGTATCCGCCGCGAGGCGGCCGGCCTTGCGCATCAAATCGATCTCTTTGGGGCTCTTGATGTCGACGGCCACTTGGGTCCCTGCTGACCCTCTTGGGGTAGCACGTTCTCCCAGCCTCGCCGAGGGTGCGGCGGGGTTATTGGGCGTCGCCGAGCGCCGCAGCTTCGCGGATCGCGATCACCTCATCGGGGGTGTCGGGCGCAAGGTGAAAGTGCAGCTGCGCGCCCGGCTGACCGTCGGTGCGCGTGAACTCCTCGACGAACACGACGAAGGTGCCGTTCGAGATCCGTGCCGAGAACTGCCTCAGAATCCCGGCGGCGGGCGCGGCCCCATCCACCTGAAGATTGAATTCTGTCGGGGGAGGCCGTTTGCCGGCCAAGAGCTCGAGGGTATGGCAGGAGATGACCCAGCCGTTGGGGCCGTCGGTCGTGGCGTTCACGCCCGTCACCCGGACGCGCAGGACGGCGTCCGCGATCTGCGTCCGCTCGCGGACACGCTTGTCCTCGTTGGGCTCGGCGCCCCGGTCGATCCCGTAACCTACGGCGGGCAGTTCGACGCCGTCGTCGAAAATCTTCGTGGCTTCTCCGGCATAAGGCCACAGGGAGGGGGTCTGCGGATGAGCCGCGGCTCCACCCGCCGGGCCGCACGAGGCGCAGGCGGCGGCCACGGCCAGCATGCCGTACTGGAGAGGGCGGGCGACGCCTCTTCCGGGTCCCTGGGCAGGGAGCACATTCCGCATGAGCCCATGTTTACTCGAATGGCAAGGCGCGGGCCAAAGCTTTGGCTTCGTCCGCCCAGGCCTGAGTGCCGGCCGCGACCGCTCGGACCCGTCGCTGACGGGTCTCCGACTTGGTCGTCGATTGCTCGCCGATTGCGCGCCTTGCCGAGGCGCATTTTGCGCTACCGTTCCCATGCGTCGAGTCCGAAACATCCCTGCAAACCGAGGGGCACACACCATGAAACGCACGACCGCCGCAGCACTAGGGCTCGCAGTCAGCATCGTCCTGTCGGCGGTGGCCGGCGCCGTGTCGGCTCCAGCGGCTGTCTCGGATCCGCCCACGGTGACGTCGCTCGCGGCCCTGAAAGAGAAGGAGCTGAAGTGGGGGCTCTCGCATCAGGAAGTCACTGACGTCTACAACCAGCCCGGGGGCCTGCTCGATCGCGAGTACGCTCCGCAGATCGCGCACCTTCAACCGGGCATCGACATGCAGCAGGCGGAGGCCGACCGCGACGCCCGCAAGGCGAACTTCCAGCGGAGCTACGCGACGTTCGACGATTCTCCCAGCGGCTACGACGTGACGCCCCTGCACGACGAGTACACCTACAAGAACGACGAGGGGATCCAGCGCATCAACAAGGACGGGCGTACGCGCTACTTCTTTTACATCAAGGATCACCTCTGGAAGATCTACGACGAGATGCCCCTCAAGGCGGGTGGGCCGCTCGGGGACACGTACGTGAAAGCCATCTCCAGCCTCAGCGCGCTGATCGGGGTCCCCGGTCGGGCTCGAGGCGCGGATCCCGCGCAGAAGATCGATAGCCCCACGACCGATTGGCAGGACTCGACGACGCACCTTCGCGTGGTCGATCGCTCGGGCGAGCGCATCGTGGGCGTCGTGCTGGAAGACCGCAACACGCTTTCCAAGCTCGCGACGCTCCGGGCCAACAAGCCTACCGATCCGTTTGCGCTCGATCCGTCGATCGCCGCGATCACCAGGGGAGGCATCAGCGACCCGAGCGCCGCCCACGCCGCCCCCGACGCCGGCTCCCCCCGCAAGAAGTAAGGGCGTCGCCTAGACGCGGCGAGCTCCTTCGGGGGCGCGAATGCCGGTGGTGAGGACGACGCGAGCCTTTGGCGAGACGGATCGGACGGCGGGGAGGATGATCCCCTCGTTGGTCAGGGTTGCCCCCGGACACCCAGCGCAAGCGCCCGAGAGGTGAATGTGCACGTCCTCGCCATCCCAGCGCACGACGTGCATCTCCCCGCCGTCCGCATGGACCAAAGGCGAGAGCACTTCTCGCAACAGTCGCTCAACTTGCTCTCTAACGTCGTTGTCCACGCGGCTCTCGCCTCCTTACGTACGCGCTCCCACTGCTCCTACAAGCGATGACCGGATCGGCAGCGTACGCGCTCTGCGTCTGTCGTCTGGCTCAGGCACGAGGGCCCGCATGCGTTATAGTCTATCTGATGCGAGCGTTGTGGCCGACCGCCAAGCGGAGACTCGACGAGTCGCCGTTTTCGTCGTCGTCGCCCGGGCCCGCAGAAGGGTCGAAACCGGTTTCGATGGGGCCTTTGCTCGTGCAATCGCTGCAATCGCGTCGGAGCGGAGAAACGTAAGTTGGCTCGCTACCGGTTGAGATTCATGCTCCAGGAGTTCGATCTCCCGCCGGGCAGCACCATCATCGGGCGGAGCCTCGATTGCCACGTGACCCTCGAGGATCCGCTGGTGTCCAGGCGGCACGCTCGGATCGTGGTCGACCCGACCCGGGCCCGCATCGAAGACATGGGGAGCCGCAACGGGGTGAGAGTCAACGGTGCGCTCATTGCGGATCCGGTCGACCTCCGCAACGACGACCGGATTCGAATCGGCACTCAGGACTTCGTGTTCTGCGCCGTGGACGCGGTTGGCCGCGCACACTCGCGAACGACGGGGCAGCTCCGGCTGTGCGCGAACTGCCGCCAGCCTTATCCACGCGAGGTGCTCGCGTGCCCGAACTGCGAGGCGACCGAGCAGACGGACGAGGACACGCTGACGGGCGCGGGCCGATCGGCGCCGAACGCGTGGACCTTGCAGCTGATGATCGATTCGCTCGAACGCGCTCTGAAGCTCGGGCGGACGGTCGACGCCGAGCGCATCGTGCGCCGCGCGACGACGCAGGTCGAAGAGCAACTCGCGGCCGGCGGGACGCTCGACAACGACGCGGTCTCGGCGCTTTCTCTCCAAGCCATCGCGATGACGCTCGCCTCGGACGATCCCGCGTGGGCACTCTGGGCGATCGACGTGCTCGGACGAACGCAGACGATGCCCCCCGTGGCTGTCATCGAGCGGCTGAGCGAGGTGCCGCCGCGGCACCGCCCGGCGCTTCGCGGCGCCCTCGACGAGTTCATGGCCCGGCGCGAGACTCCGTCCGAGCCGACGGCTCGCGTCACCTCGATCGTCGCACCCCGCGATCGCGGTGGAGTGCAAGCGACCGATGCGGGCCCCCCGGACGACCTCGACGTCGCCCTCGCTCGCCTGCGCGAGCTAAGGCGCGAATTTGGCTGACGGCGGGGCGGCCCCATTGGGCCGCCGCCGACGCCCGCACGCGCCGGGTTCACACGTGATAACGTGCACCTGAAGGTCGGGCCCCCGGTAGGGGGGGGCTCCACCGGAGCCCGAGCCGAGCAAGATGCGCTTCCGCCTGCGCTACCTGCACCATGACCTCGCGCTCAACGAAGGGCAGTTCGTCGTGGGCCGCAGCGCTGCGTGCCAGCTGTCGCTGGATGACGCGCTCATCTCGCGCCGGCACGCCATGATCGTGGTCTCGGGCGAGACGGTGACCGTCGAGGACCTCGCGAGCCGTAACGGAGTCCTCGTCAATGGCGTCCGAATCTCGACGAAGACGACGATCCGGCCGGGCGACAAGATCGTCGTCGGCTCCCAGGAGTTGACGCTCCTCGGAGCCCGCACGGCGTCGGCCAAGGACACGATGAGCCTCCCGGCGGCCACCGCCACGCTCCCGAAGATCCCCGCCGTCGCGGACCTTTCCCTCGACCGGCCCGAGCCGACCGCAGCGGGTGGCGACGACCAGCCCGGCGGCGAAGACTCGACCATGGTCCGCCGGGTCACGGCGTTCAAGCTTTTGGGCGGCGTGGCCGACAAGGCGCTCGCGATGGGACGCGTGGACGAGGCCGAGCGCCTCCTCGCGGGGCCCCTCAACGAGGTGATCGAGGCGTGCCGTGCGGGCAGGCACGTATCGCCGTGGATCGTCGACATCGCCGCCCGCCTGTCGGCGAAGCTCGCCACCGCGACCGCGAAGGGCGTGTGGGCCGACTACGTGATCGAGGTGTACCAAAGCCAAGGGCGGCCATGCCCAGCCCCCGTCGTCGACGAGCTGAACAACGCCTTCCGCAAGGTCAACGCGATCGACCTCGTCCGTCTCCGCGCGTACCTGGCGGGCCTTCGCGAGAAGGCGGCGACGCTGGGACCGGCGGAGCGCTTTCTGCTCCAGAGGATCGAGGGGCTCGAGCGGCTCGCCGCGCTTCGCTGATCGGCTCTGGGGGGGGCGCTCGTGACGCCGACTGCCAGGCGAGGTTTGCCGTCGCCGCACTCTCGATGGCGGCTCGCAACTCCGAGTCGGCCACGGCGGCGAGCACCGCCACGAGCTCGTGCGGCGGCGGCCCCCTCCTCGGTACCGCTCGCGACGCGCGCGCCGCTGTGTCGCGCTCCGCGGCCTGCACCTGCCCCACGCGGAATCGAACCTCGCGAACCGCGACCCCGCGCTCGAGCAGGCGCGCGCGCACGTCGTCGGTCAGCAGCGACAGCTCGTGCGCCCAGACGCTGCTCGCCACGAGGAGCGTCAACGTGCCGTCTTGCAACGACAGGGGACGCGCGCGCTCGGCGATCCTGGCGCCTACGGCATCGCGCCACATCGACGCGGGGATCGGCTCGCGTTCCCGCGCGACGCGGCTTACGTCCGTGCGCGTGAGGATCGCGTCGAGCCGTTCGGGGCGAACCGGCGCGGAGCGCGGACGTAGGCTCATGGATCGGCCCGAGAGACTGTACCGCCCGCCCTGCTAACGGGCCAGCGCGCTCGGGTTGCGCAGTGTGACCTCGCCGAATGGCGCCGCGGGATCGAACACCGCCCCGCGCCGATCGGCCGTTCCTGCGCGAACCATCCCGTCCGCGAAGAGGAGCGCGTACGCCGCCCCCGGGACCGGGCTCTCGGAGGCCCCGGGCACGACGTACACCAGCACATGCTGGGTCTTCGTCGGCGTGGGCGCGGGCGTGCGGCACCGCAGCGAGACGGCGCCCGAAGGGTCCCCGCGCGCGCATCGGCCCAGGGCTCGCTCGTCCGCTTCGTTCGGGTGACTCTCGAGCGCGCGCGCCGCGGCCGCACGGACGTCTTCGCTCGAATCCTCGGAGAGAATCCGGATCTCGCGGGATCCGTCGCCGCACCGCGCGCCCGAGAGAGCGAGCCCCGCCAGAGCGTTGGCGCGAACATAGACCCGCCCCTCGTCGACGAACGGGCAAAGGACCTGCGCAGCGGCGCCCGGGACCGCGCGGTCTCGCGCGACGATGCGTCCCAGGGCTGCCACCGCGTTCGACGCGGCGTCGAAGTCGGGCCCGCGCGCCACCGGCTCGAGGCGTGCGACGTCGGAGCCGTCGCCCAGGGCTCCGAGGGCCCACGCGGCTTGAGCCACGACGGTCGCGTCGCCGTCGCCGAGGAGGGACCGAGCGACGGCGGTTGCCGCGGAGTCTCCGGGGTGGGCCGCGGAAAGGACGGCGGCGGCGCGCCGATCCGCGGGCTCGCTCGACCGTGCTCCCTCGGCAAGGGCGTGTACGGCCGCCTCGATCGGGGCGAGGCCGGCCGCCTCGATCAGCGCGTCGCGCTCGGGTCCCGCGGAGGTGTTCAACTGCGAGGCGAGCCGAGCGACCGCGGCATCCGACGGGACGCGCGAGAGGGTCCCCCCGAGCGCCGTCAGCAGCGCGGCGCGATCGAGGCCGTCGTCGGCGCCGAGGCGGTTCATCAAGGCGTCGCGCGTGCGAGCCGATCCGGACTCCGAGAGGGCCACGGCGGCCTGCAGGCGGACTGCGGCGTCGCTCGACCTCATCGCTTCGAGCAGGGTGTCCTCCGCCTGAGCGCCGCCTGCGGGACCGAGCGTACCGAGGGCTTCGAGCGCGGCGAGCCTGAGGGATGGTTCCTTGGTGCGGGCGAGGTCGACCAGGAGCGGGGCCGCCCGAGGAGCGCCGGTGCGCCCCAGCAGCCGCGCGATGCGTGCTCGCTCGGGCGGTGTCGGTCTCGTGCTCCGCAACGCATCTGCGAGGGGCTCGACCGCGCGTCCGTCGGGGCGGCTTGGATCGAGCAGAGCGAGCGCGGCGCTCAACGCTTCGGCGCGCACCAAGGGGCTCACGTCGGTGATGAACTCGAGCACGATGGGGACGTCGGCGTCTGCGCCGGTGGCGGCGAGCGCATGAAGCGCCGCCGGCACCGGCAGGACGCCGCGACGCATCGCCGCGACGATGGCGGGTTCGCTCTCCTTGTCGCGCCATCCTCCGAGCACCCAGGCGGCGCTCGTCGCGGCCTGAGGCGATGGCGACCCACCGAGCAGCGCCCGCAACGCTGGGGCCGCGCGATCAGGGCCCGCAGCCGCCAGTGCGTCACGGATTGGGGTCGAGCCCAGGCCCGCCGCCGCGTCGTCGCCGGTGCCCAGGGCCGCCAGCAGTGCGTCCACGGCGTCGGGCGTGGCGATGCGCCCGAGCGCCGCGAGCGCCGCCGATCGGATCGCGGGGGCGCGGTCCCGCGTGAAGGGCGCGATCGCGTCCACGGCATCCGCCGCGCGCATCCGGCCGAGCGCCGCCAACGCGTTTCGCCGGACGTCGAGGCTCTGATCGCGCAAGGCAAGGACGAGCGCCGATGAAGCACGGGCGTCGGCGAGGTCGCCGAGGGCACGGACCACCGCCTGACGAACGTCGGGCGCCGAGTCCTCGACCTTACCGACGAGCGGAACCACGGCGCGTGGGTCGCCGAGGCGCGCCAGGGCGGCCACGACTTCGATCCTCACGGCCGGTGAGGCGTCGTCGAGTCGACCGAGCAGTGGCGCGACGGCGTCTGCGGAGGGCTGGTGCCCGAGGGCGGCCGCGGCCGATGCGCGGACCTCGGCGTCGGCGTCGCCGAGTGTGCGGGCGAGCGGGGCCACGGCCCGCGGGTCGGGGAGCGCGCGCGCGACGGCGCACGCTTCGCGCCGCAAACGGGCATCGGGGGCGTTGAGCCACGCCACGACGACCTCCGTCGCGCCGGCCGCGCGGAACCGGATGGCCGCGTCGGCGCCCGCGAGGCGCACCTCGTCGTCGGGATCGGCCATGGCCGTCATGGCGAGGCGCGCGCCGTCGCTGGCGCCGAGCGATCGGATCGCACGCGCCGCGGCCCTGCGGGCAGCAACGTCGGAAGCGGCGAGATCGCGCTGGATTCGCTGGGCCACGTCCGGCCAGACCAGGGCAGGCACCGGCGGCCGCTCCGCCGCACCAGCGGCGCGCACGAACGCTGCGCCGGCGAGCGCAGCCGCCAACCCGGCGCGCGCGGCTCGTCGCGCGAGTCTCCGGTTCATGGTCGACATTCTCTCACGACAGCCCGTTGCGACGTCGCGCGATCCAATGGATCCCGAGAAGCGCCGCGGCCGAGAGGGTCCACACCCATGGTGGCGCGAGGGGCGTTACGTGGCGCTCCGCGCTGACCGTCGTCGGCCTCGGCAGCCGTAACGAACCCGCGTCCGAAGCCATGGTGAAGGAGCCCCCCGTCGCCTCGGCGAGCGCCTCGAGGCGCTTCGGGTCCGGGCGGGTGTCCGCCCACTCGTCTCCGCCTGCCTCGCACGCGAAGTCATGGCGCGTGGCCGACCCGTCCGCCGCGGACAACCTTGCGGAATAAGCCCCGGTCTCGAGGGGCGGAAGCGGAAAGTCGACGGACTCCGCGTCGTGCGGCCTGGGCGCTTCCAGGTGGAGCGACGCGCGCTGGCCGTCGATCCGCGTGACCTCGAGCCGGACGGCGGGCGAGGCCGCGGTCCCCGCTTCGGGCGGCAAGCGGGCTCGGAGCGTGGACGGGAGGCCGGCCGTGCAGCCGCCCACGACGTCGAGCTGCGCCGGCTCGAAGCGGGGATCGCGCATCAGCCACCCGAGCAGCCCGCTCCAGAGCGCGCCGTGGCCTCGGCCCGCCGTTCGGGCGCCGAGGTCCGAGAACTGCAGCTCCCAGGTCCCATCGACCCCGAGCGCGATCGTGCGACCGTCCCCTTCGTCGCCGATGGCGAGCACGGGCATCTTGGCCCCGCTCCGGGTCTTTCGCGACGGGTGGGACCACAGCGCGACGCCGCCTCGCCGCACGTCGCCGAGCACGTTCGCCCCCGGCATCTCCGGCAGCTCGTCGCCGACGGCCGCGCGCAACGGACCGAGGAGCGGCGCGGAGCGGCCCGCCGGGGTCCAGTCCGGAACGAAGGGAGACGTGTCCGCGCTGGGAGCGTCGTTCGAGTCGCCGAGCTGCACGGGCAGCACGTCCGCGAGGGGTGTCCCGGCGTAGCCCCCGGCGACGAACGACTTCTGACCGCCCACCATGACGAGGCCCCCGCCTCCGAGGACGTAGTGCCGGAGATCGTCGAGGTACTTCTCGAGCCCGTAGGGCTGCGCGTCGAAATCCTGCAACACGACGGCGTCGAAGCTCGGGAGCCGATCGCGAAAGAGCTCGTCGACCGGGAACGGGATGAGCGCGAGGTCGTTGGTGGATGCGCGGACGTCGTTCGTCGGTGTTCGCAAGATGAAGAACGCGACGACGTCGACCGAGGCGTCGCTCTTGAGCCACTGCCGGAGCGCCCGCACGTCATTGGTCGGCCGTCCAGCGACGTGCAGCACACGCACGCGTTCGCGCGCGACCTGGAACGTGACGAGGCGTCGGTCGTTCGCCGGGACGGCNNGGGGCGCGATGGCCACCTCCACGATCCGCGACCCGGCGCGCTCGAGCGTGATGGTCAGATCGAGCGTGCCTTTGCCGTCCTCGAGATGGGCGACCCCCGACGCAAGGAGGGCCGGCGGACCGTCGTCGCGGAGCTCGTGCGCGGTGACGGTGAGCTCGTCGCAGGCGAGCCCGCCCGCGCACCCCACGTCCACCCGGAGCGGCAGGGGCACGTGCGCGACCGCCGCCCCCGCCGCGCTGACCCGCCGGATGCTCGCGTCGGCCGGGGCGGAGGCCGTCGTCGCGACCGTGTCGATCGGTACGCGCAGGGACGCGGCCATCGCGCGCAATGCCGCGGGGGAGGGGTCCTCCGGCGGATCGTCGAGGCGGCCGTCGCTGACGACCAACACGGCGGCCGGTCGCTCCTCCGCCGACGCGGCGATCGCCCGGAGGGCGGCCCCGAGATCGCTGTGCGCGGCGCGCGCCGAAGCCTCGCCATGACCCTCGCGATCGCCGAGCGGCGTGGGCGGCCCGTCGCCGAAACCCAGGACGACCAGGCGTGCGCCCTCGGGGTCGGCGCCGCGCTTCGCGAGCCGTGCGATGGCGGCATCTCGCGCGTCGCTCCGCGGACGCCCGTCGTCGCCGGGGAGCGCCATCGAGCGCGACGTGTCCGCGAGGACGACCACGCGCGGCCCGACCGCGGTCTCGCGTGCGGCGACGCGCGCGGGACGGAGCACGGCCGCCAGCAGTGCGCAGACGGCGAGCACCCCCGTGACCGCGATCGCACCCGCGCCCCGACCCTCGCGCCTCACCTCGACGAGGAGCAAGGCCAGGCTTGCGACCGCCAGCACCGCGGCGAGCGCAACGGCCCAGGGCGGCAGGTCGGCGCTGGTGCCGATGTGCGTCGACAGCATGTCAGGGGCTCGCCACGGCCCGACGCCTCATCAAAAATTGCGCGTGGACCTGATCGTCCTTGTAGTTCGAGCAGAGCACGTACATCGCGATGTTCACCGCGAGCCGGATCGCGTGCTCGCGCTGAAGCTCGCCGCCTGGAACGACCGGCTGCTCCCACATGCCCGAAGCGCCGCGCGCGAGCGCACCGCCCAAGTCGTGCTCGCTGAAGATGACCTGCGCCTGCCCGCCGCGAACGATGGCCTCGAGCCCCTCCGGGCCCTCGACCCGGCCCTCGGCCCGGTGAAGGAGGTAGAAGGTCCGGAAGACGACGTGGTCGGTGCCGAGCGCGATTGGCGCGCCGTCCGGCAGCACCCTCGCGATCTCCCGGCGCGCCGCTCGGCCGAACGCGCTCGGCTCGCCGTGCGGGCCGGCGCCCGCGTCGTCCGCGAGCAGCAAACCGCCGAGCGCGAAGAACCTGCGGAGGCCCGCGATCTCTTCGTTGGAGAGAGGAGCGATCTCTGCGTCGCCGCTCCAGTAGAGAAAGGGCGCGCCGATGATGGCGGGATCGTCGGCGCGGACGACGCTTGGGTGAAGGCGCGCCGGAGCGCTCGTGCGTTGCTCGAGCTCCCACGCCCACCGGGCGGGTGCCGATGCGTGCGCCGGTCCCGTCTGCGACCCCGTGACCAGCACGCGGGGGTCGAACGCGCCCGCGTCGCCGAAGGCGCGTGCGGGCCTTGGCGCGAGCAGAGTCAGCACGACCGCCAGGCCGACGGCGAGCGCGACGAGGCGAAGGGGATCCGGTGAGCGCACGGCTTCGTCCTAGTCCAAGTCGTCGACGCGCCACACGCCGCCGTCGCGTTTGAGCTTCACTTGGTGGCCGCCGGGCACGGCGACGACGGCGGCCTCTCCCGTTACTTGCACGGGCAGCGCCCCTGGATCCGTGAGCCCGTCGACGAGGCTCCGCATCCTGTCCTCGACCGACGCGCGCGTCGCGGGCGACAGCACGCGGATGAGCCCTGCGTAGCTGCGCCGCGCCAGCACGCGCCGAAGCTGCTGCAAGGCCTCTTCGGGCGTGCGACCTCCGCCCGGAAGGGCTCCGGCCGCCGTGACGCCATATCGACCATTTCGCAGGTCGAGGGCGGCCTCCTCGCCATCGGCGAACCGGAGACGCGCGGTGGCCTCGAGGCGCGCGTTGGGCCCGGCGATCGCGGCCCCCTGTTCAGCGAGCTCCGTGCGTTCGTCCGCGATGATCCCGGCGACCTCCTCGCGGCTTCGGTCGCGCCGAGACGCGGACGTCATCAGCGCGTAGAGCGCCGCTGCGTCGCCGCGCTGGGCGGCAGCGGCGTAAGCGAGGGCGGCCGCGCGCGCGTCAGGCGTCGGCCCCGCGCATCCTTCCGGGAAGATCGCGGAGACGAGCAGCAGCCCCGCGACGGCCCGCGCTTTCGTCACTCGGGCACCTCGGCCTTGGCAATCTCGACGTCGAGGTCGTACTCGTCGCGCCAGAGCGAGGCCTTCGCCCGCACTGTCCATTCCTCGAGCTCGCGGTCGCCCTCGCCTCCGAGAAAGAGCGTGACCCGGCCGGCGCTGAGGTCGGTGGCCGCGCGCACGCTCTCGATCTTCTGTTTGTGCTCGCGGTCGAGGGCGTCCGCGATCCGAAGGATGCCCGCGAGTCCGCGGACCTTGCCGCGCGCCTCTTTGCCGAGATCGCGATAGCCGGGGTGATTCGGGTCGGGAGGCCCCTTGCGGTGGTAGCGAGCGATGTTCGACACGATCGCCCTCTCTTCGGGGGTGATGCCCATGATGTCGGCGTGCTGGATCAGGTACTGGCTGTGCTTGTGGTGGCCGCTGTAGTGCACGTAGTCCCCGACGTCGTGCAGCGTGGCGGCGACGCGCAAAAGGAGCCGGTCGCGCTCGCCGAACGCATGGACCTGCTGGAGATCGTCGAAGAGCTGCGTCGCGAAGCGGCAGACGTGGCGCGCGTGCTTCTCGTCGAAGTGGTAGTGGCGCCCGAGGCGGGCGCACGCCTCGAGGATCCGCTCGGCCTCTTCGGCGGCGTCCCACACGTGGAAGAACTTGTCGACGAGCTCCTCGAGGGCGCCGGCCGCGAGGCCCACGCCGGGCGCGAGGATCGTCGACATCTTGAGGACGGCGGCCAGCCGCAGGAAGATCGCCGCCGCCGGCACGATGGTGTCGGCGCGGTCGGGGCGCAGCTGGTACTCGTCGCGCCGCTCCGCGTTGGACATGGCGCAGAGCTTCTTGAAGAGCGCCTTGGCCGCCGCGACGTCGATCCCGCGGGACGACCCTTTGGCCGGGCACATCTCGCAGAGCGTGTCGACGTTGCCGCCGGTGCCGACCAGCGTCTCCACCACGCCGATCTGCGGAAGGGCCTCGCCGAGCGCGCGATCGATCGCCTCCTCGATGAGCCGCTCTCGCGCGCGGTCGACCGTCTTGGCGCCCTTGAGGTACCCCTCGAGCATCCGGACCGTCCCGAGCGGCAACGACATCGTGAAGGCGGTCTCGCCGCGCTCCAAGACCGTCAGCTCGGAGGATCCCCCGCCCACGTCGACGAGCAGCGCGCGCTTGTCGCCGAGGTGGATACGGCGCGTGACGGCGAGCGTGATGAGCCGCGCCTCCTCGATGCCCTCGATCGTCTCGAGCTCGATCCCGGCTTCGCGCCGCGCGCGCTCGACGAGCGTGCCGCCGTTCTTCGCCTCGCGGACGGCGCTCGTCGCGATCGCGCGATACGCGTCGACCTTCCAGCGATCCATCTCCTGGCGGAACTCGCGCAGCGCGTTGCATGCCTGCCCCACCGAGGCCGGCGCCAACCGGCCGGAGAGAAACACCTCTGCGCCGAGGCGAACGGGCGACCGCAACGTGGCGAGATCTTTCCACGGGCCTTCGGCCTTGAGCTGCGAGAGCCTGCCTTTGCCGGCTTGCGAGGGGGCCGCGGCCTCGATGACGCGGAGGCGCAGTGCATTGGACCCCACGTCGATTGCGGCGAAGCGCGGCATGAAGAGAAACTAGCGGGAGCATGCCCCATCGGCTAGCGTCTGCGGGCGGTGTTGGGGCAAGGCGCCAAGTTCCATGATTGGTTCGCGCACGTCGCAATTGGGGTGACCGCCGTCGCGTGGTCAGGCTGCGGCGGCGTGCCGGCCAGCGCGCCCACCATCCTGCGCCCACTCGATCAGCCGCACGCCGTCGCCGTGATGGCGCGCGTGTTCCGGGAGTTCGGGCTGGAGCCCGTTCGCAACCGCCTCATCCACTTCGGGCAAAAGGACGGACAGCTCAATCTCGACATCGCCTCCAAGCAGCGCCGCTTCGGAATCGCGTACATCAGCTGGCAGGACGCCGATCAACTGGGCGACGAGCTGCCCAAGCGCCACGACCCGAACGCCATCCTGGTCGTCCGAGGGGCAGGCGAAGACGACGACGTCCGCGCGGCGCTCCTCTTTGCTGCCGATTACATGCAAGACGATCTCTCTGGCGAGGAGCACACGTCGACGGCGATCGCCGCCGAGCAGAAGCTCGAACTCGCGACGCGAGACGTGCTGCGTCGGGCGGAGCACGAGAGCTGGCCGTGACCTCCTCCCGCGAGAGCGTCACGCCGCCCCGGCTCGTCGTGGCGGGTGCTTTCGTGACGGCTGTCGGGCTGGCGGTCGCGGCCACCGCCCCCATCGTCGGCACCGCCCCCCTCGATCGTATCCAAGGGCAACAAAGCGCCGGGGGCGTGGTCGTGATCGTGGGCTGGGTGCTCTTGGCCTGGGGCATCCACAGGCTCGGGCGAAGTTAAGAACGCATGCCATAACCGCG
>PLIR01000545.1 GCA_003139415.1 Myxococcales bacterium | reverse complement strand
CGGCGCCGCGGGGCTCGTCGGCGCAGGTGCCGGTGCGGATGCAGGCGGGGACGGCGACGGGACGGTCTGCGCCTGCGCGGTCTGCGCGCCGAAGGCCACGCTCGCAAGCGCAGTCGAACCGGCAAGAATGTTTCGAGCTAAGCGGCGCGAGCGAACGAGCGAACGTACGGAATGACGGACGGACAAGGACATCTCCGTGGGTTGCCTGACCGCGATTAGGTCGTGATGACGACACGCCCGCGAGAGTAGGTTCCGCAGCACACTCGCCCCGGCGATGACTGGCTTGGTCGCCTGGCGACGACGGCCTTGGACCCGTGGCTTCAGTGAGGGCTACGAGAGCTTCCTTAGGACGCCACGAGATAAAAAAGACGCAAATTGTGCGGGGATGTGGAATCAAAATGCGCGTAACGGCCGCGGAAAAACGCGGATCATGACCGCGCCGTACTGAGGAAACCGTATCGACACACATCTCCTCGCATTCTGCGCCTCATACAGAGAGAAACGGCGCGAAATGCCCCTCTACGGCGTGGGGCGGCGCAAGAGGGTCGCAGGTCCGCCGCGGCGCGCGGCGGAAAATCGAAGATAAAAATGGAGAGATCAATGCAGACCTCACTTGCCGTCGTCCTGGACGACGCGACGAGCACGGCGCCTCGCTCGCCCGCGCCCGCCGCGCCCCGCGTGAAGCGCCAGGTGACGCCGCTCGTGCTGCTCGCCGAGAGCGATTCACGCATGCGCACCTATCTTCGTGGTGTCCTGTGCGATCACCGTATGCGCGTCGTCGAGGCCGAAACCGGGACGCAAGGCCTCGCGCACGCGACCGCGTACAACCCCGACATCGTCATCCTCGACTTCGGGCTCCCCGACTTGAACGCCATCGCCATGACGACCAAGCTCCGCATCTGGTCCGAAGCGCCCATCTTCATCCTCTCCACGCGCGAAGACGAGGGCCAGAAAATTGCGGCGCTCGACTCGGGCGCCAACGAGTACCTCACTCGGCCGTTCGGGACGGGCGAGCTCCTCGCGCGGATCCGCGTGTGGCTCCGGCACCGCCAGCGCGCCAGCGCGCAGTCCCTGGGCACCGTCCTCGAAGTGGGGCCACTTCGCATCGACTTCGGCAAGCTCCAGGCCTTCGTACGTGGGCACGAGGTCCGGCTGACGCCTCGGCAGTACAAGCTGTTCGAGATGATGATGCGAAACGCCGGCAAGGTGCTCTCCCACGAGCAAATCATGACGGCCGTCTGGGGTCCGTCGCGCACCACGGCCACCCAGTACTTGCGGGTGTACATGGGGCAGCTTCGCCGCAAGTTCGAGATCGACCCGGCGCGGCCCTACTACTTCTTGACGGAGCCGGGAATCGGGTATCGTCTGCGCAAAGACTGACGGTCCTCTCCGCATGCGAATCGTTCCCACGCTCGTCGCAGTCGCCGTCGCGGGTGCCATCGGATCCTTGATCGCTGCCGGATGCGGCCCGATTACGTCCGGCGCCGAAGGCATCTCTTGCACCGACCAGAGCGACTGCGCGAGCGGCTACCTGTGCCTCCCGTACTTTCAGATCGGCGACGCGGGGTGCGCCTCCATCGGCACGTCCTGCCTGCAGAAGTGCGCGACGGACGAGGACTGCGCGAACCTCCAGCTCGGCTTCACGTGCATGACGGCATGCGGCGGGACCTTCGTGTGCGAGCCGCCGATGATCTTCGGGGACGCCGCCGTCGCCGTCGACGCAAGCGCGACCGACGCGGCCTTCGTGGACGCTCAAGGCCAGTAAACCAAGTCCGCGCTGGACGGACTGTTCTGACTGATGGCATCCTCCCGCGCCGTGCGCGCCATTCATTGCGCCCTGCCGTTGCTGCTCGCCGGAGCGGCAACAGGGTGTCTGTCCAAAGCTGCCGTCTCCGTAAAGTACGCGGACAATTTCGACCCCACGCACCACAAGGTCTCCATCTTCGGTGTCTTCAAGGACGGGCGGATGAACTCGGAGGCGTGGGGCGGCCTCGCACCGCAGGTGCGCGCCGCATTCGGCGGGGGGTCGTGCGAGGCTGGGTACGGCGCCGCTGCCTTTCCCCCCGAGCGGGACGTCACCACCGCGATCGACGAGTACGCCACCTCGAACGGCCCGACCGACGACCTCCTCGGCCAGATCGCACCGGCGGCCATGGGCGATGTCGTGCTCGTGCTCACGGTCGCCGGCCACCTGCCCGTCCAGAAAAAGGTATCGGTCCAGGACGCGCCGATTCAGCACGGCGCGGGCAACGCGTACGGCCCTCACACCCGCAAGGGCAGGGACTACGACCCCAACGAGCTGCAGCTCGCGGCCCAGTTCTTCTCCGTCGCGCAGGGACGCTCGGTGGCTGTCGCGAACATCGATTACACCGGCGAAAGCGTCGACGAGGCGATGTCGAAGTTCCAGGGCCTGATTGCGCAGGCCCTGCCGCAGAGCGAGTGCGCCGGCTGGAAGGTCGAGGCCAACCTCGACGCCGCCAAGATCCGAAGCCTCGGTCAGTGAACGCGAAAGCTCAGAGGCGCTCGCCGTCGCCGTCGCGGCGAAAGTAGAGCGCGCGCTCGCCCTGGATCGAGACGCGGACCTCGGCACCTCGCTCGAACGTCCCGAACCCGAGCCCATGCGTCGCGCGGAGCTCGAGAACGCCGACCTTCACGACCAGGTGCGTCTGCGCGCCGAGGGGCTCCACGGCCACGACCTCCCCGCGTTCGCCGGCGCCGCCGCCCTCGACGACACTCACGTGCTCGGGCCGAACGCCCACGTCGAAGGCCGGCGGCAGCGTCTCTGCCGGAAGCGCGATGCGAAAGGGGCCGACCAAGAGCGCCTCGCCTTCGGCGCGACCCGGGACCATGTTGATCTTCGGCGAGCCGAGGAACCCCGCCACGAAAGACGTCGCGGGCCGCTCATAGAGCTCGCGCGGCGTGCCGACCTGCACGACGCGACCGGCACGCATCAACGCCAGCCGATCGCCGAGCGTCATCGCCTCGACGTGGTCGTGCGTCACATAGAGTGCCGTGACGCCGAGGCGCCGCACGAGACGGCCGATCTCGAGACGCAGCTCGGCCCGCAGCGAGGCATCGATGTTCGACAGCGGCTCGTCGAAGAGAAATAGGCGCGGTTTTCGTACGAGCGCGCGCCCCATCGCGACGCGCTGGCGCTCGCCGCCCGATAGCTCCGCCGGACGACGATCGAAGAGATGTGCGATGCGCAGGACCGCGGCCACCTCCTCCACCGCGGCCGTGCGTTGTGCTCGCGGCGCGCCGCGCATCTTGAGCGGAAACTCGAGAATCTGACGGACCGTCATCTGCGGATAGAGCGCGTATCCCTGGAAGACCATCGCGACGTCGCGATCCTGGGGCGGCACACCCCGCATCGGGCGCCCGGCGATCGAGACCGTCCCGTCGTCAGGCTCCTCGAGCCCCGCCACCAAGCGAAGCGTCGTCGATTTGCCGCAACCGCTCGGGCCCACGACGACGAGGATCTCGCCCCGCTCGACGGACAGCGTCACGCGGTCGAGAGCGGCCGCAGCCCCCGGCGCGAAGCGCTTGCTCACGGCGTCGAGGAGGACCTCCGGTTCGGCCATGCCTCGCCGCTAGCGCTCGGCCTCGGTGGACGCGTCACGCGGCGATTCGCGCCACCAGGTCTCGGCGAGAGAGAGATCCTGTGGGGTGTCGATCTCCATGTAGCTGCCGTTCGTGTCGACGCGATGAAAGCTCGATCCCGACTCGATCATCGCCTGGAAGCAGTCGATGAGGTACGCGCCCCTGAACGTCCTGCCTTCACGCCACACCCCTTCTTCGTGCCGTGCCTTCGCCTGATCGTACGCGCCCAGCACGGCCCGCGCTCCCTCGCGCGTCGCCTTGGCCACCCCGATGAACTCACCGGCCGCTTGCTCCGACGGGATCGTGCGCGAGACTTCGAGCACCCGGTCGCCGGCGGCGCGCATCTTCTCGGCGTCCGTCTCGGGATGCAGGGACCGGTCGACGTAGCGTCGGCGCCAGTCGACGTCGCAACCGAGGACCAGGTCGTGCGTGGAAGCGACGAGCTTCTGGACGATGGATCCGCGGTACACGATGTCCGCGTACGTCGACACGAACCCCCCCGCGAGGTGTTCGCGGGCGCAGAGCAGCGAGCCGAGCACGTTATTGCGCTCCCAGTCGGGGTTGTCCACGAAGCAGAGGTCCGCGTACCGGGCGCGCACGACGTCCGCGCGGTAGCCGCAGACGAAGACGACGTCACGGCGCGCGAAACCCGCAGCACCGAGCGCCTCCAGGATCCAATCGAGCATCGGCCGGCCCATGACCGGGACGAGGGCTTTGGGCACGTCGTCCGTCTCCGGGCCGAGGCGCCGGCCGCGCCCCGCGCCGATCACGACTGGGCGCATGAAGTGCACGAGTACCACGGGGCGTCTCGAATCTGTTAGTACGGCCGAATCTCACGATGGCCCCGTGGAGAGACCCGCCGACCGGCGCCCGAGGGACGCGGGCCTTCGGATGGGCCTTCGCCGCGCACATCCTCGTCGCCACGGCCCTCGCGATCAGCAACGGCCATGACCATCCGGTCGCCGACTCCCTGGTCTTCGCGGCGGTTGTCGCCGTGGGCCTCGGGCTTCACGACGCGCGCGAGGGCGACTCTCCGTGGCCCTACGCCCACGTCCTCACGTGGGCGGTCGCCATGGCCTCGATCGCGTGTGCGGGCCTGCTTGCTCCGGGCGTGTACCTCGAGTCGAGGGCTCCTCTCGTTGCCTTCTTCGCGATGAACGCCGCCGCGATGGCCGTCGTCGCGACCTATAGCCTGGATTGGCTGGCCCCTTCGCGGGTGCCCTCGTGGGCGGCCTGGGGGCGGCCGGCGGCATTGCTCGCCCTTGCCTTCGGCATCAGCGCGTGGGTGCTCCGCGCCTCGCCCGCGCCCCGGATCGACGTCTGGGTGCTCGACCAGCAAGCGGCGGACGCCCTGCTGCACGGAAGACGCGTCTATGGTCGCGGAGCCCTCGCCGCGCTCGACACGTACGACCTCAAGCGCGTGATCGACACGTACGACTACCCACCGCTCACCCTCCTCCTCTCCACGGCGGCCTTCGCCCTGACCGGCGACACGAGGTGGGCCCAGGTCGCGGCGTTCTTGCTGGGGGCCGCGCTGCTCTTCGTCTTCGCTCGGCGCACGACGGGCGGTCCGGCGCTAGCGACACTGCTCATGGCGTGCGCCCTTTTTCAACCCAGCGGCCAGTTCGTCCTCGAGCAGGCCTGGGGCGAGCCGCTCGCGGTGCCGTTCCTGGGCGCCTTCGCCCTGGCCCTAAGCGCGGGTCGCATGCGCTCGGCCGCGATCGCCCTTGGCCTTCTCTGCGCTCTCAAGCAGCACCTCGTTCTTTACCTGCCGGCCCTCGCGCTACTGCCCGGCGTCGGGCTGCCGGGGGCGACCATCGCGCTCGCCGTCGTCGCAGCGACATACGCGCCATTCGCGCTCGCTTCGCCGCGAGACCTCTGGGCAAGCCTCGTGCTCCATCACTGGCACAACCCGTTCCGACCCGATTCGCTCTCGCTCCCGGCGATGGTCTCGAACGCCGGGATCCTCCTGCCGGCGTGGCTTGGCTTCGCCGCGACGGCCGCTTCGTTCGCAGTCCTGAAGGGCATGCCGCGGCGACTGGGGCCGCTGCTCTTCGCGGCCTCGCTCCAGTTTCTCGTTTTCTACGTCCTGGGGCGGCAGGCCTTCTGCAACTACTACTATCTCCTCGGCCCAACGTGGCTCTTCGCAGGTGCGGGGCTCGTCACACCCGCAGCAGAGGTACTCTAGGCTTCGCCATGCCGGACGACGTTGCGATCGGGATCGTCACCGACCTGCATTTTGGGCCCGAGGCGCGCTATGGCGGCAAGCTCCGCAAGCTCTCCCACCTCGCGGGCCCGCTCGCGCGCGAATTCGTGCGCGAGATGAACGAGCTTGCCCCGGCCTTCATCGTGAACCTCGGCGACGACATCGAAGACGAGTCGCGCGCCGCCGACCTCGCCCGCTACGGAGAGTGCCAGGCCATCTTGAGGGAGGCCAAGCCCGCGCTGGTCAACGTCGCCGGCAACCACGACACCATCAACCTCAATCGAGACGACTTGAGTCTCTTCTGGAAGCGGTCCGGGCCGCTCTATTACGGGTTCGATCACGGCGGCTGGCACTTCGTCGTGCTTCACACGATCGAACGCAAAGACGTCGACGTGAGCATCCCCGAGCGGCAGATCGAGTGGCTGCGCGCCGACCTCGCCGCCGCAGACGCGCCCACCGTCGTCTTCATGCACCACTCGGCGAGCGAACAGTCGCTGGACGACTCGCGCTGGTGGCCCGGCCGTTCGCACCTGGCGCTCGTGCGCGAACGGACCGACCTCCGGCGCATCTTCGAGGAGTCGGGCCGGGTACGCGCCGTCTTCAACGGCCACCTTCACTGGAACCACCTCGATGTGATCCGCGGCATTCCGTATGTGACGGTCCAGAGCCTGACGGAGAACCTCGACGACGACGTCCCCGGCCGCCCCGCCGCCGCCCACGCCGTAGTTCGCTTGCGCGACCGCAGCATGATCGTGCGCGTGCGAGGCAACGATCCCGCGCGCTATCAGATCGAATGGTGAGCGTCCGACATCGCGCCGCCACCCTCGCGACCCTCGGGGCCCTGGCCATCACCTGCCGCCACCCCGCCCCCGCCCCCGCCAACGACACCCGATCCATCCCCGTCTCCGCGCTTGCGTCCGCGCCCGC
>PLIR01000312.1 GCA_003139415.1 Myxococcales bacterium | reverse complement strand
ACCTCGATCGTCGTCGTCACGGTGCTGAGCGTGTACTCGCGTGGCTGCTCCTCGTAGTCGACGAAGGCCGTCGGGATGTCGTCGCTGTCGCTCGGGCTGCACTCGATGCGGATATCGTCGGGGCGTCCCTCTCTCACCTTGTTGATCCGGTAGGTGCCGGCTTCGAGGGGCACCCACGGCAGGAGATTGACGATCCAGCGCGGGGTGACGCCGATCCATTGAGGCGGGGTCTTCGTCGTGTTGGCGAGTTGCCTCGCCGCCTGTGCGCCCAGCGTCTTATGGACCTCGGTCATGGTCGATGCTCCTCCGTGCCAAGCTGGCCCCGAGCGTCGTGGGACCCTACGGCGTCCCCATCCCTTACAACGAGGCGCGCACGTATTTCAACTGACAGGGATGCATCAAGGCACTATCGGTTCGCCTTGGCCTCTCTGGGGCAGCGATTGCTCTTCGAAGCCCGCGGCGGTCTCGCGGAGCCAGAGGATCGACGGATCGCTCAGGTTCTTGTCGAAGTCGAAGCGCGCCCGCTTCGGCATGCCGTCCTTGTCGAGCTGCAGGACGGTGGCTTTCATGCCGGTGAGTTGCACGGAGTCTCCGGCGTGCAGCGAGCCGTCCATTCCCCGAAAGACCTCGTCGGCGCCCATCTGGAAGATCGGCCTCGGGCTAGCGATGAGCTCGAGCGAGCGGTCGCCGGAGCGAACGACGAGGACGCGCCCCGCCTCGTAGCTGAGGACGCGCCATGGAAGCGTGACGTCGTCCAGCATGCACGGCGCGAATAGAGCGGTGGCGAACGCCTCGGCGCGAAGTACGACGATCGCCGACCGGCCCGCCGCGCGCTCGCGCACCCACGCCATGCGACGCTCGATGGCGTCGCCGATGCCGCTCCTGAACTGGGTCTCGGCCAATCCGGCGATCGGCGCGCGAACGAAGTGGATGAACGCGAGACCGAGGGCCAGCGTCGCCGTGAGCTCGGCCATGCCGCGGCGCGGCTGGGCACGTTCGGGAAACCATGCGCGGTCGAGGACGACCGCGACCACCGCGCTGACGCCGATCATCGCCGCGCCGAGCAGGCGGGCCGACGTGTGCACCGCGAGCACCGGGACGACCGCGAGCACCGAGCCGCCCAGCAGCCAGGAGGCTTCGCGGCGCACCGGCTCTTCGACGGATCGAAACGTCTGCGCGACGACGACCGTGAGCAGGGCCGCTGCCGCCACGGCGACACCCATGACGACCCACCATCTCTGAGCGAGCAACATCTCGTCGTCGACCCCTGCCCAGGCGGCGCACATGAGCACCGAGAACCTGCGAGGCGCGTCCGCGAGGAAGGCCCCGAAGTTCCAGAACGGATCGAAGTACATCCCGCCTCCGCGCGCGCCGTACTGGAGCGCCGACCGCAGCCCGAGATAGGCGGCAGCGGGAACGACGAACGGGGCCAGACCGGAAGCCCGCGCGAGGAACGACTCGCGGCGGCGCAGGACTTCGAAGGCCACGACGTAGCCGGAGAAGCACAACGAGTATTCGCCCGCGGCCATGGCCAGGCAAAAGGCCGCGAAGGTGGCGATCGCGTCTCGCGCCCGCCGCTCTCGCCGCCAGCGCAGGTAGAGCAGCAGGCCCGCCGCGCCGGTCGCGGTGGAGATGATCGCCTCTCGGTTCGCGATCCAGAGGAGCGGGATGACGTGGCACTGCGCAAGCGCGAAGACGATCGAACCGATTCTCGCGATACGTCGCGTGAACGAGCTCTCGAGAATCGCGTAGACGAGGAGCGTCGCAGCCGCCCACCAGAGCAGCGAGTGCAGGTGGCCCCACCACGCGAGGCGGGGAGCGATCCGATAGTCGAGATACAGGCTGAAGCTTGACAGGGGGCGCAGAAACCGCACGACCAAATGCGGATGCGTCCACCACGGGAAGACGCCTCGCTCGAGCAGCGCAGCGCGGTTGGAGTCGTCGATGAAGTCGTAGAGCGCGAAGGGGCCCCGATCCCCCGGCGCGTAGAGGCCCTGGGTCATCTCGCGCTGCGCGAAGTCGTCGATGATGAACGGCGCGAAGAGGGCGGGCACGTGAACGAGCACCGCAAACGCGATCGCGAGGCGGAACCCGACGTCCCCGCGCAGCCGGTCGCGCCAGCCGGACACCGACGCGGTCACGTCCAGCCTTGGAGCCGGTCCCGGATCCGCAGGAACGGTTTCTCGACGAAGACGTGGAGGCCGTACGACGCGACGAGCGACAGAGCGAGGAGCGACACGACCGACGCCGGCCAGACGACGGGCATCGGCCAGCCGTGCTGGAGCACGAGCACGCCGGCGACCCGCGACACGATCATCCCGCAGATCGGCAGGTGCACCAGGTACACGCCGTACCCGAGCGTCGCCACCTTCCGGAAGAAGGGCAGCNNACAGGGCGCGCTGCACCCACCCTCCCCCGCCGTTTAGCAGGAGCAGCGTCCAGGCGAAGTACATGATGCTCGTCAGCGTGCCCCACGAGAGCACCTGCATGATGCCGATCGCCTTGAGGCCGAACTTGTACGGCTGCATCAGCAGCCACACGCACGCGAGGGCCGTCAAGTGGAGCAACGCGCGGGAGAAGGGGCTCTCCAGCCACCGCGCGATGGGCGCGCGCCACCGGTGCTGCACGTACGCGAGGGCGATGCCGGCCATCAGCGTGTCCGCCCGCGTGTGCGTCGGATAGTAGAGGTAGTTGTACCGCGCGACCTCGTCCCAGCCCGGGTGCGTCAGGTAGAGGACGACGCGGACCAAGAGCGCGCCGATCCACAGGCCCCCGATGAGCGTGAGCCGCGCGCGATCGGTCCGGAACTTGTAGAGCAGAAGAAAGAGGAACGGCACGGCCAGGTAGAACTGCTCCTCGAGGGCGAGCGACCACCCCCACGGCATCACGAGCTGGCCCGGAATGAGCGGCTTGCCGTAGTTGGTGAGGTACACGTACTCGAGCCACAGGTGGCGGTGCTGCGCGTCCGTCAGGGGCAGCAAGACGGCCAGCAGCGTGAGCACCAGGTAGTACGCAGGGAACGTCCGGAACGCGCGGCGCAGGTAGAAGCGGCGCACGTTGGCGGTTCCGGANNAAGCCGCTCAGCACGAAGAAGAGGTCCATGCCGAAGAACACGTTGAGCGACAGCGCGCTCCACCCGTCGTCGATCGGCAGCGGGCGCGTGTACTTGAAGTTCATCGTCACGTGGTATTGGACGATCGACGCGATCGCGAGAAACCGCATCCCGTGCAGCGCGGGATAACGGTTGTCGAGGAGGTCGAGCTCGAAGAAGCGACGCATCACCGCGGGCTCGGCGCGCGGTACTGCGACAGTGGCGGACATGCCGTAGGCCGGCAGGATACGACAGGT
>PLIR01000563.1 GCA_003139415.1 Myxococcales bacterium | reverse complement strand
CGTCGTCGGTCCCGATCACCCTGACGCTCCAATTGCCGGATCGACCGCCATGAAGGTCGCCCCCATCCTGCCGGGTGCCTGGTCGCCCTCGTGTGCGCACAACGCGAACGCCTGCTCGATCGTTCTGCGCATCGACTTCTGCTCCTCGTCGGTCCTCTTCACAGGCCACGCCGAGCACGACGAGGAGGCCCAAATGGACCCGCACGGGCGGGTGACATTGCTCCAGGTCGCACACCACGGCAGCGAAACCTCGACGACCCCGGGGTTTCTCGCGAAGACTCACCCGATCTACGCCGTCATCTCCGCCGGAAAGCCCGGTGAAGGGATGAACGCCGAGTACTGTCGCCCTCAGGCTCTCATCGTCAAGAGGCTCACCGCGGTCCTTGGCGGAGCGGGCTCGAAGACCCTCAAGTCATTCGACGGGGATCGATGCGCTGGCTCCCCGCCCTGCTACGGCGTCGGACATTCTGGAGTTTCGCGTTCGCACTTGCGACAATATTGAAATAACATGACTTTTCTAGGCGTCAGGTGCTTCATTCTGGCGATTCCTTGAGCCATGGCCGGGCTCCAGCACGCTCGCCCGCGCATACGACGCCTCCACGACCGGGGACGCGAGGTTGGACACAAACCTAAAGTCTGGCTTGTTCTTTGTGCTGATCCTTCCGTTGCACAAATCTAAAGCATGGCTTACGTTTCGTGCATGCCGCCCGAGCCGCCCGACCACCCCGACTGGGATCGGCTCTACGAGACGGCGGCCGCCCAGGAGGGCTTCTTCACGACCCGGCAGGCGGCCGATGCAGGCTACTCGTCGCAGCTCCTGGTTCACCACGCCGCCGGCGGGCGGGTGAGCCGTGTCCGCCGGGGCATCTACCGCCTCGTGCACTTTCCCGTCGGTGAGCACGAGGACCTCGTCACCGTGTGGCTGTGGTCCGAGCAAGAGGGTGTCTTCTCGCACCAGACCGCCCTGGCCCTGCACCGCCTCTCCGACGCGATGCCGGCCCAGATTCACCTCACGCTGCCGAGCGCGTGGCGCGCGCGCCGCTTCCGGGTGCCCGAGGGGGTCGTGCTTCATCATGCGGACGTGGCCAAGCGGGAGCGGACCTGGTTTGGGCCGGTGCCCATCACCTCCGTGAAGCGGACCCTCAACGACTGCGCACGCGAGGGCGTGTCGCCGGATCTCCTGCAGCAAGCGACGAAGCAGGCCCTGCACCGAGGGCTGGTTGTGCGGGCCGAGCTACCGGACGTCAGAGCGTCCCTGAAGGCCTTCGGGGGGCTCCCCGCGTGATGGCACACAAGTACGCTTCGCCCGAGGCCTTCAAGCAGGCCCTTGAGCAGCGCCTCCGCTCCGCGGCGGCGAACGGCCCGGACTTCGCCCGTCGGCGCCAGCTCCTGGTGTTCGATCGCTTCCTGGCGAGGGTGGTCGCCGTCCTGGGCGACGCGGCCACGCTGAAGGGAGGGCTCGTCCTCGAGCTTCGCCTCGACCGCGCCAGGACCACTCGGGACGTCGATCTGCGCCTCACCGGATCGGCCGACGAGGTTCTCGGCCGGCTGCAGGCTGCCGCTCGTCTCGACCTCGCCGACTTCCTCACGTTCGAGGTCGGGGCCGACGCGGAGCACCCCGAGATCACCAACGAGGGGATGCAGTACGAGGGCATGCGCTTCCGCGCCGAGTGCCGCCTCGCCGGCAAGCCATACGGCGATCCGTTCGGCGTCGACGCCGCCTTCGGCGATCCGTGGACACGGCATCCGCGAGGCGATGGAGCAGGTGCTCTTCAACGAGAGCCGTATTCCCGCGCGGATCACGTTCCTCAAGCCCCTTTCGGCGGCGATCTCCATCGGGACGGGCGGGCCCTTCGGCGCCGAGGGGCCGATCATCGCCACCGGCGGGGCGCTCGGGTCGTTCGTCGGCCAGGTCCTCCGCGTCTCGGCCGGCGCCGCCGCAGGCATGTCGGCCACGTTCTCGGCGCCGGTGAGCGCCGCTCTGCTCGCGATCGAGCTTCTCCTCTTCGAGTATCGCGCGCGTTCCCTCATTCCGGTCGCGCTCGCGAGCACGGCGGCCTGCGGCGCACACATCGCGCTCACGGGGTCCGCCCCGGCGTTCTCGATGCCCGCTGTGGCGGCGCCTAGCGGGACCGCGCTTGCCGTGTACGTGGGCATGGGCATCATTCTCGACGCGGCCGAAAGGCTCGAGCGCCTTCACGAACTCGGCCGAGCGGTTCGCGCCCACGTCGCTGCAGCGGCGCCCGGCGCACCGCTGGGAGCCAGGCTATTTGTCAACCTGCACTCGGCCAATCTGAACGACGACGAGCTCTATTCGGCGGATGCACCGCTCTCAAAGATCGCGAGGCGCGTCGTCTTGGAGGTCACGGAACGCGCGTCGCTGTACGGGGTAAAAAACGTCCCAACGTGCGTGGCCAGACTCAAGGCTCTCGGGTTTCAGATCGCCATCGACGATCTCGGCGCCGGATACGCCGGGCTCGCGAGCTTTACGCAGCTCGAACCCGAGTTCGCAAAGCTCGACATGTCCCTTGTTTGCGGCATCGACACAGACTCCCGGCGCCAGAGCATTGTTCGGTCAATGAAGAATATGTGTGACGAGCTCGGCATGCTTGTCATTGCAGAGGGTGCCGAAACGGCGGCGGAACGCGATATGCTTACGAAGCTCGGCTGTGATCTGCTCCAGGGCTACCTGTTTGCGAGGCCCGAGCGGGGGTTCATGGCGCCGCGTTGGTGAATGGCACTATTCCGGGAGCGCTCGCTGCCTCGTCCAGGTCCGCGTATTCATGATCCCGAGTCCGCGTCCAACACCTCGCGCACCTTCATCGTCAGCGCCTCTGGGGTGATCGGCTTCTGGAGGTACGCGAAGTGCGCCTCAAGGACGCCGTGGCGGACGATGCTGTCGTCAGTGTAGCCGGACATACAGAGCACCTTCATATTCGGTCGAACGCTCGCGAGGCGCTTCGCCAGCGCAGGGCCGCTCATCTGTGGCATGACGACATCGCTGAGTAGGAGATCGATCGTGCCTGCGTGCTCCTCGGAATGCAGGAGCGCCTCTCCGGCGTTGCGCGCCTCGATGACATGATACCCGCTCCTGCGGAGGATGCCCCGAACCACGACGCGTACCTGGTCGTCATCCTCGACGAGCAAGATCGTCTCGGAGCCTCGCAACGTTGTGGGTGGCTCGGTGGCTCGCGTGGCCTCGACGCTTGCATCCACGCGCGGGAAGTAGACTTTGAAGGTCGTTCCCTCGCCGGGCTCGCTGTAGACCCAAACGCTTCCCCCGCTCTGCTGCATGATCCCGAAGACGGTCGAGAGACCGAGACCGGTACCCTTGCCTATCTCCTTTGTGGTGAAGAAGGGTTCGAAGATCTGTGTCAAGGTCGCCTTATCCATGCCGGTGCCGGTGTCTGTCACGGCGAGCATGACGTGCGGACCAGGCTTCACGCCGAGATGAGCCTGCGCGTACGCTTCATCGAGAACGACGTTGCCCGTCTCCATCGTGAGCTTGCCACCCGTAGGCATGGCATCGCGTGCGTTCACGACCAGGTTCATGATGACCTGCTCGACGCTGCTCGGATCCGCCCGCACCCTGCCGAGTGGCTGCACAGGGAGTGAAACGAGATCCACGTCCGCTCCCAGGATGCGTTGGAGCATCTTGTCCATGCCCGTGAGCACTTCGTTCAGATCGAGGACCTTCGCTTCGAGCACCTGCTGACGGCTGAACATGAGCAGTTGTCGGGTCAGGTCGGCAGCACGCTTCCCGGCCTTTTGGATCTCCTCCACGTCGTCTCGCATCGGTTCGCCCGGCTTCAGGTCCGCAAGCAGCATCTGCCCGTAGCTGAGGATGACGGAGAGCACGTTGTTGAAGTCGTGTGCGATGCCGCCGGCCAAACGCCCGACTGCCTCCATCTTGTGTGCCTGGCGGAGCTGCTCCTCCGTGTGTCGGAGCGCGCCCTCGGCCTTGCGCTGCGCCGTGAGATCGCGCGCCGTCTTCGATGCGCCGACGACCTTTCCTGAGAAGTCCAGCATCGGGGCGATCGAGACGGACACGGAGACGAGGCTTCCATCCTTGCACCGGCGAATCGTCTCGTAGTGGTTGATTCGCTCGCGCTTGGCGATGCGATCGAGAAAGGTGCGCTCCTCGTCGAGTCGGTCGGCAGGGATTAGGATCGAGATGGGTTGCCCGACGGCCTCCTCGGCGGAGTATCCAAAAAGGCGCTCGGCGGCGCCATTCCAACTCGTGACCGTTCCATCAAGCCTCTTGCTGACGATCGCGTCGTTGGATGATTGGACGATGGCGGCCAGCAGCCCCCGCGTCTGTTCGGCCTCGTAGCGCTCGGTGATGTCCTTGATGACCGTGATGCGTGCGCTCCGACCGGCAAACGAAAGCGCTCGCGTGGTGTATTCGGCGACGAACTGCGAGCCGTCCTTGCGATGATAGCGCGAGGTTCCCGTGGCCTCGGCGTCCCC
This sequence comes from Myxococcales bacterium, assembly GCA_003139415.1. Taxonomy (GTDB): domain Bacteria; phylum Myxococcota_A; class Polyangia; order Polyangiales; family Polyangiaceae; genus Palsa-1150. The sequence continues at coordinate 7,301 of PLIR01000563.1, read as the reverse complement.
CCACGCCGCCAGCCTTGCCCGCGCGCTCTCCCGTCCATCGTCGGCGAGATCCGCGACCTTCAACTGCATGAACTCGTCGAGGCTGTAGCCGTAAAGAAGGAGCGTCGCCTCGTTGGCGGCGATCGGCGTGAGTGTCTCGATGTCAAAGACGAAGAGCGGCAGCGGGCTTGCCTCAAAGAGGAGCCGGTGAGCCTTGTCGGATTCGCGAAGGGCGGTTGTCGCCGTTTCGGCAGCATCTCGCGCCGCTCGTTCTGCGGCGTAGGAGCGGGCGTTTCCGATGGCGAGTGCCGCGTGGTCCGCAAGGGCCTGCGCGATGTCCTGATCGCTGGCGTCGAAGGACGGCGAAGTCGGATGAAAGCGAAATAGCGAGAGCGTCCCGATCGATTCCCCCCGCAAGCGGAGTACGACCACCAGCATGCTGTGGATTCCGATGGTCTCGTAGACCTCGGCGACCTCGGGCGTGACCACCGTCCGAAAATGCGCCATGTCGACACGCGGAAGGATGAACGCTTCTCCCGTGTCGATTAGGCGGCGACCCCAGGCGTAGTCGGCCACCCTTTGCGGAGACGCCATGAATGCGCGCGCCCGGGCGGCTTCATCAGGGTCGCCGACGCACGCCTCCAACGGGAGATGGAAAGCAGCCGGCGATAGCCAGCCGTCGTCCGTGAGGAGGCGCACGATACAACCGTCCGCGACGACAGTGGTCACACTTCGCGCCACTACGTCGAGCAGGCGATGGTAGTCCGTCGTCGCTTCAGCGAACGCTCGCAAGGCCCCGGATAGGACGCGGAGGCGATGTTCGAGACGACCGATCTGGGAAGCGGCTTCAGCGTCGACGTCGATCGGCATGCTTCCCCACAGGGGCACCCTCACGACGAACTTCGTGAACCCCCACGTGCAGGTTACGCTACTGCACCGAACGGTTCGTGAAACTTTTTTGGACCTCGGAATCCGCTTAGCTGGAGGCGATCGGGCAAGTTAGCGGCGCTCCGATCGTCGTCCGTCCGCACCTATCGCGCGAAGACGACTCGCGATCTCCTGGAAACTCAGATGATCGAAACGCCGCCGTTTCTTCGGAGCGCCTCCACCTCGACCGCGTCCTCGGCTTCTGCCGACTCGAGGCCCGCATGTGAACGTAGTTGAAGCGTCGCGACATCGCGGTGCTGGCCACCCTCAAACGTCAAACACGCCGCGAGGGAGCGTTGTTCCCGACTCGGCGCGACGGCCCTTCAGGGGGCCTCAGCGAGTGACGCCGTGTGCTCGGCACGTGCCACGGACGATGCTTACGCTCAGGCTGAGGGCGGCGATGTGCCGTGCACGCCCCCCCGTGCCCGTCGTTGCCGCTCTCGCTTTTCCCGGGCTGGCTTGGGACCGTCCGAAGGACGAACGTCGAGGCTCATCGGGACATGCTCGACGCTGGCGCCGACATCGCGACCGTCCAGCAACTCGCTGGGCACACGAACTCAGCGACGACGGCAGGTACGATCGGTGCGAACCGGCGAGGTAGACTTCCGAGCTCTGGCGACGCGGACCGTCACGCGGTCGACGTGCGCCCGCCGATCCGTGTCGAGCACTTTGCACGGTTATCGAGCGAACGTCTGCGGGCGGAAAGCGACCCCCTTCGGCCGGGGGCGGCCGAGGGGGGGCTTCCCCGTCGCATCGCGTGGCGTTTTCAGGGGCGTCGCCGGCAACCCCCTTCTTTCGGCCCCGGCTAGCGCCCGCCCGAAGCGTTCAGGGCCGCAAGCGCTGCTGGCAATACCCCGCGCTGCAGCTCAGGCCCGAACTGCAAGTGGTGCCGCAGCACATCTCGGCGAGACCCACGCAGACAAGGCAACTTCAGGTTTCTTGCTAGAACATCCGGGGATCGAGGTGAAAGTCCGGGTCCTCGACCACGACGGCAACGTGAGTGGCGTACTGCGGGTGATCCGGGTTGAGCAGCAGGTTTCTCTCTCTCTTTTCGACGTACGAGGGTACCCAGAGGCCGAGCGAGCTCCTCGCCAGGAGCCATGCATTCCCCAGCTGCTGGGTGTAGGTCTCATCGTCACGCCAGTCATCGCGGAGACCGAGGTCGTCCGCCGCCGAGAGCAGCATCGCCCCGTCGGCGAGCTCCAAACGGAGCAGCGCCATGTTGGGTGGCTCGATGCCGTTGCAGTGCACGCGCTTTTCAAGCTGAGCAAGGGCGCGGCTGCCCGCGGCATACACGACCGCGGTCCGCGCGCCTGCACGCGGCGTGTGCCAGCGCCCGGCGTCCCGCAGCGCCCCGAAGTACAGGTCGTTGAGCCCTATGGCGCCGCTGAAGCTGATGCGGTGAACCTGGACCGTCAGACCACGCCTCCGTACCGGATGGCTGTGAGCATCGACTTGACCTTGGCCAGCGCGTACTGGTTGTTCGCGTAGTCGAGCGGGCTCGCGCCCTCGAGGAGCGGGTGCGGTTTCTTCAGCCAGAGGGCCGCCTTCTCCAAGGTCCCGAACGTCTCGGTGGCGAGCACGCTCAGTTCCATCGTCCGGAAGGCCGCTTCGGCTTGGGCCGCGTTGAGTTCGGCGCGTTTGTGCATGCGCCGACTGAGCGTTGCCTTGTCGATACCGATGGCGCGAAGAATGGTCGCCTTGTCGACGGGAAGAACCGCCGCGATGTTGGCGACGATGCTCGCCAGAAGGCCGGCGTGGATGGCCGCAGCCGCACCATCGTACGAGAGGCGGACCGACTCTCCCTCGTGGACGAAGGCCGAGGGTCGTCGGAGTCCCTCATCGCCTCGGCCGCTAGACACTGCGCGGCGCCCGAGCTTGATGACCTGCGCCGCCTTCGAGCGGTTGCCGCCCGCAGACTCAAGGATGGCGGCGTAGTAGTCGGCGATGTTTCGCGCTGTCATTGCGGCCGGCGGGCCAGGAACGGGGACCCGCTTGGGCGTCGCCTTGCCGGAAGAGTGCAGTTGCGGGGGCATATCAAATGAACCTTTCCAAGGAATCAAATGAGCCTATGACCGCCGGTTCTTCCCGTCAAGTGTGCAACCTTCCGGGCCGGGCCGAGCCGCGGCGTCCGCGCGGGCGATCCCGGCGACGAGGCCTTGCTCGCTGAAGCCGACCATGACTTCCCCGTCGACCTTGAACGTGACCGCGTCGCCATCGGCGCCGGTCATGCGTCGTGCGCACCGCTGCGATCCGCGTCAAAGCAACGCTCCATCGAGAAGGACGCGAGCTTTGGCGGCGCGCTTCGACGCTTGCGCTTGCAGCGCGGGCTTCGGCGTGAGGACTTCGATGGGATCAGCGCGAAAGAGATCGCGCGCATCGAGCGCGGCGAGGTGGCGAAGCCGCACGCCGATACACTCGCGACGCTCGCCGCCCGGTTTGGAGTGAAGCCGGAGGAAATCGAGACGTTCTAGGTTGCCAGTTCGCAACCCCATGGGACCACCGCTTATGCAGGGTCATGGGACCAGGGAGGCGAATCAAAACGACCGGCCGTGAGGGTGCCTCGTATCGATCACGGCGTCGATCGATTTTTCACCGCGCCCCAGCGCCGCGAGGGGGGCCCCGGCGGGCAAGAAGGCCGGGCTGAAGATCAGCAGCTCGCTCGTCTACATGGTCCGAGGCAGGACCGCGAAGCCCAAGAAGCGCGCGACCAAGACGTCGGCCACGAAGACAACCATCTCCTCCACGAAAGCTCCCATCACTAACAAGGCAGACTTCGTGCGCGCCCGGTTGCACCTGTCACCCAAGGAGATTGTCGAAGACGCGAAGGCCACCGGGGTCAAGCTGGACGTCGGCTACGTCTACAACGTGCGAGGAGCCACGAAGACTGCGGCGAAGAGGAAGGTGACTGCGTTGGCAGCACGGAGGTCGACGGCCAGGCGTGCCCCTCCGGTCGTGGCGCCGACCGCCACGACCTCGTCCGCCGAAGAGCTGCTCAGGGCCGCGGCCGCTGAGATCGGGCTCGGTCGCGCGATTGAGCTTCTTCTGGGCGAGCGTGCCCGGGTGCATGCCGTGCTCCGCGGTTGAGCGCGCCTGCGGTCGATGCGCGCGTCTCGATCGGCGTCCACGAAGAGGCCCAGGCCCGTCGACCCGCGCAGGCGGACGGCCTACCACGAGGCCGGTCACGCGGTTCTAAGCGCGGCGATCAACGACCGCCCCGAGCACGTCAGCATTCGTGGCCACGATGGGACGCTCGGTCGGACCACGCAGAAGATGCTCGTTCGGCCTACCTCGTTGGCCCAGGTCTACCTCGCGGGGTTGGCCGCCGAGCATTTGCTGACCGGCCGCCGGCCGCGCGGGTTTGACATCGAGGTCGGACTCGGTGTTCTTGCCCACCTCGATCGCGACCTCGTGGCGAAGATCGAGGGCGTGGATGCGACCGACGGCTACGGTGCCGTGCACGAGGTGCTGCGGACAGGCATTCGAGAGATCGAGAACGAGGTCCGCGCAGAGGTCGAGCGGCACTACGGGGTTGCCCGGGAGTCCCTCCGTTCCGTGTGGCCATCCGTCCGAGCCGTCGCGGACGCCCTACTCGCCCGTGAAGAGCTGGATCGCGCTGGTCTCGACGAGGCACTTGGGGACGCCGATATCTTCGGACCTGTGTTCGCCGTCCAACGCGCGCACGGGTTCCTGGCTGCGACGTGCGCCGGTCCGCCGACGAGTCCATCTTCGTGACAGCCGTGTGTGCCGATTGCAGCGGCTCTGCCCAGTGTAAGGACCCGGGGGAGTGAGCTGACGGGTTTCGCGTGGGCCGCACGCCCACTTCAGGCGGTGACGGCTTCGCCCTCGGTGACGAACTGGCGCTCCAACTTCGTCATGTCGATATGGAGAGCAAGGACGCGCTTCATGAGCAAATCCATCTCGCGCGGCGTCGGCGATGTGGCGCTCCACATTTCAGTTTCCTGGGCGAAGTCCTGGACCCTGGTGCGGAATAGCTCCGTCGTGTCGGAGCAGGGCAAGCCTCCCAGGTGGCGGAGGACCACCTCGATGGCTTCTCGGATGACGACGAACTGCGCCTGAAACATCGGGTACTTCCTTTTCTGCAACGAAGCGAACAACTCGTGCGCGCCAGGGAGATGGACCACCCCTGCTGGACGTGTCGTCTTCGTCCGTCCGAGGCGGTAGGGGGGGGACGCCTCTGGATCTGCTTTCGAAGCCGGCCAGCGGGGTGGCTCGATGACTATAGGTGCGCGGAGCCGCGGAGCATCCCCGGTCGTCTGCGCTTCGCAGCCGCTCGTCGGGAAGGGAGGTGACAGCGCCGTGAAATCGCGACAGCGACCTCGGCACTTGGCGCTTCCGGAGCATCGAGTGCGGTTCGGTTTGACCGCTGAGCCGCAGCCCGCGGTCGTCGTGTTCGACGCGACCGAGGTCGGCTTCGGGGGCGAGCGCCCGATCGGTCGCGCGCGCGTACCGCGCCGTCTCCTTCCTCGCGCCCGACGGCAGCAGCTACATCACGGGGAGCGAGTTCTTCGTGGACGGCGGCTTGGCGCAGGTGTGACATCCTTGGGCGGGGCGCGGACTGCGCTATCCTCGCGCTCCCCCATGCCCCTCCCCATCCAAGGTCCGATATCCTCGGATGTACCGGTGCGAACGATCGAGCGCGACGAACTCCGGCGCAAAGTCGACGCGAATGATCCGCGGTTCAAGCTCGTCATGGCGCTCGGCGACTGGGAGTTTCGGACCAAGCACATCCCGGGGTCGCTTCATTTCAAAGACGCCTCCGACATGCTTTCCGCGCTGCGGAAGGACGATGAAATTGTCGTCTATTGCACGAACCCGCCCTGCCTCGCGAGCGTGGCCGCGTATCACCGTCTCGTGCAGGAGGGGTACACGAACGTGCGACGTTACGCGGGGGGCATCGAGGATTGGGAGAGCGCGGGGCTGCCGCTCGGGACCGGCGCCGCCTGATCGCTCACTCGGCCAGCGTGCGGCGAACGATCTGCACGCAACCCGAGCCCTCTCCAACGGCGGAGGCGACCCGCTTGACACTCCCTGAGCGGACGTCGCTGACGGCCAAGACGCGATGGCGGTTCGTCTCGAAGAGGAAGGGTGCGCGCGCAGCTGTCGGTGACGAGATGATCCCCGTCCCGAACTCCTACCGGCTCGCCGCGATCACGTCGATCCCTCTCGAGGTCGGAGCGCGGATCGCGGGCATCGACCCTGCCAAGTTCCAAACAATCGCCGAGAGCGCGAAACGGGAATCGCTCGCGCGGATCGAGTAAACTTCGCTATCGGCGGTGTGGCGATGCCCACTCTGCCCACGTCAGGACGGCGAGCGCGTAGCCGTCAGCGACGGGGCAGCAGGCAAGAGAAATGGCCAACTTCAACCCCGCCGACGGCTTCATTAGCCTCCTCGAAACCGTCGACGAGCATCCCAACTGGTCCTTCTCTGTCATAGCCGCGCTCTCCGCGATCGGAGCCCTCGTCATCCCTGGTGAGCTTCGGCCAGATCAAACCATCTGGTTCGTTCCGCTCACCAGCTGGTTCGCGTTCGGTCGCCACTCGGTTGAAGCCGTTGGTGCCATCCTAGTCGTCGGTACCTTACTGGCCGCCGTCACGCCGACCGCCATCGGCCGAGGCCTGGCGACGGCGCTCGCGGTCTGGCGCATCGTGCAGTTCGCGTTCGCCGTGGCCGCCTTCGCGCTCTCCGCGTGGGCCGTGGTGACCCTTGCGGTTCTGGTATACCTACTGCTTCACGGGTTCGGAGTGGTGCGCCCGGAGGCGTCATGGGACTACCACGACGTCGAGGCGATCGGCATCGTCTTCGCCGTCCTCGTCCTCGTGATCATCGTCGTAGCGCCCGTCGTGCGGGATCTCGCGCGGCTGATCGCAGGGTTGATTCACGTGGCCGCGTACTCGATCTGGGCAAGTCGCGTATCGCGCGTCGCGAGCCCACCAGACGCGCGCGTCGAGGCCGCGATCCAGCCGGCGTCGGTCCTCCTCGTATCCGACCTGCACGGTACTGCTCCCGGCGCCAGGACTGTCGAGGGCGATCGCGACGACGAGGCCATGAGGGCGTTCGTGGCCCTCGCGATCGAGCAGGCCAAACCGAAGCTCGTAATCGCGGCCGGGGACATGACCGACACCGGGCAGCGCGAGGCTTGGCAGCGCCTGAAGGCGGTCTTCCCGGCGAACGTGCCCCTCTTGATTGCGCCCGGCAACCACGACGTGAACTTTCGCACCATGGGCACCCGGCACTCGACGTGGGAGACGTTCCGGAACGCGTTCGATCTCAAGCGGGACGAAGGGGGACCGGGGTCCTACGCGGAGGTCGCGGTAGCAGGCGAGATCGACGCCATCGCCGTGACTGCGGGCCTGTCAGTGGCTCGCGGGAG
>PLIR01000523.1 GCA_003139415.1 Myxococcales bacterium | reverse complement strand
AGACCGTGCAATTTACGTAATTCTCTCACGACGTCTGGTGGGGCCGTGCGTTCGGTAGATTTGAACTGGTCCGGTTTCGCCCAGGCGATGCCGCGCGACTGGTAGAAGTACGTGTCTTTCGGAAGGCCCATCCGCAGCCCAAAACGTTCACGCGCGCGGATGACATAATGCGTGTCGTCACGTCCTGCTGTCCCGGTGCCGCAGGCGACACCGACGAGGCCGTTGGGGTGGAGGTCCAAAACGACCCCGAGATGCCCGACGTGGTCTCCGCTCAGTATCTCAACGACGTCGCCAGGGGTCACCCGCCACCGATCGTCTGCGGCGCTGTCGCACGAAATCGATCGCGAGCTTGGCGAGTTTCCTCGTCGAGGTGTTCAAGGTCGAGGCGATCTGCGAGAGGTACTTCCTCTTCGGATACGACAATCTGTGGCGTGCTGGCCAAGATGCGAAGTAGCGCATAGGCGCCGTCCTCGAAATGTTGGCTCAGGGCCTCTTCGAGCCAGAGCGGCACTTCTCGCACCGGAACGTAGGCGAGTTCGTTCACCACCCAGAACGCGACGAGACCGCGCAGACCACGCGTACCAAGTTCAGCGACGGAAAGCGGCACGGTCGGGCCGACAAGCTCTCGTACAGCTTGGCGCACTATCTGCTCGTCTACACTGATCGATTCCGCGCCCGGAGGTGCGGAAAATTTTCGTACGCTCGCAGCCGCTACCGCAAAAAGTCGGTTGCCCGCCTCGACGCGCGCACGTGCACGGGGTCGTAGCCCGCGCCCTCCAGGAGCAAACGCATCTCCTCTGGTATGCCTCATTAGCCAAACCAGCAGGCGCGCAGTTCTCGATCGGCCGATCTCGGCCAAGGCGACGGCTCCCTTTATGAAATCATCACCATCGACGGCGACGTCAAGCGCTTGGCGAAGATCGTTGTCGTCTGTCGCGGTGCGGATGTCGCGCACCAACGCCTCGGAATGTGTCCGCACCGTTGAGAACGCGGTTTTGTTCGCGAGCGGCACGGCGAGGGCGACGGAGTGCAACGCGCGCAGGAGCGGAGACGAACGCGTCGCATTCGTGAACGCGAGCACCGAGAAAGGGAGAGCATGCGCCATGCCTGCGCTAACCTTCAGGTCGACATCGACGGAGCATCTTGAATAACCCCGCCCGAGCCTTTCGGCAGGGGAACGGGGTGGAAGCGAGAGGAACAATACTCACGGCACGTCGCACAGCAACAAGGAAGTTGATAGGATCTCGTAATCATTCGATTTTCTTTTTCGTCACTAACGAGCTCCGGACGTCATTCGGCCGCCTTCCGACGCGGCGTGGCGGCAGTGGTGGCAGGTCATCGGCGCCGCGGCGTGGGCTCGGCGGGCTCGTGGTGTTCGGCCGCCATCGCCTCCAGGCCGCGTTGGACGGCCGCGCAGCACGTCCGTGCGCGTGACGGCGATCACCAGCTTGCTCAGTCGTCGTGGCGAGCGTGCGGCACGGCCGCGTCCGGGGGCCTCGCGCGGTGCCGCGGACGAGCGGAGTCCGTTTTCACGTTCTGCTTCATGCGCGGTGCGCGCGTCACTTCAACGGCGAGCGCCCAACCATGGCCCATGGTACCTCGCGCGCGACGGTCTCCTCCTTCGGTCGTCCGAGCCTCTTCGCAGTCGCTTCGGGCGTGACGAAGAGTTGCACTGGCTCGACACGCAACGCCTTCGCGATGCGCCAGATCGTACCTAACGTCGGCGCGTGCCTGCCGCGTTCGAGGCGCTGCATCTGTGACATGCCCATGTCGAGTCGGTCGGCGAGATCCTGTTGCGTGAGACCTCGCGCCTTGCGTAGTTCCGCGATGCGCCGTCCGACCCTTTGAACGAAGCGCTTTGGCGTGTCGCGCACGGTGCGCGAAAACACTCGTCGTTTACGTGCGGAATTATGACGGGTAAACTTAGCCCACTTTGGGCGGGGGCATTGGCGACAGCGACAGCGACGATCCCGAGGTCGTCACGCAGTTCCTCGACCCGCTCACGGTCCAGGCCCGCACCCGGGTTGGCCAGACTCTCAAGGGCAAGTGGCGCCTCGACGTCCTCCTGGGCGTGGGAGGCATGGCCGCCGTCTACGGGGCGACCCACCGCAACGGCAGCCGGGTGGCCGTGAAGATCCTGCATCCGGAGCTTTCGACCAACGCCGAGGTCCGCTCCCGGTTCACGCGCGAGGGGCACGCGGCGAACGCCGTGGGCCACGATGGCGCCGTAAAGGTGATCGACGACGACGCGTCGGAGGACGGGTCGCTGTATCTCGTGACGGAGCTGCTCGACGGCGAGACGCTCGAGGACGGCCGCGTTCGACGCGGAGGCCGGCTCAGCGAGGACGAGGTGCTGTCGATCGCCGATCAGCTCCTCGATGTCCTGACCGCCGCGCACGCCAAGGGCGTCGTGCACCGGGACATCAAGCCGGCGAACATCTTTCTCACCCGCTCCGGCCAGCTCAAGGTGCTCGACTTCGGCATCGCGCACCTTCGCGAGTTTTCGACGGGCACGATGGCGACCAAGGCCGGCTCGGCGATGGGCACGCCCGCCTTCATGTCGCCAGAGCAGGCGCGCGGTCTTTGGAACGAAGTCGATGGCCGGAGCGACCTCTGGTCCGTCGGCGCGACCATGTGGCAGGCACTCACCGGACAGCTCGTGCACGACGGGCGCACGACGAACGAAGAACTCCTCAGCGCGATGACCAAGCCCGCGCCGCCTCTCGCGTCGGTCCTGCCCGACGTGAGCCCCGCGGTGGCGCACGTCGTTGATCGCGCTCTCGCGTTCGAGAAAGAGAAGCGATGGCTCAGCGCGCAGCGAATGCAGGAGGGGGTAAGGCGCGCGTATCACGACCGGCACGGCAAGCCGATCACGACCGCGCCGAAGATGACCGTGCCGGAGTCGGTCCCGAACCGGACACTCGGCCCAACGCCGAGCGTCGCCGCGGCGAAACAGCCGACGACTGCGCGCCCCGTCGCAAGCTCGCAGGCCGGCGCAAAAGTCCCGACCCTGTCAACCCCGCCTCGGCGGCTCGTCGTCGCCGTGGCTGCCGGCGTCGTCGTCCTGGTCGCGGGCATCTGGGCCCTGTCGGCTGGTCACCACGGCGAGCCGACGGCCGCATCGTCGCCAGCCTCCGCGCCGACGTCTCACGCGGCCACGCCCGAGCCTACGACCGCCACGACGGCGTCCGTGACGGCGGGCGCTGAAAAGACCCCTCCCTCCATTGCGGCCACTGAGTTGCCGAAGGCTGCCGAGCCTACGCCGGAGCCGACGCCAGCCGCGACAGCGACACCCGCTGTCATCGCCGCGCCAAGGGCTGCTGCGGAGCTTGCGGCAGCGCCCAAGCCGGCGCCCGCGGTCGCACCACACGCGGCGACCGAGCCCGCGCCCCCCGCGGGCAAGCCGAAGTGCAACCCGCCGTACACGATTGATTCCACCGGAAAGAAGCACTTCAAGATCGAATGTCTATGAACCTCCACGCGCTGCCCGCGGCTCTCACGCTCGGCGCCTTACTGACTGCGTCCGCCGCGCGTGCGGCCGACCCCACCAAGCAAGAGTGCGTCGAGGCGAATGATGCTGCACAGGACTTGCGGCAATCCGGCAAGCTGCGCCAGGCGCGTGAAAAGCTTGCCGTCTGCGCCTCCGCGAGCTGCCCGGGCGTCGTGCGCGACGACTGCACGCAGCGTCTCGCCGAGCTCGACTCCGCGATGCCTCACATCGTGTTCGCGGCGAAGGACTCCGCGGGCAACGACCTCGTGGACGTCAAGGTCACGATCGACGGAGCGCCGCTCGCGGACAGGCTCGACGGGTCGTCGCTCAAAGTCGACCCAGGACCGCACGTCTTCGCCTTCACGTGGGAGGGGCATCCCGCGGTGACGAAGAAGCTCGTGCTCGCCGAGCACGACCAGGCGCGGCGCGAGGTCGTCGTTTTCGGGCGCACGGAGACGCCACACGTCGAGTCCGCGAGCCCCGGTGCCGCCCCCGCAGCGGCGGGCTCCGGGGGCTCCGGCATCGACCGCAAGACGATCGCCTTTACCGTCGGAGGCGCGGGCGTCGCGGGCCTCGTCGTCGGCAGCATCTTCGGCGCGGTCGCCAGCAGCAAGTGGTCCGCGGCGAAATCGGACTGCGGCGCGGGCTGCGGACCCGACGCCCCAGCGCAAGGCGAGAAGAATGCAGCGTCGAGCGACGCTACGATCTCGACCGTCGCATTCGTCGTCGGTGGGGTGCTTGCCGCGGGCGGCGTCGTCCTCTACCTGACGGCGCCCTCGGGTTCCACGGCGGGCACGGGGTTGCGCATCGCGCCCGCGCTCGGATCGGGCGAAGCGGGCGCGGTGCTCGTGGGGGGCTTTTGATGCGTCACACCCGGCTTGCAGCACTGATCGCGCTCACGTGCCTTGGCGCTAGCGCATGCGGCTCGCTCCTCGGTATCTCGGATCTCCCGGGGCTCGACGGGGGTGCCGGCGCCGCGGCAGACTCGGGAGGAGTGACGGAGGAGGGCTCGTCCAGCTTCGGCTCATCGACGTCCAG
>PLIR01000438.1 GCA_003139415.1 Myxococcales bacterium | reverse complement strand
CAACCCGCCCTTGAACGCGCCCGTGTACATGGAGATTCCAGGCGCAGCGATCTTCAAGATGATCTGCATCAACTGCCACGGTCCCGCGGCGAACGCGACCGGACGCCTTGCACAGAATCTCGCGACGATGACGGGTGGCGCAGCGCTCGTGGCCGATTTCCGCGACGGTCTGTTCGGCCCTACCACCGCCGCCTCGAACGAACTCTCGAGCAACCGCCACGCCCAGTTTGGGGTGAACGACCTCCCGTCCGGCACCGCCCAGAACCCCCAGTCGGCCGCCGACTGGATCGGCACCGCGTCGAACCCCATCACCGACGACGATCGCGCGTCGCGCTACATGGCCTGGATGGGCCTCGGGGGCACGAGCGTGAACATCCCCATCGAGATCCTGCAGATCGTCGCGGTCACCAAGGTGCTCGACCAGCAGCGCGTCATCAGCTCTAGCCAGCTGTCGGCCAACATGCTCTCGGAGGCAAAGGCACTCTGCCTCTCCCTACTCGGTCCAGGGGTCAAAGAGGCGGCAACCAACTCGGATATATTTTCGCCTGCGCCCGGCGGCAACGGTTATCTCGACGCCAACAAGGATAGCTTGAACTTCACGGCCCTTTCCCAGAACGGCGACCTGGAGCTCTGGCTCGGCCTCTGCTCGAGAAATAATCCCCAGCCCGTCCACATCATGCAGCTGCAGACCGGGTCCCTGACCTTCCTCCCGATGGCCGGGGTCGTCAACGCGGGGACGTTCCTATTCGATACCGACACCGAAGCGACGAACGCGATGGTGACGGCGGCCACCTATCCGCCTCTTACCGCGGTCGGAAATGACCGAGGAGGGGTCGATACCAATCTTTGCGTCGATCCCACGACGTGCTGCCTGGACACGTCCGCCGCCAATTGCTCGACCCTCTGCTCGCTGCCGGGGCAGGCGAACTGCGTCACGCCCAACGAGTGGCCGTGGTGCATCGATCCCGCGAGCATTGTCACGCCGGCCCAAGTCGCGGGCGTGAACTCCAGTGGCTACCCCGTGTGCCCGCAGTCGGTCATGACCGTGGCCAACGGCTGCGGCTCGACCCATGGAACCGGCTGTGTCACGACGGCCTACGGCAATCAGTGGGCCGTGCGCGGCGCGATCAACGCGGGCCTCGCCGTCTTCAAGTACGTCGAGTCCATGGAGCCGCTCGCGACGCCGCCGCCCGACTACAACCAGTGCAGCGAGCTCCCCGGCTCGGTCGTCTCCAGCGCGGGCAACAACACGTGCCTCACGTCGTCGTCGACGTCATCGCCGTGACGTCCCCAGGCTCTCAAGAGTGGCCGTCGCTTCGCGGCGGGCGCCAGCGCGCTGTCCTTCAACGGGCCCTCGAGGCGGTGTGGCTTGGGGGCGTCCCAGTCCTCCTCACAGTGCTCACCGCCCGGTACCTGATCCCGACGGCGGGCTCCGGCCTGATGGGCACGGTCGCGGGGCTCTGGAAACGGGGAGGGCTTTACTCCGCCGGGGCGCTCTTTCTCGTGTTCACCGCCTTGGCCAGGTACTGGCGCGATCGGCTCTCCGCCGGGGGCGCGTCGCCGGCATCGGACGTCGTGGGGCAAGACGCGACCCCGGTGGTCGCGTGGCGGCGCCCGCGTGAGGCGCTCGGGTTGCTCGTGATGGTGGTGGCCGCCGTCGGCGCGGCGCTCGCCCTCCGGGCGTACGTGGCAAAGCCGTACCGCGTGATCGGTGGGTCGATGCTCCCGACTTTCGAACCCGAGGACCTCGTCCTGGCGATGCAGCGCCCGTACGCGCCGGGCGACGCCGCGGGAGCGCGCCGCGGGGACATCGTCGTCTTCTCGGGCGCCGCCGTCGCGGGGACGCGAGGCGTTCCGCTCCCGGACATCCTCGTGAAGCGGGTCGTCGGCCTCCCGGGGGATCTCATCACGATGAACGGCGAGACGCCGGTCATCAACGGGTGGCTCGTGCCCGGCTGCGACGTCGGCGAATACATGCACGTCCTCGGCGACGCCGAAGGCAGCACGCTTCACGGCCGGCTTCGCGTGGAGTTTCTCGACGATCGGGCCTACCTGACGGTGCACACCATGGGCGGGCCCGCGTTTCCCGGGTCTTACCGCGTCAAGCCCGGCGAGGTGTTCGTCCTTGGCGACGACCGCGGCAACAGCCTGGACTCGCGCATGTACAGCGGGGGTCGCGGCGCCGGCGTGCCGGCTTCCGCCGTCGAGGGTCGCGTCCAGTGGTTTCTGGTCGGGACCCATCGGAGCGGCGACGCCGACTTCGACCGATTGCTGCGGCCCGTCGACGCGCTCGGCCGGCGTCTTCGCCTCGAAGGCCTGCAGACCCAGGGGCTCGAGGAGGGGATCGCCAAGTGCCTCGCGACCCCCCCGACCGAGACCCACCCTCCGCCTCCGAACCTATGAATTTCGGAAGCCGATTTTGAGAATCGTAGGGTCTGCACGGGCAGGCAGCAGGCGCCCGGGCGCCGCGAATCGAAAATCGAGGGTGGTTCCAGCCCCTTAGGGCGGCGTCCTCGTCGCAGGGTCCGGTGGTCCGGTCCTTGTAGTAGGGGGCCTCGCCGTCGCGCGACCTCTGGTTGGTCGAGCGCTGCGTCGTTTCTGGAATCGCTACCGGAGGATTCGCTATGAGAAAGTCGATAATGGTCACCGCATTCGTGGTGACGGGCGCCGGCGCCGCCGGCGCCTCCGCCGCTTTGCCCGTGCCCTTTCAGGGCTCGGATACGGAGTTCAACCTCACGACCCAAGCCATCGCAGGGGCGAACGGGGTAAACCCGTCCCTGATCACGCCGACCAACGCGTACGTCGGCGGAGGCTCCGGCAACGCGGCCGCCGCGATGACGAGCAGCGTTCCGACGCAGTACACGGGCCCGATGTCGCGCATGCTGAAGAGCGAGGCCAACGTGTGCGCCAGCAGCGGCGCCAACGCGACCGGGGCGGAAGGCATCGTCCTCGGCCTCGACGCCGTCGACATCCTCTCCTCGACCCTCGCAGGTGGCCAGAGCAGCTGTAACGGCGCCGCTGGCGCCTCGGGCGACGACACCGGATTCGGCCTCGCCTACGGGTTGAACTCGTCGAACGCGCTTCCGGCTGCCGCGAGCGTGTTCTCTGCTCCGACGACGGCCAACCCGATGACGTGGAAGTGGATCCTCGCGCTCGTCTACGGAGGCAAGGACCTCTCGAACAGCGGCGCGGCGGTCGATTGCAACAGCACGACCCGGAAGAACCTCGTCGCCAACTGGAGCCTGCTCTTCGAGCAGGGTTGCTCCTTCGCCAGCGGCGCGGCGATCTGCAACGACACGACCCACGCCGGCGCCATCTGGCACGCGTTCCGTCGCGACGACGTGTCCGGTACGTCCGACGTCTTCGCGCAGCTCCTCGGCCTGTCGCCGTCGGTCTCGGGCGCCTACAGCGCGACCGGTTCGATCTCGGACTTCGGCTTCGGCGCGAGCCCTTACTGCAACGCGATGAACTGGGACGTCAGCATCGCCAACATGAACAGTGCGAACGGGAGCTACTGCTACGGCGGCGTGCACTCGCAGTTCACCGGTCCCGGCGGCGTGCCCGACAGCACCGACCCGACCCACCGGATGCCCCCGCCCGGCGTCTGGGGCGCGGCCCCCGACACCTCCCAGCTCAAGCCCACGAAGGGCTCGTGGGACGTCCTGCCGACCTCGTACCAGGACAACGACCCGATCCGCCGCCCGTGCATCGGCGCGACGGTCAAGAACACCGGCATCGCCGGCGAACAGATCTGCAACATCGACAACAACCTCGGCCTCGTGCTCCCGATGCCCGACTCCGACTGGCTGCTGACGCTCTCCACCCCGCTCAAGCAGTACCCGACCAACAACTGCACGGGCGCGTTCGTGCTCGGCGCCCCTCCCACGGTCTTCACCTGCGCGCCGAGCGGCGTCACGCACTCGGGCGAGTGCCCCAACGGCGACTCGCTCTTCGCGGGCGGCTGCCTGGTGCCGATCGACAGCACGAACAACACTTCGCAGTGCATGTCGAACTCGACGACCGTCACCGCCATCCAGGTCCGCAGCAACCTCGCCAACGGCGGCAACCCCGACGGCCGTATCTACAACATCACGATGCGTGACGGCACGATCAGCAACAACGGCACGCTGCCGTTCGTGCAGTACAAAATCGCTGCCCTCACCACCCCGTCGAACCCGGTCACGGTCGACTTCTGGGGGGGCTTCTCGCGCATCCATTCGACCCAGACGATCATCCCGGGTACGGGCGTCGCCTGCCAGCTCGAGGACATGACCGACAACATCGGCTGCCTCACGCAGGCGGACCCGTGCAGCATCGGGTACGCGGGCGACAGCAGCAAGACCTGGTACGAGCGCTCGCCCATCACCGCCACGGCGGCCAACACCGACGCGACGCGCCTCGCCCAGATCTACCCCGTGCCGGCGACCGTCCAGCTCCTCGGACGGACGGGTGAGTACCAGCTCTCCCGCAAGCTCTACTTCAGCTCGTTCGTCGGCTTCCAGAACATCCCGAACAACGCCACGACCGGCATCGGGACGGGCTCCAGCGAGCTCTATCTCGCCAACTACGAGGCGACGGACGCCAAGATGGACGCGCTCCTCGGACCGAACGGCTTCTTCACGTTCGACACCGCGGGCGGAACCCAGTACAGCCCGAACGGCGCTGGCACCTCGGGTCTCGGCGCGCAGTTCTGCGAGGACTTCAACGAGATCAACATCTGCGCCGCCGGTGTCGGCACGAACGTCAACGCGTGCGCCGGCATCAACAGCGCCATCTCGAGCATCCCCAACACGGCCAACACGGTGTGCGGTAACGGCATCGTCGAGGCGTACGAGGAGTGCGACGACGGCGCCAACCAGGCCAGCGGGAACAAGCACTGCTCCAGCACCTGCCGCTGCACGACGCAGTCTCTCACCACGTCGACGAGCTTCGACAACGGCTGCCAGTAAGCGAGTAGCTCGCAAGAGCTGATCCGCAGTTCGAGAGAGGCGCATCCCGATAGCGGGGTGCGCCTTTTTCTTTGGTTACGATGGGCCCGCGGCGGGCACCCGTTTCAGGCCGACGCGCCCCGGACGGTGCGCGCCATGGCGCTGCAGTTTCTCTTGCCCGATGGCGAAGAATGGCGGACGGCCATGGTCGACACACCCGTCTTTGCCGTCAGCACGCCCGAAGCGTTCCGGGACCAGCTCGTCGCCATGGCCCCCGATCCGGCCACCGGCAACGCCGACCCGGTCAAGATGAAGGCGTTCTTCGCGCGCCACCCGGAGAGTGCCCGGGCGGCCGAGCGCATCAAGGCACAGACGCCCTCGTCCGGCTTCCACGACAGCACGTACGGCAGCCTCAACGCGTTCGTCTTCGTCGACGGTGGCGGGCGCCGCACCCCGGTTCGCTGGTGGATGGTCCCGGTGCAGCCGTTCGAATCTGCCACGCCGCCTCCGCCGGCGGGCGTGCCGAACTATCTCTTCGACGCGCTGGCGACCCGGTTGCGCCAGCAACCGTTGCAGTGGCACCTCGTCTTGACGGTCGGGCAGCCGAGGGATCCCACGAACGACGCGACGATCCCCTGGCCGCCGGACCGCGACAGGATCGACGCCGGCATCTTGACGATCGACACGATGGAGGGCGAAGAGGCGAGCCTGGCGCGCACGGTCAACTTCGACCCGCTCGTGCTGCCCGACGGCATCGAGAGCTCGGACGATCCGCTCTTGAGCGCGCGATCGGCCGTGTACTCCGCGTCGTTCCGGCGCCGCGCCGGCGAGCCCGTTTCCGCGAGCGCGGTCACGAACACCGAGGTCGAGGTGAGCGGGCCATGAACGGCGTCGCTCGGTTCGCGCGCACCTCGCGGGCGCTGCACTGGACGATGGCGGCGATGGTGCTCGCGATGCTCTTCATCGGCATGTCGATGGTCGCCTCGCTGGGCGCCTACCACAGCCTCCTCTCCGTCCACCGGCCCCTCGGCATCCTCGTCCTGGTGTTCGTCGTCGTGCGCTTCGTGAACCGCCAAATCCATCCCCCGCCCCCGTTTCTGCAGGACATGTCTTCGAGGGAGCGCATCGTCGCGAGCGCTTCGGAGCGGCTCCTATACCTCTTGATGTTTCTACAGCCCCTCGTCGGCTGGGGCATGCTCTCGGCCGCGCGCTATCCGATCGTCCTCTTCGGTCCCGTGCACCTGCCGCCGATCCTTCCCCACGATCTGCGGCTTTACGAGATCCTGCGCAGTACACACACCGCGCTCGCGTACGGACTGTGCTTGACGTTCATGGGGCACCTTTGCGGCGTGCTCTTTCACACGATCGTGCTTCGCGACAGACTGCTCCGCCGGATGGCGCCATGAGCCATGGCGATGCAGGCCGGTGACGTTACGCCGCCGCTGGCGCGCTGGTGACCGTCAATCGAGAGCGCCGGCGCAGCCTTAGCCCACCGAAGATCCCCGCGAGAAGCAGCGCCACTGCGATCGCGCCCATCACGATGCGCTTGATGTGCTCGGCGCGGCGCGCCTCGGTCTTTCTCTGCATGCGATCGATGCTGTCTTCGGAGATCCCCGCGGCCTTCGCGCGACCCAGGATACTCGTCGCTTCGCCGTAGCTCCCGGTCGCGAGTGCGAGCGCCCACTCGTACGAGATGGTGTCGGCGCCCTCCGGCGAACGCCTCGCGAGGGCCGTCGTACACTCACGCAGCTTGGCGACGTTCGACGTGCGCACGCCGACCTCGCACTCGAGCGAGTCGACGACGTCGTGGGCCGCCGGGTCTCCCTTCATGTGCGTGAGCACGTTGTCGAGGGCGAGGACCTCCTTCGTGCTGAGGTCTCCAGGCTTGCCGATCACGAGGTGCACGAAGTGGACGTAGTCGTTGACGACGGACCCGTCGCGCATGATCGCTTCGCCGCAGGCTCGGATGGCCTTGTCGGTTTCACCCATCGTGTCGTACTCGCTGCAGAGCAATCCGAACGCGGTGGCGCGATCGGGTACGGCCCGCGTCAGCGCCGCGAAGTAACGGGTAGCGGCCACGTGGTCGCCCCGCCGGCTCGCGAGCTTGCCCTTGGCGACGGCGTCCTGCAGCCAGTAGCCGAACTCGATCGGGTCCCTGTTCCGGTCCTCTTCGTTGGGGACGTGAGCCTCCGGGTCCTTCTCGTCCACCATGAACTTGCTGAGGTGGCGCGCTTCGACCTCCTTCTCGGCCTTCTCGAACGTCTCCTTGTCGACCCCGGGGGGTATCTGGTCTTCCGCGCGTGCCGGCCCGGCCGTCGCGAGGAGCACCACGCCCGCCATGGCGGCGAAGGCCGCGCCGCGGCGGGGACGGAGACGGAAGCGGCGCGCCAGCGCGTCGAAGATCGTGGCCGCAACGACCGCCACGATCGCGAGCCACCCCGTCCAGAAACGCCAGGGCGGACACGCCAGCGCGAGACGCTGAAGCGCCCGATGGGTCATCGGATCGTCCGGCGCGATACGCACGAGATCTTCGGTGCACCGTTGCAGCATGATTCCGTCTCCTATGCTCATCGCAATGTCGCAAGTCGCTGCCGGCGCCGTGGGCAGCCAGGGCGTCACGCGCCGTTCGCGCTCCGTGATCGCGAGCGCCTGGAAGAGCTGCGGCGCCGTCGGAGGCCCGCCATCCACCAGCGCGCTCACCAGCGCCCGTATCGTGACCGGGTTGTGCTTCGTCTGCACGGCAGTGCCGCACGCAGCGATCGCCTGTTGGCGATCCCCGAGGGCGATCGACGCCTCGCAGTCGCGAAGCCACGGCAAGGCGAGGGGATCCCGGGTGGCCGCCAGCTCCGCTTGCCGGAAGAGGGCCGCCGCCTCCTTCATCGACCCAGCCGCGGCGAGGGCCGAGCCCTTGTCGATGAGATCGGCCGCTGCCGGATTCTCGGCGCGCATCGCGACTTCCTCTTGAACGTCGGGCACGCCCCAGGCCATCGCAGGCGCGGCGAACGCGCCGATCGCCATGAATATGCCGGCGAAGATGGCGAGGGGCGTTCTCATTTCTGGCACTCGTCGACGCACTTGTGTCCGCACTCGAAGATCTGGAGGGCCATGCCCGATGCCTCCGTGTCGTTCGTGAGGTTCGGCAGGATGTCCGTGCCGTCAGTGGTGGCGAACGCCACGTTCGTCGTGGTGTTGAAAAGACCCGCGGCGATCGTCGCGGCGCAGGAGCCATTCTCCGCGCCCGGGTCCGAGTTGCAGGTCGTCGACACGGGCGCCGTGCCGCAGTAGCAGATGCTGACCGCGCCGGCGGAGTCGCATTGGCTGGTGAGGACGCAGTTCAGGGTCGCCATGCACTCGGCGGACGTTCCGTAGGAGAGCGTGTCGCCGCACTCGTTGCCGGAGTTGCCATGGCTGTCGTCGAGGCAGTCGTTGCCATCGAGGCAGGTGTAGCAACCGGTCGGATCGGCGCCCGGCGCGGTGGCGACGCCCTTGTTGATGTCAACCTGGACCAGCGTGGCCTCCGTCGGGGTGCAGACGCCGTTCGTGTTGCCCTGGCACTCCACGCAGCCCGTCTGAGCGCTGGTCGTGCAGGGCACGAGCGTCCCGGACGTGCTCCCGGTCTCGGCCGCCGCGTCGTGACCCTGGCTGGCGTCCGGCGTCGTCGAGTCGGCTTCCGCGTCCAACGCGCCGGTCTCTGCCTTCGCGTCCTGTGCCGCCGAGTCGTGGGTCGCGACGTCTTCTGTCGAGACGTCTTCTGTGGAGACGTCGGCGGACGAGACATCGGCGGACGTGGCATCCACGACGTCCTCGGTCTGGGCATCGGCGATCGTGGAATCCACCGGGGCGTCCTGGTAGCTGGCGTCCGGCTCGCCGCCGCCCGTCTCCGGCGCGTTGGTCGCCGCTTCTTGCTCCGGTTCGGCGTCCTCCTGCGACGCGTCTTCTTGTTGGGTCGACGTCGCGTCGGCGCCCTGGCCGACGGTCGCATCGGGGGTGGCGCTCGCCTCCTCGGTGCCGGTCTCCTCGCCTCCGTCGCCGAGCTCCGAGCCATCGATTGCGCCGTCGATCCCCGAGCCGTCGTCGCCACTCCCGGGCAACGAGTCGCCCACGTCGCTGCAACCGACGAAGCCTGCCGCCGCTGTCGCCAAGACGGCTGCCGTCGACAGACGGGACATCCACAGCGTCCACTGCTTGTGAGATTCGGTCGTCATGGGGCGTTCTCGTGAGTTACAGACGCATCAGGGGCCGGCATCGAAACACGGGTTCGATCGGCTCTTGCCGAATTGGTAGAGCTGGTTGAGAAACGAGCCGCAAAAGGCAGGGTTGTCGGCCCCGGGGTCGATGTTCTCGTAGTTTTCCAGGAGGGAGGAGAGGCCTTGCGGCGTGTTGTCGGTGTTCGTGGCCGCGAGCTCCTCCTGTGCGCACGGCCCCGTCGGGTTCTGTTCGCAGCTCTCGGTCGGACCAGCGTCGCCGCAGAGGCAGAAGGCCCTGCTTGCGTACGAACACCCGCTGTTGACCATGCACCCGTAGAGAGTGAGGCATAGGGAGTAGAGGGGCTGGGCGTTCGCCGCTCCCGGGCCGCCCGTCGCCACTCCAGCCTCCATGCACCAGTTGCACGGAGGCAAAAGCGCCCCCGAACCGAGGCCGTTGTACACGACGCAGGTGTCGCTGGCCGGGCTTCCCAGCCAGGGGTAGGTCGCGCAGGCGCTGCCGTCGGGAGCAGGGATCACGTCTCCGTTGGCCCCGTAGGCCGCCGGGATCTGGTTCTGTTCCGTCCCCGAGTCGTTGTAAGTGCCGTCGGCGTTCACCGGAATGAACGGCGGGCACTCGGGCCAAGGCCAGGGCCAGGTCGAAGCGTCCATCACTGGCGCCGAAGGGGCGTTCACCTCGGGCAGGATCTGGTCCACGTACTGGATCGCGACGTCGAAGGCGCCGCTGCTGGCATCCTGGGCCCCCGTGCTTCCGACGGTCGCGTCCGCGCCGGCGTCGCTCCCCACACTCGGCGCCGAGAGGTCGACGGGGCCGTGGCCCGTCGTTCCGCCGCACGCGTAGCCGAGCAGGATCTCGGCGAGGCCGAGGACGGAAGCCGAGAGCGCAACCATCCCGGCGACGGTGGAGCGGATGCCGGTTGCGCGGGGCCTCAAAGCGCGGCGCATAGTGCCACCGTGGAGGGCGCACCTCCTGCGACGTTTCGGCAACAACCGGACACCGCCGATGCAGCTCTTGGGGGAGCTATTTCCGAATTTCCTACGGTGCCGACTGACTTCCGGAGGGCTTCGGACTCACCCCGTCCGCGCACACCAGTCGGTCCACGCCGACCGGTAGGCCGCTTCCATCCCGCGCGCGAACCGTTGCGCGTCCATGAGCGGCGACGCTTCCATGCGCCCACGCAAGGTCGCGTGCAGCTCCGAGAGGCGATCGAGATCCTCGGCCAGGGCGGCCGCGATCGCGACGTACTCGTCTTCGGTCGTGGCGACGAGCTCCGGCAGGCCGAGGTTCATGGCCTGGCTGAGCCCCGCGCGCCCGACGACCGTCGAACCGACGAGCGTGACGACGGGGACGCCCATCCACAGCGCGTCGAGGCTCGTCGTGTGGCCGTTGTACGGGAACGTGTCGAGGCACACGTCGATATGGCGGTACTCCGCGAGGTAGGGCAGCCGGCTCCGCCTTGGGACGAACTCGATCCTCTCCGCGTCGATCCCATGCTTGGCGAAGGTCGCGAGCGTCCTCGTTCGAGACTCGCCCTCCGGAACGAGAATCCGGAGCGTGGAGCCCTCGACGCGTTGAAGGACGCGCGACCAGAGCGCGAGGACCGCGTCGTTCACCTTGCAGAAGTTGTTGAGGGACCCGAACCGCACGCGCCCGTTCGCGCGCGCCGTGGCTTGGTTGTCGACCTGGTCGGTGACGAGCGGCGTGTAGCACCAGAACGTGTCCGGCACGCGGAGCGACTGCTCCGTGTACACGGTGGTGTCGCTGTCCGGCGGATCGAGGAACGGATCGGTGATGCGGTAGTCGATGGCTGAGAGGCCGGTCGTGCCCGGATAGGCCAGCCACGAGATTTGCACGGGCGCCGGCTTCCGCGCAAAGACGAGCAGCCTGTTGTCGGCCATGTGCATCGTGAGGTCGACGAGTACGTCGATGCGATCCTTGGCGATCTGCGCCGCGACGGCCGCCGCGTCCATGCCGACGATCGATCTCCACTGATCCGCGTAGCGCATGAGCGACGACGTGAAGTCGTCGGGTTGCTTTACGTCCGAGTAGCAGATGATCTCGAAATGCTCGTGGTCGTGGCTCGACAGCAGCGGAAACAAGAAGAACGCCTGGCAGTGCAGGCGAAAATCCGGCGACACGTAGCCGATCCGCAGACGCCGGCCGGGCGAACGGTCGTTGCCGTGGGCCCGGCCGCGCACGGCGGCTGCCCGACCATGCATGTCGTCCCAGCGGCGCGCCTCTTCGAGGACCCGTCGCGCGCCGTGCTTCGCGCTGAAGTGCAACTGGAAGACGTAGTTGCTCTGGTGGATGGCGTCCTTCGGATCCATGCCGACCGCTTGCTCGAATATCGCGAGCGCTTCGTCGAGTCGACCGCAGCGCGACAAGGCTCCGGCGAGGTTCGCGCGGACGCCGACCAGCGTGGGGTCGAGCTCGAGCGCCCGCTCGAAGCTCGCGATCGCCTCGTCGTATTCGCCGAGGTCGAAGAGCATGTTCCCCAGATTCCAGTGCGCTCCAGCGAACTTCGGTTCGATCTCGAGCGCGCGGCGGACGATGGCGATCCCCTCGACCGGCCGGTTTTGCTTGGCGAGCACGCTCGCCAGTTCGACCATGCTCCCGGCCGAAGACGCGCCGGGCCGGCGAGCCTTGCGCGCCGCGGCGATGCGGTCGTGAACGTCGGCGAGGCCGGGCTGCAGCTCGGCCGCCCGTTCGAAGCAGGCGAGGGCGCCGTCGGCGTCGCCGACCTCCTGCATCACCAGGCCGAGATTGTAGTGTGGCGCCGCGAGGTCGGGCTTGAGCGCCAGCGCGCGGAGCAACGCCGACGCCGCATTGGCAAAGCGGCGTAGTCGACGCTCGGCCTCGCCGAGGTTGGCGTAGTAGATCGCGTTGTCCGGCGCGATGGTCGTCGCGCGTACGAACATCTCCACCGCGGCCTCGAGTCGGCCCGACTCGAGGGCCAGCACGCCGGTGAGAAACGCCGCGGTGGCGTCGTTGGGGTTCTCTGCGAGGGCGATGCGGTAGAGGCGCTCGGCCTCCGCGCGATCCCCGGCGCGGTGGCGCGCGATGGCCGTTTGCAGCGTCGTTTCCATGCTCGGGGTGGGGTTGCTCATTGGCGACTCTAATCGAAGGTCCCGTGGCACGCCTCGACGAGCACCTGAGACAGCGCGAACGGCTGGCAGACCGGCCCCGAGTNNATCGTCAGCGATGGGCAGGTCGCGTCCGACGACGTCGCGGTCAGCGGGGGGGCTGCCGACGTCGATGCGGGAACCGTCGCCGTACCGGAAGAGGAAGAGAACGTGACGGCGCTCGACGGGTCGACCGCGAGCGAAACCGTGGCGGCTTCGGTCCCTCCGTTGACCATCGGCAGCGTGAAGCCGCTGGCCGTGTCCGCCGGATAGAACGAGTTGCCTTGCCCGTCCGTCGAGGGCCCAGCGCCCTGCGGGAGTGAGAGCACGGCTCCGTTGAGCGTCCACGAGACGGGGATCGTGAAGGTGGGCGTCGCTGCGTTGCCGGCGTCCGCGCCGCCCGCGTCGTTCGCTCCCACACCAGCGTCCGACGCGTCGGCCGGGAAGGTGCGGATGACCAGGCCGTCGGCGTAGGGCGCGGCGCCGGGCTGCACCCCCTGCGCCGGGCTGATGGTGATGGGGGTCACGACGACTGTTGCCGTGCTGCCCCCCGCGACGACGCCCGCGCCCGGGTCCGTGATCGAGTAAAACGAGCCGTTCGTGAAGGCCAGCGTGTACCCGTAGCTCTGATTCGTGCTGTTCGTGATGGTGACGCTCTGACCTCCGGGCGGCGCGCTGCCGCACTCCGACGAGGGAAAGGCGAGGCTGCCCGCGACGGAGATGGGCGGGTTGGAGTTCGAGGCGCCCGAGAGCTTGATCTTGGGGTTCGTCCAGGTGGCGGGCAGAGGCTGACAGAAGGCTTGCGCGGGGGTTACGGCCAGCGTTGCCTCGTCTGTCCACGTTCCATCCGACGAGGGCGGCTCGAACTGGCCGACGAGCGCGGTCGCGCCGTTCGCCGAGGCCGACGTCGGGTTGGCCGCGAGGCCAAAGACGTCCGGGTGGGCGAGGCCCCGAAGCGCAACCCATGCCGCGGCGTTGCCGACGTTGTCCAGGGCGCTGACGAACGTGCCGATCGAGCCAAGGCTCACCGTGCCGAAGTTCCACGTCGTATCGAGTGGCCTGTCGGCGATGACGGCGCCGCGCGCCTGCATCACCAGCGGGACGGCGTGGGGAGAGTCGAAGGCGGCGTCGGTCGTCACCGTGAGCGTGTCGGCGAACGGCGACGGATCGTTCGGGTCGGTCACGCTCGAGGGGATTGCGCTCGGAACCAGGGTGACCCCGACGGAACCGCCGATGGCGAGCGCCGCGGGCAGGGTCACGCCCGAGATCGCATACGGCGAGCTGGCGCCCTTGCCGAGAGACAGCCCCGTCACGTCGAAGATGGCATTTCCGGTGTTCGAGATCGTGAGGGTCCGCGAAAGCCCCGCCTCGCCGCAGTTGACCAGCCCCTTGGGATCGGACGGGTCGGAGCCGAACGCGAGCGAAGCCGCCGATAACGACACCTGCCCTTGCGTGCCCGTCCCGGTCAGCTGGATCGGCGAGGGCAAGGCCGAGCAGAGGGCGTCCGAAGTGACGACACCGATCGTCGAAAGGTAAGACGCCGGAACCGTAGGAACGAACGTGACGATCTCGGGCGCCGACACCGCTCCCCCGGGCGCGAGCGTCAGCGCAGGCCCCGGCGCAAGAACGAAGCCGGCGACGACCCACTCCGGCGCTTGCGCGTCACCGCCGTCGCCCGCGTCACCGCCATCGCCCGCATCGGCCCCAGCGTCGCCCGCGTCCACTCCCGGGCACAGGCCGGCGGCGTCGGCGCCGCCGTCGCCGACGACGCATACGACGCCGCCGTCTTCCGGCTCGACGTACGCGTTGGCGCCATGACCGCTCACGACGAGGGTGACGTTCGCGGTGGGGGACCCGGGGTTGGCCGAGTTCGTTACCGTGAACGACTGCTGCGGGGTCGTGTGGTCGATCGGATACTGACCGAACCTGAGGTCTTGCACCGAGAGAGAGAGTTGATCGCCGAGCGGAGTCTCCGAAAGGCTCACCACGTGTGGCTGGTCGAGGGGCACGTCCGTCGTGATCGTGAACTCGGCCGAGAGCGAGCTCGGATCGGGGTTCGGCGCCGGCGAGGGGATCGCGGCCGCCGCCACGTCGAACACGACGCTATCGTCGGGCGCGAGCGTGCCGGAGGCGCCGCTTCCGAGGACCGTGTACTGTGCAGCACCGGGCCCCGTCACCTTGCCGAGGGACCACGACATGTCCGCCTCGCCGCGGTTCACCAGCGTCACCCCTTGGGCGATCGGCGCCGAGCCGCCGCACGTGGGCGAGAACGCCAGCGAGGTTGGATAGACGAGCGGTCCACCGCCGACGCCGATGCCCGAGAGCGGCAGCGCCGCGGCAGGCGGCGAACAGACCGTTCCGGTGGCGGTCATCGTGATGGCATCGCTGTAGTTCGTGCCGGTGCCCGGCGTGAACGTCACCGAGTCGGTCTGTGTGCCGCTCGCGGCGATCGAGAACGAAGGGTCCGAGATCGCGAATGTCGCGGGGGTCGATGCCGCGGCGTCGGCGCCTCCGTCGCCCTCGACCGCAGCCATGCTGGACGTGCTGAGCGTGACGACCGCGGCGGCGTTCCCCGTGTTGGTCACGCCGAAGGTCTGCGACGCGGCCGTGAGCAGCAGGACCTGCCCGAAGCTCCCGAAGTTCGTCGACCCCGACGTGTCGAACGCGAGGATCGCGCCCTGGGGCTCCTCCTGGAGGGTGATGGCGTGCGGCGAGTCCCCGTCGGTCTGGATCGTGAGCGTCGCCGTGATGGGGGTCAGGGGCGAGACGTTGGGCGCCGGCGGCGCCGTGACCACGATCTCCCTGGCCAAGCCTGGGGTCAGCGTGCGCCCGGCCGCCGCATTGGTCGCGAAGCCGGACGTCGCAGGCGTGATGGCGACGCTGGTGACGGTCACATTGACGCTGCTGGTGTTCGTCAGGACGAACGACTGCTGCGCCGGGGCGGCCCCGCCGCACGGCGCAGCACCGAAGTCGATGGGCGCCGTCGGCCACCCGGTGAGGGCCCCATAAGCGCCCTGACCGGTGAGCGACAGCGTGGATACGCTCGTGCCGCACGTGGTTCCGGTCACGTTGACGCTCACCGTGGCGCTCTCGGCGCTGGTGTCCGGCGCGACGAACTCGGCGGCCCCCATGACGGTGCCTCCGCCGTTGAGCGTCACGCCCGCGTCCGGCCCCTCGACGAGCGTGAAGTCTGCATTCGAAGGCTGGCCGATCTCCACCGTCGCCGACGCGTTGCCCGAGTTGACGAGCGTGAAGTACTGGTAGTTCGAAAAGCCGCCTACCTCCGATTCCGGGAAGGCGACCGTCGTCGTACCCGACTGCATCGTCACGGTGGCCCCCTGGGGCACGACGCTCAGCGGCACCGTGATGCTCGGCTGCGCCGGGTCGCTGGTGAGGAGATCGAGGGAGCCGTTGAGCGAGGTGCCGGCGGTCGCCGAGGCCGGGACCGCGGCGGTCACCGTGAACTCGGCTTGGCCCTGGCCGGGGATGGTCGACGAGGCTGGGGTCACGCTGAACCATGAGCCGGTCGCCGATGCGGTGATCGTCAGCGGTGGCGATCCGACGTTGTAGACGACGAGCATCTCGGTCGCCGACATGCCGCACGAGACGAGGCCGAACGGGACGACCTCGGCGGAGAGCTGCGTTCCCGAGGCGTCGGACAG
Organism: Myxococcales bacterium; assembly: GCA_003139415.1. GTDB lineage: Bacteria > Myxococcota_A > Polyangia > Polyangiales > Polyangiaceae > Palsa-1150. The sequence continues at coordinate 659 of PLIR01000438.1, read as the reverse complement.
CTCGGGGGATGCGTCCGAGGCGGCATCGTCTCCGTAGCCGTATCGGGGCNNGGCGCCGCCGCGACTACGGTCCGCTGTAGACCATTTGACACATGACGAGACCGACCGTCTCGTTCTGACAGGGGCCCCCGGCCGCCGTCAGCGACACGGTAATGACACCGGCTCCGGGACACTTGTACGAAGTCTCGAGCGACTGCGGATCGGTGAACGAGCCCGTCGGCGCCGACCACGTGTACGTGAGCACCGAGCCGTCCGGGGCCGAACCGCTGATCGTCGCGCTGAGGCTCACGAGGCCCCCGCTGTCCGGTCCAATGCTGATCGGGTTGACCTCCGGGCAGCTCGCGTTCGTATACGTTCCGATGACGCGAACCAGCCCCGGTCCGCCGCCGCCGTCGCCCGAGTCGGGGCTCTCCGCGTCCTCCTCGTTCGGACAAGGTGGGGCCTGGTCGCCGCAGGCAGCCGCCATCGCCGAGAGCATCGTGCTCGCGATGAGCAGCGCGTAGGGCGGCAAGTGTCCCCAGACGTCCCCACAGCGCATCTTCGCCCCTGGGCCGAACAGCCGAACTCGGCCTAGTAGCACGGCGCGACTCGAATCCCAATCGCATATCGCGTTTCTCGGCCGGCCTCGGCGCATCGACGAGGACGTCCGAGTCTAGGTA
>PLIR01000497.1 GCA_003139415.1 Myxococcales bacterium | reverse complement strand
ATCAACATTCCTGTAGTCAGCGTGGTGTGGAACTATACGGGTCTCTCGCCGAGCGAGATGGCGGACCGGATCGTGACCAACTCCGAGCGCGGATTTACGGTTACGGTAAACGACATCGAACATCAGGAATCGCAGTCGCTCAACGGCATCGCCGTCACCAAGATCTTCTTTCAGCCCGGCGTGAACATCGGCAATGCAGTGGCTCAGGTAACAGCCATCGCCCAGGCCCAGCTCCGCCAGCTGCCGCCCGGAACCACGCCGCCGTTGGTTATTCAATACAACGCATCGAGCGTTCCCATCATCCAGCTGGGCCTTTCCGGAGAGGGCCTGTCGGAAATGCAGCTTAACGACTACGGTCTCAACTTCATTCGTACGCAGCTGGTCACCGTTCCCGGCGCGGGTATTCCCTATCCGTATGGCGGCAAACAACGCCAGGTACAGGTCGATCTCAACATGCCCGCCCTGCAGTCCAAAGGCCTTTCGCCCGCCGATGTGGTCAACACCATCGGCGCGCAGAATCTCATCCTTCCCTCGGGAACGATGAAGATCGGCCAGTTGGAATATCAGCTCGAAACCAACAGCGCTCCCGCCAGAATCGAGGGCCTCAATGACCTGACCAATCGTCAGGTCAACGGCGCCATGGTGTAAATCCACGACGTTGCCCACGTGCGCAACGGATTTCCTCCGCAGACCAACGTCGTGCGGGTAGACGGACAGCGCGCCGCGCTGCTCTCCGTCATCAAGACCGGCGACGCCTCGACGCTCAACATCGTCAAAGGCATTCTTGCCAAATCGGACAGCCTCAAGTCTCAGCTCCCCCCCCAGTTCAAGATCACTCCGCTCGCCGATCAATCCATCTTCGTCCGCAACTCCATCGACGGCGTTGTGCACGAAGGCATCATCGCTGCCTGCCTCACTGCCATCATGATCCTCATCTTTCTCGGCAGCTGGCGCAGCACCCTCATCATCACCATTTCCATACCCTTGTCCATTCTCGCGTCCATCGCCTGTCTTTCCGCACTGGGCGAGACCATCAACATCATGACGCTGGGCGGCCTGGCGCTCGCCGTCGGCATCCTCGTCGACGACGCGACCGTCGAGATCGAGAACGTCCACCGCAACATGGCGCAGCACAAGCCGATCGTCCGCGCCATCCTCGACGGCGCTTCGGAGATCGCGACGCCTGCGTTCGTGTCGACGATCTGCATCTGTATCGTCTTCGTGCCGGTCGGGTTCATCTCGGGATCGGCCAAATCGCTCTTCGTGCCGCTCGCGCTGGCCGTCGTCTTCGCGATGCTGACGTCGTACTTCCTGTCGCGCACCCTGGTGCCCACGATGATGCGCTTCTTGATGCGCAGCGAGCACCACGGCAGCGGTCCCCCCACTTCGCTCGCGGGGCGCTTCTTCGCGTCGTTCGAGCGGGGGTTCGACTCGCTCCGGATGTTCTACGGAGGGTGGCTCGCCTGGGCGCTCGAGCACCGCAAGACGGTCATCGTGGGCTTTCTCGCCTTTGTCGCCGGGTCGGTGTCGCTGTTTCCGCTGCTCGGGCGCGACTTCTTCCCGTCGGTCGACGCGGGCCTCATCAAGCTCCACGTGCGCGGCGTCCCGGCGACGCGCATCGAGGAGACCGAACGGAAGTTCGTGCAGCTCGAGGACGCGATCCGCACCGTCATCCCCCCCTCGCAGATCGACACGATGCTCGACAACCTGGGCATCCCCTACAGCGGCCTGAACCTGTCGCTCAGCGAAGGGGCGCAGATCTCGTCCGCGGACGGCGAAATCTTGATCTCGCTGAAGGAAGGCCACGGGCCGACCCCGCAGTTCGTGCACGCGCTCCGCACCAAGCTGCGCCACGACTTCCCCGATCAGACATTCTTCTTTCTCGCGCCGGACATCTCGACGCAGGTGCTCAACTTCGGCCTCCCCGCGCCCATCGACGTGCAGATCGTGGGGGGGTTCGGCAACGACGAGCAGACGTACGGGGTCGCCATGCAGATCGCCGACCGTGTCCGCCGGGTGCCCGGCGCCGCGGACGTCCACCTCGCCCAAGTACCGAAGGGGCCCCAGATCCGCATCGACGTGAACCGCACGATGGCCGGTCAGGTCGGCCTGACGGAGCGAGACGTCGCCAGCGATCTCCTGGTCTCCCTGGCCTCCAGCGCGATCGTGGCGCCGAGCTTCTGGCTCGACAAGCGCGGCATCCAGTACCTCGTCGCCGTGCAGACGCCGCAGCACGAGCTCGACTCGATCGGCGCCCTGGATACGACTCCCATCTCCACGGGGCCGGGGCGCCCGCAGCTGCTCTCGAACATCGCGTCGGTGTCGCGCACCGAGGGGCCCGTCAACATCACGCACTTCAACGTGGCGCGTACGTTCGACGTCCAGGCCAACGTCGACGGGACGGACCTCGGGTCCGTATCGGCCGCCGTGACGAAAATCGTCGATGAGCTCAAGCCCACGCTGCCACGCGGCACGACGGTGCGCATCAAAGGGCAGGTCGACAGCATGGAGTCGTCGTTCCGGGGCCTAGGTTATGGGCTCATCTTCGCGGTCGTCTTGGTGTATTTCCTCATGGTCGTGAACTTTCAGTCCTGGCTCGACCCGCTCGTCATCCTGATGGCTCTCCCGGGCGCCATCGCAGGGATCGCCTGGATGCTGTTTCTGTCTCACACGACCGTCAGCGTCCCGGCCCTCATGGGATCGATCATGTGCGTCGGCGTCGCCACGGCCAACAGCATTCTCGTCGTGACCTTCGCCAACGACCTGCGCAAGGCCGGACGCGACGTGAACGAGGCGTCCCTGGCCGCGGGCATGACGCGCCTTCGTCCCGTCATCATGACGGCGCTTGCGATGGTCATCGGCATGCTGCCGATGTCCCTCGGGCTCGGCGAAGGGGGCGAGCAAAACGCGCCGCTCGGGCGCGCCGTCATCGGGGGCCTGCTCATGGCGACCGTCACGACGCTCTTCTTCGTCCCGGTGATGTACCGCATCCTGCGCCAGGCTCCGCTGGCTCCACCCGATGCCGCCTTCGAGGACGTATGACCCTCCGAGCCGACACTCCCCAAAGCCACGACGCAGCCGCCGGTGCCGACCACGCCGCGAGCGGTCCGGTGCACGCCGCACACGACTTGGGGTTCGAGCTCCCGCAGCCGGCGGCGATGTCGAAAAAGGCGATCGCGATCCTCGTCCTTGCCCTCGCAGGGGCGCTCGGGATCGCGTTCGTCGTCGGATACCTTCCACGCCACCAGGAGCGAACCGCCCTCGAGGAGGTGTCCCGTGCCGGCGCCGATAGCGCCCTGCGCGTAGAGGTCATCGCGCCGAAAGTGGGCGCGGCCGATCGCGCAGCGCTGCTCCCGGGCAGCGTGCAGCCCCTCGAGGAGACGGTGCTCTACGCCCGCGCGAGCGGCTTCGTGCGCCACTGGCTCGTCGACATTGGCGACAAAGTTTCCGATGGGCAGCTGCTCGTCGAGCTCGAAACCCCGGAGCTCGATCAAGAGCTCGAGCAGGCCCGCGCCCAGCTCGGTCAAGCGCAGCCCGAGCTGATACGCGCACGAGCCAACCGAGAGCTGTCGAAGGCCAACTTGCAGCGCTACAAGCAGCTTGCGCCCTCGGGCGTGACGTCGCAGGCCGATCTCGACCAGCGCCAGGCCCAGGCCGAGGTCGACGAGGCCAACGTCAGCGTCTCGGAGGCCAACATCGCCTCCCAGCAAGCCAACATCCGGCGGCTGACGCAGCTGAAAGCCTTCGCGCGAGTCACGGCACCCTTCGCGGGCACGGTCACGCAGCGCTGGGTCGAGCTCGGCGCCCTCGTGACGGCCGGCAACGGACAGCCCCTCTACAAGATCGCCGCGATGGACCCGGCGCGCGTCTTCGTCCAGGTCCCGCAAGACGTCGCGCCGAGCGTGCACGCCAAGCTCCCCGCCAAGGTGACCGTCCGCGAGTACCCTGGGCGGTCGTTCGACGGGACGGTCTCTCGCGCCGCCGGCGAGCTCGACCCGTCCACTCGAACGATGAACACGGAGGTCCGCGTGGCGAACCCCGAAGGAACCCTCATCGCCGGGATGTACGCCGAGGTCGCCCTCACCCTGCCCTACCCTCACCGCGTGTTCGAGCTGCCCGCCACGGCGCTCATGACCGACGCGAAGGGTCTCCGTTTGGCCGTGGTGGCCGCGGATTCGACGATCCACTTGATCCCGGTCGTGGTCGAACGCGACACCGGAACGTCGATCGAAGTCTCGAGCGGGCTCACGGGGGACGAGCGCGTCATCAAGCTCGCCAGCGCCGAGTTCGTCGAGGGCAGGCCGGTCGAAGTCATCGCGCACTGACTGACGAACGTACTGGTAGCGAAAAAGATCATCGGCTACCCCGGGGGACCGATGAAGCGCGTCGCGTCCGGTCCGACTCACGCCTGCCGCAGGATTTGCGCGCCGCCATGCAAGTGAAGGCGACGCCGCCTTCCGCTTCGGTCCGGGCGTTCGTCCACTGGACCCTGCGACACGGGCGTGTCCTCTGGATGCTCGCCCTGCTCCTGGGCGTGCCGGCAACCGTCCGCACGGCCAACCTGTACCTGCACTTGCGGAGCGAGGTGGAAGAGCTGCTCCCCAGACAAGCTCCCAGCGTGCGGGCGCTCGACGAGATGCGCGCGCGCAGCCCCGGCCTCGAGTTTCTCGGGGTGGTCGCGCAGGTGGCGAGCGCCGAGGACTTGCCCGCGGCCGAGCAGTTCCTCGACGAGCTCGCCACGCGCATCCGCAAGTACCCGCCAGAGATGGTCCGCGACGTGCGATCGAGCAACGCCTCGGAAAAGGATTTCGTCGAGAAACACGCGGCCCTCTACACCGATCTGGCCGACCTCAAAGAGGTCCGCCGACGCATCGAGGCGCGCCGCGACTACGAGGTGTCCAAAGACGAGGGGCAGCTTCTCGACGAGGACGAGCCCCCGCCCTCCATCGACATCTCCGACATCGAGCACAAATACGACGACAGGATCTCCAGCGGGCGCGACGGCCACCTCGAGAGCAGCAAGCTCGCGGCCGCCATGCTCACCGTCGAGGCGGGGGGTTACAACACGGGCGCTGAGAAAGACCGGGCGCTTCTCTCGCGCGTGAAAGCCGATGTCGCCGCGCTCGACCCAGGTCACTATGCGCCGGGCCTGCGCGTCGGCTACGCCTCGGATGTCGCGATCAACGTCGAAGAGTTCGACGCCTTGCAGGGAGACCTGTCGGTCGCGTCGATCTTGGTCGTCCTCGCCGTCGTCGCGGCCATCGTCCTCTACTACCGGTGGTGGAAGAGCGTCCCAGTGCTCATCCCTCCCCTGTTGCTGGCCACGGTGTACGCCTTCGCCCTCGCGTCGCTCCCGCCCATCAACGTCACGGAGCTCAACTCGAACACCGCGTTTCTCGGCTCGATCATCGTCGGCAACGGGATCAACGTGGGCCTCATCCTTTTGGCCCGCTATCGAGAGGAGCGCGCGCGCGGAGCCTCCGTCGACGACGCGCTCGTCGCCGGGGTGTGGGGCGCCCGGCTCGGGACGCTCGCCGCGGCCGCAGCCGCCGGCGTCTCCTATGCCTCGCTCGTGCTCACGGAGTTCCGGGGGTTCCGGCAGTTCGGCTGCATCGGCGGCATCGGGATGCTCGCTTCGTGGGTGACGGCGTTCACGCTGGTCCCTCCGCTGCTCAAGTGGCTCGACACGGGCAGCGCCGGCCCCACGCGCGAACCGCGCACGAGCTCGTGGCTCGTCGACGCCGTGCAGAAGCTTGCATTGCCCATCGTCGTCGCCGCGGCGGCGCTCGCGGTCGCGGCGGCGGTCGAGGTGTCGCGGTTCGACTCGTCATTCCTCGAGCACGATTTCAACAAGCTCCGCCGCGCCGATACCTGGAAGAACGGCGAGGGTTACTGGGGCCGCAAGATGGACGCCATCCTCGGCCACTATCTGACCCCGACCGTGGTGCTCTGCGACACGGCCGAGCAGGCGACCAAGGCGGCCTCCCTCGCCCGCGAGTCGGCCGATCACGGGACGCTGCAGCCGATGGTCGCCAGCGTGGTCGCCGCCGACGACGTCGAGCCGCTCGATCAGGACGCGAAGATCGCCGAAGCCGAACGGATCCGCCAGGCCCTCACGCCGAGGATCCGATCGCTCGCCGATCCGAAGAAGCGGGACGAGATCGACCGGATCCTCGGCGCAGACGACCTCGCGCCCATCCGCGACGACGATCTTCCTCACGCCTTCACCACCGGCCTGCGCGAGCGCGACGGATCCATCGGTCGCATCGTCCTCGTCTACCCGCGCCCCTCGGACATTCTCTACAAGGCCGCGGCGATCCATCTCTTCGTGCGCACGCTGCGAAGCATCGGGGCCGACGCCGCGGGGCCGGGGGCGCGGCCGTGCCGCGTGGCGGGGTCGGTTCCCATCACGAGCGACATCCTCGCATCCATCCAGCGCGACGCGCCCATCGCGAGCCTCGCGTCCTTCCTCGGCGTGGTGGTGGTCGTGGTCGTGGTCCTGCGCGCCCGGCGGGCGTCCATCCACGTCATCGGCTCGCTGGTGCTCGGCGTCCTGTGGCTGCTGGGAGCGACGATGGCGCTGGGGATCAAGATAAACTTCACCAACTTCATCGCCTTCCCGATCACCTTCGGCATCGGCGTCGANNCCGGCGGCGCCGTGGCGCTGTGCTCGCTCACCACGATCATCGGGTATTCGTCGCTGCTCCTCGCCAAGAATCGTGCCCTGTTTCTCTTCGGGTTATTGGCCGTCCTCGGGGAGATCGCGTGCCTCACGACGGCCCTCATCGCGCTCCCGGCCTGGCTCGTACTGGCCGGGCGATCGAGGCGTAAAGAAGATGAAATCGAGAAGGTTACGGCCCATCTCTAAGGGGACATTGGCGACGGGTTGGTCCGTTCCAGGTCCAGTCTGTGGTAGTGATCACGCTTCCATGGACCAGCCGGCTCAACCGCAGTCCCGAATCGACGCCTGGCTCACGGGCTTCATCAATGATCCGCGTGACGTCGTGTTCGTGCGCCTGTCGATCCTGATGACGTTCACGACGGTGCCCTTCGCGGTCGCGCTGTTCATTCCGCACGTGTTCAGCTGGCCGCTCGCCGCCGCCTACACGTTGATGAACGTGTCGCTGTTCCTCGACCGCTTCATCCTGATGCTCCACAACACCAGCCACCGCCGCCTCTTCAAGCGCCCGTGGAGCTGGATGAACCAGTACATCCCGTGGGTGCTCGGCCCCTTCTTCGGCGAGTCGCCGGAGACGTACTTCGCGCATCACGTCGGGATGCACCAC
>PLIR01000270.1 GCA_003139415.1 Myxococcales bacterium | reverse complement strand
CGTCGGCGCCGGCGTCGAGGCCCCGGATCTTGTCCGTCTCCTGGGACCGCGCCGTGAGCATGACGATCGGCACGTGCGGGTTGATGCGCCGTAGCTCCTCGCAGACCGCGTAGCCGTTGACGTCCGGAAGCATGAGGTCGAGCACGATCGCGTCGGGCGCCTCCGTGCGAGCGAGTCCGATCCCCTCCCGGCCTTTGCCCGCCGAGATGACGCGGAACCCCTCGAACTCGAGCGCATCGCGTAGACCGAGGACGATGTGCGGCTCGTCGTCGACGACGAGGACCGTTCTCTTGGCGGGCGGCATCGCGTCCGTTCGGTTTATACCGCAAGAGCCCTACGACGACGACGGGAACGCGGTGCGAAGGGCCTTCACGTGCCTGGCCGTCACCCCCGGCACGGCGAGCAGCGTCGCGTCGTCGGCGGCCCGGATGGCCGCCAGGTTGCCCACATGGCGCAAGAGTGCCTTCTTCGCGGTGGGCCCGAGGCCTTTGACGTCGTCGAGCGGCGACCGAAACCTCACCCTCTTGCCGATGCGCATCCGCGCGCGGTTCGAAAAGCGGTGAGCCTCATCTCTTAGCCGCGCCAGGAGAAACAGGGAAGTTGTCGTACTCTTGAGCGGGATCGGGTTCTTCTGACCGGGCAGGTACACACGGTCTGCGAGCTTCTCTCGCGCGTCCTTGGCGCCTTGGGGCTCGCCGTCGGCGGATTCGACCTCCTCGCCCGCCGGGACGTCCCGCTCCTTGGCGAGCGCGACAATCGACAAATCGTGAAGGCCGAGGTCGTGGGCGGCCGCGAGCGCCACCGCGAGTTGCCCGCGGCCGCCGTCCACGACGAAGAGGTCCGGCGCGTCCCACTCCCCTTCCCCGCCCTCGGCGGCCTCGGGGGCGGCGCTCCCCTCCGTCGTCTCGGCGAGTGTGTCGCCGCTGGGAGCGGCGGCGGGCGGTGCCTGCAGCGCCCGCCGGAAGCGCCGCGCGAGTACCTCGTACATCGCCCCGTAGTCGTCGTTGACGAGCCCCGCCTGATCGCGCACGGCGTCCCCCCGTACGTTGAAGGTGCGGTAGCGCTTCTTGTCGAGCTCCCCGTCCGTCATCGCAACGACGGCCCCTACCGTGTCGCCACCCCCCAGGTGGGAGATGTCGCAACACTCGATCCGCCGCGGCAACGTCGGCAGGCGCAGGCGCTCCTGCAGATCCCGCAGGCGGTCCTGCGCGTCGTTGGTCTGCCGCTGCTTCTCGGCGAACGAGTGGCGCGCGTTGTCGTCGGCCAGCGCGAGCAGGTCGACGCGGTGGCCGCGCCTCGGCACGAGGAGGGCGACGCGATGTCCTGCCCTGTCGGCGAGCCACTCCGCGATCCCCTGCATGCCCTCGGGCTCGCGAGGCAGGATGACCTCGTCGGGCACCAGCGCGAGGGGTGCGTCGGCCCCTTCCCCCTCGGCCCCCTTGGCGAGCGACGCGCCGTAGTGCTGCGCGAGAAACGCGGCGACGATTTCTTCGTCCGGGATCTCGGCCTGCTTGATCGAATAGGTTGCCACCTCGGCGAGCTTGCCGGCGCGCACGTGGAGGAGCGCGATCTCGACGAGATCCCCCTCGCGGTAAAACCCGACGACGTCTCGATCGACGTCGTCGATCGTCACCACGCGCTGCTCTTCGCGCACCTTCTCGATCGCGCGGAGCTGGTCTCGGTACACGGCGGCGAGCTCGAAGCGCATGTCGAGCGCGGCTTGCCTCATCTTCTGGCGGAGCTCGCGCGAGAGCTCGTCGTGGCGCCCCTCGAGGAACGTCGCCACGGCGTCCACCTGCTCGGCGTACCAGTTGCGGTCGACGTCGAGGACGCACGGCGCCGGACAGCGCTTGATCTGGTGTTGCAGGCAAGGTCGCTTGCGGCTCGCGAACTCCACGTCGCTGCAGGTACGCAGCTGGAAGTACTTGTTGACGAGGTGCAGCGTTCGCCGCGCGGCCGTCGCCGAGTGGTACGGACCGAAGTACCGAGCCGGATCGGGCGCCGGCCGTCGCACGACTTCGAGCCTCGGCCAAGCCGACGCTCCGCCGTCGCTGCCCACGCGGCCGAGGCGCAGGGTGATGAAGTCCTTGTCGTCCCGGAGCTTGACGTTGTGCCGCGGCCGGTACTCCTTGATGAGGTTGTTCTCGAGGATCGTCGCTTCTTTTTCGTTGCCCGTGACGATGGTGTCGAGATCGCCGATCGTACGGAGCAGAACCGGGATGAACGCGCGGTTGTCGCCGCTGCCCTCCTGGAAGTAGCTCCGAACGCGGGAGCGCAGGCTCTTGGCCTTGCCGACGTAAAGCACGGCGCCCTTGGCGTCTTTGAACAGATAGACGCCGGGCTGCGCGGGCAGCGCATCGAGCTTTTGGAGGACCGCGTCGGGCAGCATGGCGCCGCCAATTTTACCCTAAGGGATCACCGACCCAGGGACCACCGGGGCGCGAGGCGTGTACTGGAGCGTCGCGTCGACCGTTTGCACGACGTTGGCGACGACCTCGACCGGCTCCTGAGTCTCGGCGCCCACCCCCGGGTGCCGCACACCCACCGTCAGCTTGCCGATCGGCAGCCCGTCGATGCGGTAGTGGCCGTGCGTGTCCGTCACGGTATGGAGCGGGTGCTTGAAGACGTAGAGGTCCTCGTGAACGAACGGGGCCATTCGATCGGTCAACGGGGAGTACTCGGCGCGCCTGGGGTAGATGCGGATGGCGTCCCCCGCGCCGTGCGGCGGAGCCATCATCACGGCGGGCGAGAACTCGCGTTCGATGGCGGGCGCGAACGGGACGGCCGACAGGTTCACGATCTCGAGTCGCTGCCCGAGCGTCATGGTGATCGCGCGCGACGGATAGGCGCAGTTTGCGCCGATCGTGACCCGCTTTGCCTCCTCGCGCTCGGGAAGGTAGTAGCCGCTGTAGCCGATGACGACGACGACGGCGTCGGCCAGCGGACGGGGGCCGTCGGGCTGGGCTGCGGGGGCGGAGCGGAACAGCTTACCGTAGGTGTCGATAGCGGCGGGGCACGCGTGAGCGTCGAGTCGAACATCGGGCGCCTGCGGGCCGGTGACGTACACGGTCCCCTCGACGCTCCCGGTCGGCCCGTCGTACGGGGGCAAATGGCTCGGGTTGACGACAGCGTCGACGGTCTCCTTCGGGACCGGAAAGGAGTAGGGCGCGGCGCGTCCGCCGGCGTCGTCGACGGCAGCCACGGCTGCGGGTGCGGTCGCGGCTGACGCGGCCGGCGCGGAGGTGGCGGACGCACCGTGGCCACGGTCGCAGCCGAGCAGCAGAAGGGGCAACCAGCACCCGAGGCGGAAGGGAAAGCAGCCCACCGATACGTCGTCTAGTGTCATTCGAGCCATCGGGTCGGCCTCATTCGAGCCATCATCGCAGCGATCGATAGGCGTCGACACCATCGAGGGACGCTTCCAGGTCCGCGCGCAGCTCTGCGTCGACGACCTTCGGCGCGATCTCCGCAAGAAGAGCGCGTGCCCGCGACGAGCGCAGCCACGTGGCCACGCCGACGAGCCGCCCCGTGACATCGGGATCCGATGACACGAGCAGCTCGGCCAGGTGCGGCGCGACGATGGCCAGGGGCGCCCCGTGCGTGCACATCGCGTGAAGGAGCTCGGCGCGCTGGCCGGGCACCGCCGACGCGAGGATCGCGGACAGCCGGCGATCGCGCGGGTTGAGGGCCGGCTCGGCGTGCAGCAACGCGATCGCGGCCTCGACGGCCGATGCGCCACCACGAGCGGAAGACCCCAACGCGTCCTCGAGCAGATCCCGGAGCTCGGGCGCCTTGCGCCATGCGCGCGCCGCGACGACGAAGATCGGCGACTCGGGCCGGGCGACCGCCGACCGCGCCCAGGCGTCGTCGAGCGCCCCCGCGTCCCGGAGCCGGCGAGCGCACTCGATGGCCGCGTCGACGGCGTCCGGCTCGCGCTCGGCGACCTCGAGGACGCGCTGCGCGATGACACGAGCCGCTGCCGCGCCGCGCCCGAGCGCCGCCCACGAGGCGTTGCGCAGCCTTACCCAATCTCGCCCGGCGAGAGCCAGCGCCATCTCGGACGTGAGGCGTGTGTCGATCGCCCGGTCTGGCCATGCCACCACGAGCCCGCGCGCGGCCGACGACCCGACGTCGTCGTCGAGCGCGAGCGCGAGGACGCGGTCGATGACACCCGGGGGAGGCCCGACCAGGGCCAGCAAGCGCAGGGCATCGTCGACGCGGCCGCTGTCCTCGGAGTTCACGTGCCGCGCAGCGAGGTCTCTCACGGGGTCGAACTGCGATCGCGCGATCGTCCCGCGCTCGACCAGATCGCCGAGGCGCCGCATCCACCCGAAGCTCTCGGGCTCCGGGAAGCGCGCCGCAAGGGCGCAGAGACCCCGGACGCCGACCTCTCCGAAGCGCGCAACGAGGGTCTCGGCCCACGGCTCTGCGCCTGCGACCGGAGACAGCGAGGGCTCCGCGGACTCCGTGTCGTCTCCGACGAGCTCGAGAAGCAGCACGAGCGCCTCGGGATCCGGCGCTTCGCCGAGCAGGGCCCGCGCCATGACGCGTCGGGCCTCGCGAACACGGCCTTGCATCACGGCAAGACGCGCCGCGAAGCGATCGCTCGGCGGCGCCTCGAGCAGCCGCGCGCCGAGGATGTCGGCGGAGCCCACCGGGCACCCTCGCTGAAAGCGTTGCAGCCACTGGCGCCTGGCGGGTTCACGGACGACGATGGCCGGGTCGCTCGCCGCCACGCGCAATCGAGGCTCGGCCAGACCGTCCGGCAAGCGCTCGAGCGCGGGCAGCGCGCGCAGGCGATCGCCGGAGCGGGCGCACTTGAGCCAGTGGTCGACCATCGCGGCGGCCGTCTCCGGGTAGGCGACGGCCAGCGCCTCGGTCGCCCAGCCCGCGTCGAGCCAGATCGCGTCGTGCTCGGCGTCGATGAGATCGAGCAACGCCTCTTCGGCATCCGCGGGCTGCAGGTACCCGAGGGCGACCAGGACCGAGTCCGCCAGCAGGCGTTCGGACTCCTCGCGATCGTCGTCGCCAAGCGCACCGGCGGGCTCGCGGGACGCGAGATCGCGCAGCAGGTCGACGATGTCTTCGTCGCCGACGGCGGGCGGGGCGGACGTCACGAGCGCGTGCATCGCGCGGGCCCGGACGCCCAAGTCCGCAGAGCGAAGGGCCCGGCGCAGCGAGGGCACAGCCGCCGCCCGCGAGTCGATGCACGCGATGAGGTCGAGGGCCACGCACCGCGCCGCGTCCGTCGGTCCCGCGTCGACGACGTCGGCCAGTCGAACCGCCAGGGCGACCGCCTCGCCCACGGCCGGCGCCCAGGCGAGCTCCGGTATGTCTCCCGAGTCGTCGGGCAGCAGCACCGAGGCGATGTCGCGATCGGCGGCGCGCGCGACCTCCACGATCAAGTCGGCCACCTCGCGGCTGCCCAGCGACATCGCCGCGGCAACCAGCCGAGCGCGGTCGCGCTGGCGTCGCGTCATCGCGGGCGTATGTCGGACGAAGAGGCGCACCAGGCGAACCGACTCGAGGGGGTGCGCGTCCATCCCGGTGATCGCGTCGCCGAGGCGCTCCGCCCGCGCGAGCAGGCGCTTGGTCGCGCGGGCGCCGGCCTCCTGCTCCCCAAGCGTCCACGCTTCGGCGACCGCCGCCGCCAGCTCGGCGCACAGCCCGGTCGCCCTGTCGCGCGACTGCGCCGGAACGTCGGACGAGAGCGAGCCGGCGTGATCGCTCCGGACGTCGACATCCGGCGCCGAGTCCGGCGCCCCCATCGATGTGCCCGAGTGCCGCGTGGGCGGCTCACCCTCCGGCTCGGCCGCATCGAGCCCGCGGAGGACGGCGACCGCCCCGGCCACGTCCCCCGGCCGCACGAAACGCCACGCGAAGCGCTTCGCCAGCTTGGCGTCGAGTTGGTCCGGCCGCTGCATGTCCTTCTTCAAGCACGTAAGCGTCGCTTGGCGCCGTCGTCAAATCCCCCGTAGGCGAAGATCACAGGCCTCAGGGCGTCAAGTCCCCCGTGCGAAACGTCAGCGTCTTGTCGCTCGTCGCGATCTGGCGCACGAAGAGTTGGACGAAGCTGCCGAAGAGCGCATCGCTCGGACCGATCCCCGTACTGCCCGACGGACGCGACATCCAGCGGTGCATCTGATCCACGATCTCGGGCGAGACGGGGTTCACGTCGACCACGACGGCGAGAAAGTACGGCTGCCTCGCCTCGAGGAGGCCTCGGCGTACGACGGGCAGATCGCGCGCCTCGGTGCAGAGACGCAGCACGCCGTCGAGCACCGCCGCCTGGTCCCGCTCGCGCTCGGGCTCGCTCACGTGGACGCGGTACACCTCGTCCCATAAGTCGTACACGACCCGGCATACGCGGGCCGCGAGCGCGACGGGCGTGTCCTGGCCCTCCCGATAGACGTACGCCCGCATGGCGATGACCGTCGGCAGCCCGCTCGAGAGCTTCTTGACGAGCTCCGGATCGGCGAGGACGTCCCGGTACGAGAAGCTCGCGCGGAGCAGGTCGGCCTCCCAGGCGTAGTTGGCCTGACGTGGCGGCAGCGCCCCGGGGTGCGCGAGGGGGGTCGGCGGCAGAGCGCTCTGCTGGGCCGTCGCCACGAGCGACGTCGTCGCTCCCAGCGCGAAGATCAGGACCGCGAGCAGGGGGCCCCTCATGGCCGCGCCGCCCCCTGCTCGGGACCGTGCACCGGCGCGAGCCCGACGAGGTTCGCGATACCGATGACGAAGCCGCCGGCCTGCGTGTCGATGCGCAGGCCCGCGTTGAACGTCAGATCGATCGGGACGGTGCTGAACCCCAGGTACCCCCGCGCGGGATCCGTGAAGTCTTGCCCGTTGGCGACCCCGTACACGCCGAAGCTGCCGAAGAAGTCGACGCCGTAGATCGATCGGTGGCCGCGGTAAACGGGGATCCGGTACTCCGCGTTGATCTTCGCCGCGTAGTTGCCGTAACGGATCTCGACGATGTCGGTGCTGAGGTAGTTCGGGGCGGGCCGGCGATCGAAGTTCAGATCGAGCACACGGTCGGGCAAGAGGTCCGAGAAGTCGCCGACGTAGAAGCGCTCGAAGAGCGGCGCGTCCCCGAAGATCCCGCCCACGAACGCGTCGAGGCCGAGCACGTGCCCCCAGGGGAGCGGAAACCACTGCGAAGCTCGGACGACGACCTTCGCGTAAGGGTAGTCGCTGCCGAGGGGCGTCAAGCCGAGATCCAGGCTCGCGACGAGGTGGTGGCCGCGGCTCGGCAAGAACTGCTCGTCGCGCGTGTCGTGGACGATGGTCGCGCTGAGCGTCGACAGGATGCTCGCGCCGTTGGGGAGCATGAAGTCGATCGGCTCGACATCGAGCCCGCGGTAGTCGCTCGCGGCCAGCGGGACGTTCGCCGTGATCCGCTCGAGCCGGTAGTTGAAGAGGAGCTGCGACGAGATGCCGAGGTCGTGGCCGAAGCCCAGGCGCCCACCGAAGCGCTGGTACGTCTCGATGGCGTAATCCGCCGCCTGCCCGTTGACGAGGACGTCGTTGTTGCCGAAGAAGTCGCGCGCGTTGTTGTAGAGAAGCTCCGTCTCGGCGATCCAGTTGCTGCTCCCTAGCTGCGGGTCGACGATGCGCGCGCGCAGGCCGAGCTGGCTGTCGGCCACCGCGAAGGCGCCGCCCAGGCCGATCCCGGTGCCCGCGAGGTTCGTCTCGGTGACGCGCGCGCCGCCGAAGGCGGTGAGCGGTTTCGCTTCGCCGTTCGGGTTGACGTCGGCGGAGACGCCGAGCCAGACGTCGTCGACGACGATGGTGTTGCGCTCGGCCACGTCGACGACGAGAACGACGTACCCGCGCTGCGTGCCGCGCCGCAGCGAGAGCTGCACCGCGCGGAAGAAGCCCGTCCCGAGGAGGCGGAACCGAGTGAGCTCGAGCTCGGGGTCGTTGACGTCGAGGACGTCGCCCGCTCGGAACGGCACGTAGCGCAGCACGACCCGGGAGAGCGTCGTGCGGTTCCCGCGGACCTCGATCCCTTCCAGGGTGTACTTGAGCCCCACCGCCCCTGCCGCGCGGACGACACCCGGCGCGACGAGGCCGGCCGCCACGGGTGGCTCACCCGACGCCGATGACGACCCAGGCGCCGGCGTGCCGATCGTCACGGGCGGCGCGGGGGGAGGCGTCGATCCCGTCGACGAAGCCGCCGGAGGTGCGGCGTCGTCGCCCCCCCAGGTGCGAACCACCTCGGCGCGGGCGATCCCGGGTGCGGCCGCGGCAAGGGCCGCGAGAAGGAGCGTGGCTCGGCGCAAGCGGCTAGGCGCGGATACTATCCTTCTGGCCGCAGCGTCAAAATCCCCTGCGGCCCCGGCTTGCCGTACTGTTCGCGCGGAGATCCCGATGGACTTGGACCTGCGCATCGAGGCGCTCGACGCGCGCGCCCTGAGCGTGCCGCTCATCGAGCCTTTCGTCATCGCGACTGGCCGCGTCGACGCGACGCGCGCCGCGGAGATCGAAGCGCGGGTCGCCGGCGATGGGCGCTCGCGCCGAGGGCTCGGCGAGGCGGCGTGCCTGCCGCCGGTCACCCGCGAAGACCAGGACGACGTGCTGCGAGAGATCGCGCGGGTCGCGAGCAAGCTCGTAGGCCAGCCCCTGGGCAGGACCGGCGACGCGATCGCGGCCGCCCTCCGCGACGCCGTTCCCGACTCTCCGGTCGCGCGGGTCGCGATCGAGACCGCGCTGCTCGACGCTGTGGCGCGACTGTCGAACGTCTCTCTTCGGACGTTCCTCGGCGGCGAGGTCGGCTCCCGCACGGACCGCCTCGAGACGGACGTCACCGTCGCAATCGCCGATCCCGCGCGGATGGGCGAGCTGGCGAGACAGTGGGCCGAGCGAGGCTTTCGATCCCTCAAGGTCAAGGTCGGAAAGGACGTCGACGCCGACGCCCGTGCCCTCGAGGCGATCGCCGCGGCGGCGCCGGGCGCACGGCTCCGCGTCGACGCCAACGCCGGCTACGCCGCCCGCGATGCGCTGGCGCTCGCGCGCGCGTGCGACAGGCTCCGGATCCCGGTCGAGTGCTGGGAGCAGCCTTGCGGCGCGCAAGACTTCGACGGCATGCGCCAGGTGGCCGATGCCCTCGAGGCGCCCGTCGTGGCCGACGAGTCCGTGCAGGGCCCCGACGACCTGCGAACGCTGCTCCGCCTGCGGTACGCCGATGGCGTGAACCTCAAGCTGGCGAAGGTCGGCAGCCTGCTGGGGGCCTATCGCATGGGGCTCGAGGCCCGGACGGGCGGCCTCGCGCTGATGGCCGGGGGGATGGTCGAGACGCGGCTCGGCATGGCGGCCGCCGCGCACCTGGCCTGCGCGCTCGGGGGCGTCGAGTTCGTCGATCTCGACACGGCCCTGCTGCTCGTCGACGATCCGTTCGAGGGTGGCTACTCCGCAGCCGGCCCCTACTACACGGTCTCGGCCACCCCCGGCCTCGGCGTCCGCCGCCGCGGCGAACCCGAATCCTGACCGACCGAAGGCGGTTGATCTGGAGCGTATCCAAATCCGGTGGAGAGCTCGAGGGGAGCGGAGGTCGCTCCCCTCGACCAAGACTAGTGGCCGGTCGCGCCGGCTACGGGGCCCGCGAAGGGCAGGATCGTCTTGAGGTCGGTGTCGTCGAAGCGAAGCTGCAGGCCGAGGAAGTAATCGCGCTGGGCGGGCGTGAAGACGTAGTCGACTCCGCCGAGCAGCCAGAGGCGCTTGATGAATTCGTAAGAGACCGAGACGCGGTAGCGCGGCTGGACCTCTTCGCTGAACCCGAACAGATCGTTGATGATCTCGAACCGGTCCTGCAGGAGGTGCGCGTCGAGGCCGATGCCTCCCGTCGACTCCTTGATCCCGAAGCGGCCCGTGAAGGGGCCGAACCGTTTCGCGAATTGCAGGGAGAACCGGAACGCCTCCGTGGTCGTCGTCGTGATCGTCCGGTAGTGCGCAGGCTCATTCGGGTTGGTCGTATCGGTCGTCGTGTCGGTGAACGAAGTGAAGCCGCTCGGGTCGTTGATGAGCTCGAGCTCGTAGTACTTGTCCTCGCGGGGCTGCAGCCGCAGGCTCACGTACGTCTTGATGGTGTTGGCGAGGAAGTTGTAGTCGGTGCGCAGGCCCACGATCGTCCGCAGCCGGACGAGGTTCTGGACGTAGTCGTTGACGCCCTCGGCCACGCCCTGCACCTCGTTGATGAGAGCGTCGTCCTTCGTGAGCCTGCCGATCGTGCCCTCGCCCCGGTCGATGCGACCCGCGACGCTGTCGGCGTGCTCGAGGGTGCTCTGCAGGCTCTTGCTCGCCTCGTCGAGGCGGTCGACGGTGTCGCGCAACCGGCCGGGAGGCTCGCCCCGCCCGTTGGCCGCCAAGAGCTCCTTCACGTCCTGCGTGACGACCCGCACGTTCTCGAGAATCTGCGCCATCTGCGGGTTGGCGTTGCGCGCGATCGCGTCGATGTTGCGCAGCGTGTCGTTCAGGACTTCGCGGTTCTCGCGGATGGTCTGGTTGAGGGCGCCCGTCGCGTCGGCGAGGTTCTGCAAGATGAGGCGCATGTTCTGCCCTCCTTGCTCGGTGCCGATCGAGGCGGCGAGCTGGGACGCGACGGCGCGAACGCTGTCGGCGATCTCCTTGACCTCGTCGAGGATCTGCGCGGGCGTTGTCTCGTCCGGCATCGTGTGAATCTCGTCGCCATCGCGCAGCCTCGGCGACGGCGGTTCGCCCGGGGTCAAGACGACCACGGACTCGCCGAGGAGCGACGCGCTCTTCTTGCCGAGCGTCGCGTTCTCGTAGAGAAAGACGTCCTTGCGCACCTTCACGTCGAGGCGCGCGGCGCCGTTCTCGAGGCGGATCGACTCGAGGGTCCCGACGGGGATGCCCGCGATGGTCACCCGCGAGCGCGTCGCGAGCCCGGTCGCGTCGCGAATGTAAGCGTGCACCTTGTACCCCTCGCCGCCGCTCACCGTGGGGCTCACGAAGTGGTAAATGCCGTACGCAGCGGCTCCCGTCAGCGCGACGAACAGACCGACTTTGGCCGCCTGCGAGCGCGCTTCCATCGCTTGGACGCGGGTACGCTAGCAGCGTTCCGCTCGACTTAGGAGATCGGCGTGCGGCGGGCGACCCTTCAAGGTTCTTCGTAGAAGGAGTCGGGCTCCGCGGGCTCGGCGGCAGCAGCGCCCGACGCGGGGAGCGCGATGCCGTCGAGCTCTGCGTCGAGCTGCGCGCGCTGGCGATCGAACGCGTCTCGCTGCGGGCGCGGCACGACGCGCACCCCGTCGAGGCGAAGCGTCATGGGATCGATGACGATGCCGCCCCGTCGGATCCCGAAGTGCAGGTGCGGCCCCGTCACCCGCCCCGTCTGCCCGACGTACGCGATGAGCTGCCGCTGCTCGACGTGAAGACCGACCTTGAGGCCGGCCGCGAACCTCGACAGGTGGCAGTAGATGCTGACGATGTTGCCTGCGTGCGAGATCTCGACCTTGTTGCCGCACGGACCGTCGCCGCCCACGCTGACGACCGTACCCGCTGCGGTCGCGTAGACGGGGGTCCCGACGGGCGCGGCGAAGTCGACGCCGTTGTGGGGCATGATGACGTGCAGCACGGGATGCATCCGGTGCGGATTGAAACGCGACGTGATGCGCGCGAGCGGCACCGGGCTCCGCCATCCACCGTGGTACGGCTGCTTGCCCTTCGCGTCGTACCAGCCGTGGTGCTTCTTCGAGCTCGCGTCGTCGCCGTCGTCGTCGCCGAACCTGTACACGCGTACGGAGGGAGCGTTCGGCGTCGCCGGAAAGTACTCCACGGCCTCGAGCGAGCCCCAGCGGACGAACGCTCCGTCGACTTGATCCTGCGTGGCGACGATGCGAAGGCGCGCGCCGGGGCGGATGTCGGAGAGCTCGGCGTGGCCCTCGAGCGCGTCGTCCACCATCGCGAGAAGATCGTCGATGGGGGCGAGTCCAGCTTCGATGAACGATTGATGCAGCTCGGCGCCGACGAGGACGGCCTTGCGGACGCGGACGCGATCCACCTCGAGCTCCAGCTTTCTCGTCTCGAGCTTCAACGATCCGTCGGCCTGAGGCTGCTCGCGCCCCTGCCACACGTCGGCGGGCGACGTCGCCAGCTCGTACGCGACGACGCGGCCGGTGGGCTTGTCGAGCGCCACGGTGAACTCGTCCTTCGGACCGAAGCGCTCGTTGCCGCGCACCTCGGCCAGCGACGCGGCGACCCGCTGCGCCTCGGCCCGCGCGAGACCGGCGCCGCCGAGGGCCGCGAGGAGCGGGCGGTGGCCGACCGTGACGTCGACGAGGCCCGCGGTTGGATCTTCTGCGAGCCGCGACACCCTCCAGATGCGCGGCTCGGTCCGCGCGGGCGCCACCTCGAACGGTGCGTCGGCGGCGGCGTCGGGTGTCCCAGCGTCCACGCCGAAATCGAGACCCGACAAGGCGCCGCCGAGCGTCGCCGCGCTCACCTGTGGCAGCGCGCGATGGCCGGCGCCGGTCGCAAAGTGCGCCGCCAGGACGGCGCCCGCGATCGCGGCGGCGCCTCCCATCGTGAGCCATGCGGGCCGGGTCCCGAGCGCGCGCAGCGGAGCTGGCCACTTTGCCCACGCGCCACGCGGTGGCCGCTCTTTCTCGGCTTCCGCCCGCGAGCGCGCGATGGACGCCCCTTGCGGAGTCTCGGCCTCCGCGTCGGCCCCTGCAGGCGCGTGCGCATCGCCACCGAGGAGGGCAGCGTCGATCGGCGTCTTCCGGTCGGGACCCTCCAAGGCAGAGTCGGCCTTAGCGGTAGATGAGTCCGCGCGCAACGAATTCGGCAAGCCGCGCACATTCACACGCACATGCCATCGAATTGCCGCTCACGTTTCGACCCTGTTTCATCGTAGCCTGAGGCCCTCAGGATACGTCAGCACGATGGATGACCACACGAAGCAACTGCTGCTTCTCGGGCGCGAGCACTACCAGAAGCGCGAATTCGACAAGGCCGAGCCGCCGCTCCGACTCGTGCTCGAGAAGAACGATCGCCTGGCCGACGTGCACGACATGCTGGGCGTCATCTGCCACTCGCGAGGCAACTTCGCGCAGGCCGAGCACCATTTCGAGCGCGCGCTCGCCATCAACCCCAACTACACCGAAGCCGCGCTGAACCTCGCCGTCACGTACAACGACCGCGGCAAGTACGACGCGGCGCGGCGGATCTACGGACGCATCCGAGCCGCCCCCGGCGGCGGCGCCCAGGGCCTCGATCCGTTCGCGCGGGGAAAGATCGCCAACATGCACGCCGAGGTCGGGCAGGCGTACGCCGACGCGGGCCTCGTGCGCGAGGCGATCACGGAGTTCGAGAAGGCCGTCGGCCTCTGCCCGCAGTTCGCCGATCTGCGCACGCGCCTCGGCACGCTGCTGCGCGAGATCAACGATCTGCCGCGCGCGCGCGAACAATACGAAGCGGCCGTCTTCGCAAGGCCGACGTATGCCCCCGCGCGCATTCAGCTGGGCGTGACGCTCCTATCGCTCGGCGACGGCGACGCGGCCGCCGACCAATGGCGCACCGTCTTGGAAATGGACCCCGAGAACGTGAGAGCGCGGATGTACCTGCGCATCATGGCATCCGAGCGCGGTCAGCCCTGAAGAAGAGAAATTAACCGCCAGGACGCCAAAGACGCCAAGGTCTGGATTTCATCAAAATCCCCGAGACTCTTCACGTGGCGTCCTTGGCGTCCTGGCGGTTTTCTCTCTCTGCACGCAGCTGCGCCGTCTCGTCCGGGGCGGCTCGACGACCCGGCACGCCGAAGACGCGGGCAAAGTGGGGGACCGAGGCCCACGCGACTTCGCTCACCGGGGGCGCTGGGGCGCCCAGGTGCTGCAGTGACGTGACGCCGTACTGGCCGATGCCGCAGGGGACGATGTGGCGGAAGCCGTCGAGATCCGTCGACACGTTGAGCGCGAAGCCGTGCGTCGCCACCCAGTGGGAGAGACGCACCCCGATGGCGCCGATCTTCGCGGTGCGGGTCGCGCCCCCTTCGTCGCGCGGGTCACCGGGCCACCTGTCCGGGCTTGCCTCGTCGACCCACACGCCGACAAGCTTCGGATCGCCTTCGAGGAACGAGGCCGCGACTCCGTAGTCGGCGGCGATCGCCACCATGACGCGCGCGAGGTCGCGCACGTAACGCTTCACGTCGCACCGGTCGGGTCGAAGGTCGAAGATGGGATAGGCCACGAGCTGGCCCGGGCCGTGGTACGTGACGTCGCCGCCGCGGCCCGTCTCGTGCCAGTCGACACCGAGAGCCTCGAGGCGGGCGCGTGGCACGAGGACGTTCTCTCGCCGCGCAGACCTGCCCATCGTGACGACGGGATCGTGCTCGAGCAGGAGGAGAGTGTCGCCGATGGATCCGGCCAGACGTCGCTCGAGCAACCGCTCCTGGAGCGCCAGGGCCTCGGCGTAGCGCACGCGCCCGAGCCAGTGGGCGGCGAACTCGTCCACTTCGCGTCAGCTCCTGAAGTAGTTGGGCGACTCTTCGGTCACGATGACGTCGTGGACATGGCTCTCTCGCAAGCCTTGCGACGTGATGCGGACGAAGGAGCCCTTGGTCCGCAGCTCGTGCACGTTCTTGCTCCCCGTGTACCCCATGCCGCTCCGGAGACCTCCGATGAGCTGATAGAGGATGGACGCGAGGGATCCGCGATGGGGAACGCGGCCTTCGATCCCCTCGGGGACGAGCTTCTCGTCGGCGGTGCCGGCCTGGCCGTATCGGTCGCGGCTGCCCTTGCGCATCGCGCCGAGACTGCCCATGCCGCGGTACACCTTGTAGCTGCGCCCCTGGTAGAGCACGAGATCGCCCGGCGACTCGTCGGTGCCCGCGAAGAGAGAGCCGATCATCACGCTGCTCGCCCCGGCCGCGATGGCCTTCGTCACGTCGCCCGAGTGCTTCACGCCGCCATCGGCGATGATGGGCACGTTGTGGCGGTCAGCGACGCGGGCGCACTCGCTCACGGCGGTGATCTGCGGCACCCCGACGCCGGCCACGACGCGCGTCGTGCAGATGCTGCCCGGCCCGATGCCCACCTTCACCGCGTCGGCGCCGGCGTCGATGAGCGCCTCGGCGCCGTCGGCCGTGGCGACGTTGCCGGCGATGACGCGCACCGTCGAGAACTCTTTCTTCGTCGCGCGCACGGCCTCGATGACGGCCTGGCTATGGCCGTGCGCCGTGTCGATGACGAGCACGTCGACCCCGGCGCCCACGAGCGCGGCGGTACGGTCGCGGCGGTCCGGCCCCGGCCCGATCGCCGCGCCGACGCGCAAGCGCCGCTGCTCGTCTTTGACGGCCTGCGGGTACTTGTCGGCCTGGAGGATGTCCTTGATCGTGATGAGCCCGACGAGCCTGCCGGACAAGTCGACCACGAGGAGCTTCTCGATGCGGTGCTTGTGCAGGAGCTGCTTGGCCTCGTCGACGGACACGCCGGGCGGCACGGTGACGAGCTTCTTCGTCATCAGCACGCTCACGGGTTGATCGAGGTTCTGCTCGAAGCGGATGTCGCGCGCCGTCAGGATGCCGACGGGGCGATCCCCCTCCACCACCGGCACGCCGCTGATGTCGTGCTCCCGCATCACCTCGAGCGCGGCCCGCAGCGATTGCGACGGATGCGCCGTCACGGGCCCGAGGATCATCCCGCTCTCGGCCCGCTTCACCCGCTCGACTTCGCGCGCCTGGATCTCGATCGGCAGGTTCTTGTGGACGATGCCGATGCCCCCCTCGCGCGCCATCGTGATCGCCGTCCGGCTCTCGGTGACCGAGTCCATCGCGGCGGACAGCAGCGGGATGTTCAGATCGACACCCCGGCACAGCCGGGTCTTCACGTCGACGTCCTTCGGGAGCACTTCGCTGAACGCCGGCACCAGCAGGACGTCGTCGAACGTCAGGCACTCGCGGAGCTTGTCGTCTAGCATGGCGCTATATAACTCAGCGCCGCGCCCGCCGCACCGGTCGACTCAATCGGGGATCTTCATCCCTTTGGCCGCGAGCTCCTGGAGAAACTCGTCCAGGCCTGCCGTAAAAAGGTGCGACACCTCGGGGTCGAACTGCGTGCCGCTGCAGCGCTCGATCTCGCCGACGGCCACCTCGTGCGGCAGCGCCCTCCGGTACGCGCGATCGCTCGTCATCGCGTCGTAGGTGTCGGCGACGGAGATGATCCGAGCGATGATCGGGACGTCGTTGCCCTTGAGCCCGAGCGGGTACCCCCGCCCGTCCCAGCGCTCGTGGTGCAGGTGCACCCCGGGCACGAGCGGGTGCAGGAACTTGATCGGGTCGAGGATGTCTTTGCCGTAGACCGGGTGACGCTTGAAGATCTCGTATTCGTCCTGCGTCAGCGTACCGGGCTTGTTGAGGTTCATCGCGCAGCCGATCTTGCCGATGTCGTGCATCAGTGCGCTCTGGCGCACGATCTCGATGACGTCCGGCGGCAGCCCCAGGCAGCCGGCGAGGTACGTGGCGTACGTCGCGACGCGCCCGGAGTGACCGGAGGTGTAGCGGTCCATCTTGTCGATCGCGCGGGCGAGGCCGTGGATCGTCTGCTGGAAGGTGGCCCGCAGATCCTCGTAGAGCCTCGCGTTCTCGATGGCGGCGGCCGCGCGCGAGCCCACGATCGAGAGGAGCTTGCGGTGCCCCTCGTTGAAGCGCTTTTGCTTGGTGAAGCTGGCAACGCTGATCCATCCGAGGAGGCGCGTCTTCATCTTCAGCGGAACGGATACGAGCGAGATGAGCGGCATGCCCGGAGGGGCCTCGAAGAACCGAACCCCCTTGCTGCCCTGCTCGAGCAGCGTCGAGTGCGCCGCGTAGTGATCGACGAAGGCACGAAGCGAGAGCACCCCGAGCTCCGCCCGCATCGGGTCGCCCGGATCGGCGACGACGAGGGGCGTCGCCTCGCCGGCCTGTCGATCGGCCGGCCGCGGCGCGGATTCCCCTCGCCAGTGCACGAGTCGCTGGCGCTCGTAGTAACCGCCCTCGCCGTCCTCGAGCCACGTGGACACGAGGTCGCCGTTGAGCTCGAGTACGGCGGTGTCTCCTATCGTCGCAAGGACTTCCTCGAGCGACAGGCTCGCCGCGATGGCTTCGCTGACCTTGTAGAGAGAAACGGCCTCGCGCAGGCGCAGGTTCTCGGCGGCGAGGCGCTGCTTTTCGAGCCCTCGCTGCACGACCCGGATCACCTCCTCTACCTTGAAGGGTTTGAGGATGTAGTCGTACGCGCCGCGCTTCATCGCGTCGATCGCCGTCTCGACGGTGCCGAAGCCCGTCATGATGACGGTGAGCGCGCTCGGCGCCGCGGTTCCGATGGCATCGAGGAGCTCGATGCCGCCCATACGGGGCATCTTCAGGTCGCTGATGACGAGGTCGTAGTGGGCGTTGTGCAGCTCGGAGAGGGCCGCCGTCCCGTCCTCCGCGGTGCGGACGATGTAGCCCTCCATGCCGAGAAAGTCGGCCAGGATGTCCCGAATGAACTTCTCGTCGTCGACGATAAGTACACGCGGTCTCTCGTCGGGGCCGGGGATCGACATCGGAGAGTCGCTCCAGAACGATAACAGATTCGGGAGGCTAGGAAGAGCCGCCGGTCTCGCCCACCGCGCCCCGGAAGCCCTTGCGCGGCGGCGCCGCGCGTGTCACGCGAGATGAGGATGGTCGCGAGTCGGGACGTGCACCTTCTCGGGTCGCCGGACGGGCGCGTTCGCATGGGGGTGGCTCGCCCGCCGGCGGTCGTCTGGCTTGGCCGGGGCGGGGTGCGATGGCGGGAGCCGGCCACGCTCGTGGTGGCATACGCGGGGGCCGGGGCCCTTGGGGTGGCGGGGGCCCTAGGCAGCGGCCATAACCCACTCTCGTGCACCGCGTGGCTCGGCACGCGCGGCGCGGCGGCGTGCTTGCTAAGCCTCGGGCTCGGCGTGCTGGCCGGGGCCGCGACGATCGCCGCCACGCACGCGATGGTCGGCCGCTGGCGGTGGGCGCGCGACCTCTGCGTCGCCCTGCGTCCTTCGGCCCAGTACTCGAGCGACAGGGCCCTCCTCGCGGTCGCGCTGGCCGGCGCTTCGGGCGAGGAGCTACTCTTTCGCGGCTGGCTCGTCCCGGCGCTCGGGATCGTCGCATCTTCGGTCGTCTTTGGCGCGCTGCATCAGGTGCGCGGTCCCGCCCGCTGGGGGTGGATGGCCTGGGCGACGGTGATGGGCCTCGTGTTCGCGGCCGTGTTCACCGCGACGGGGAGCCTCGCCGGCCCCCTCGTCGCCCACGCGGCGATCAACCACGCCAACCTCAAGTTCCTGAGAGACAGCCGCCCCGTCGTCCGACGTCCCCTCGGCGGCATCTTGCGTCGTTAGCGCGGTGTTGAACAAGAGAGCCGACCACTCGTGAGCTGGTCGCGCGCAACCCAGCCAGAGACGAGCATCTTCCTTAGCGGCTCGCGCGCAATCCAGCCAGAGAGGAGCATCTTCCTGAGTCGCTCGCGTGCAATCCAGCCAGAGACGAGCAT
>PLIR01000426.1 GCA_003139415.1 Myxococcales bacterium | reverse complement strand
CGGGCCACGAGCTCGTCGAGCCGCTCGATTTGACCGAGGCCGAAGGCGGCCTGCAGGGCGCTCATCTTGTACAGGAACGCGACCTCGGTGTTGACGAACGACTTGTCGCCGGGCTGGCGCCCATGATCCCGAAGGAACAGCGCGCGCTTGAACAGGTCGTCCCGGTCCGTCACGAGCATCCCGCCCTCGCCGGTCGTCACCGTCTTCGATCCGTGGAAGCTGAAGACGCCCGTGTCGCCAAGAGAGCCGGCTGCGCGACCGCAGTAGCGCGCACCAACCGCCTCTGCCGCGTCCTCGACGATGGCGATCCCGTGTCGCTCCGCGACGGCCCGGATGGCGGTCATGTCCGGCATCCCGCCGTACAGATCGACCGGAACGACCGCCTTGGTCCGGCGAGTGATTACGCTCTCGAAAGACTTGGCCGAGAGGCACCATGTCCTCTCGTCCACGTCGGCAAACACGGCCGTCGCGCCGACGTAGGTGACCGGTGCGACCGACGCGATCCACGTGAGATCGGGGACGACGACCTCGTCGCCCGGTCCAACGCCGAGCGCCGCGAGCGACAGGTGGATGGCCGACGTGCACGAGGGCAGGGAGACGGCGTGGCGGACGCCGACGCGCTCCGCGAAGGCACGTTCGAAGCGGTGGACGTAGGCGTTCGCGTTCTCGTACCAGTTGCTCGCTGCAGCGTCTGTCACGTAGTCGATCTCGCGGGCGGTGACCCATGGGCCGGCGACGGGAATGCGTTTCATGCGTGAGTACCAGCCAGATTAGTCGACCAACGGGTGTGTCTGCATCCCATTCCGTTGCAAGCGGAACGTTGATGCCGCGCACACATTGGCGCCCAAAGCAGAGGATCGCCCTTTCCGACTTGTCAGACTAAGGTAGGCTGACGCCACCCGGTCGTTTGGACCTCCGGGAGGCAAGCATGATTCGAGCCGTTTACCTGGCCGGTGTGCCGTGCCGTCGAGAATCTTCTCGACGTGACGAAGGGCTTGGGGCATGAGAATCGCCGTAACAGGGGCGGGTGGCTTCGTAGGAGTGCACCTTGTTCGAGCGTTGCTCGAGGCGGGCGACGAGGTGCACGCGATCTCCCGATCGAAGCGGCATCCACGCCTCGACGAGATCCCCGGCCTGCACCGGGTAGAGGCCGACCTCAACAGTGAGACGGGCCGGGCGAGCATCGCCGCCGTGAAACCAGACGTCTGTGTCCACGCCGCGTGGTGCACCGCGCCCGGCAGATATCTAACTGCGATCGAAAACGTCGACCTTCAGTGCGCCACGCTTTCGCTCGCCAAGCTGCTGGCGGAGCGAGGCTGCCGCCGCTTCTTGGCCCTCGGAACGTGCTTCGAATACGACACGAGCTTCGGACACCTCTCCGAGGAGACGCCCCTCGCTCCCTCCCACCTGTATGCGGCGGCCAAGGCGGGAACGTTTCTCCCGCTGCAACAACTTGGCGCCGTGACCGGGATGGAGATCGTGTGGCCCCGGCTCTTTCATCTCTACGGCCCAGGCGAGTGTACCGGCCGGCTCGTTCCGTCCGTCGTGTGTTCCATTCTTCGCGGCGAGGAGGCGAAGACCACCCATGGAGGCCAGGTGCGAGACCTCCTTTACGTGGAGGACGTGGCCTCCGCCATCAGCACGCTCGTTCACTCCGAATTCGTCGGCCCAGTCAATGTTGCTTCGGGTCAGCCTGTGACCGTCGAGTCCGTGGTGCGAGAAGCGGCCCGGCTCGCAGGGCGGCCCGACCTTATACGACTCGGCGCGGTGCCGTACAACCCGACCGATCCGATGTTCATCTCCGCCAATACCCAAAAGCTCCGCGATGCGACGGCCTGGAAGCCGCGTTGGACGCTTTCGGACGGACTCGCCAAGACGGTCGAATGGTGGCGTTGCAACGGCCCGCACGCGAGCTAGCCTCGTTGCCCTGCTGCGCCGTCTCGGGACACCTATGAAGATCGAAATCGACACGGAAGCTCGAAGCCTGTCCGTCGACGAGGGCGGGGTCGGGCGCCACCTGCCACTCTACTCGCCGGAAGCCTTCGCATTGCTCTCGAAGCTTTGGGTGAAGGTCGGGTGGGACGTGAAATACATCTACGGCTTCACGTGGATGGGTCGCCCGATCATCCAGCTCCCAGAGGACATGGTTCGCGTGCAAGAGGCGATCTACCGCGTCCGTCCCGACGTCGTGATCGAGACCGGCGTGGCGCATGGGGGTTCGCTCATCTTCTACGCAAGCCTGCTCAAGGCGATGGGAGCGGGACGCGTCGTCGGAGTGGACATCGAGATTCGCCCGCACAACCGCCAGGCGATCGAGTCGCACGAGCTGGCGCCCCTGATTTCTTTGGTGGAGGGGAGTTCGACGGACCCGCGCGTGGTCGAGCGTGTGGCTTCGATGGTTCGCGACGGTGAGCGAGTGCTCGTCATCCTCGACTCGAACCATAGCCGCGACCACGTTGGCGCCGAACTCGAAGCGTACGCACCGTTGGTGACGAAGGGATCCTACATCGTCGCGACCGACGGGCTCATGCAGGACCTCTACGACGTCCCTCGCGGAAAGCCTGAGTGGCGGAAAGACAACCCCGTCGAGGCGGCGAAAGCGTTCGCCGCGAAGCACGCCGACTTCGTGATCGAACCGCCCCCATTTTACTTCGACGAGACGATGGGCTCGCACCAGATAACGCACTGGCCGTCGGCGTATCTACGGCGCGGGCGGTAAATAGTCCGCGCAGGATCGATCCCGGTCGGACAGGATCGGATCGCGGTCTGGCCAGGGAATGCCGAACGCAGGATCGTTCCACCTCACCCCGCGAGCGCAAGCCGGATCGTAGAACTCCGACACCTGGTAGAGAACGTCGGAGTGGTCTTCGAGCGTCTCGAAGCCGTGGGCCACGCCCTCGGGCACGTAGAGAGCGAGACCGTTGTCCGCCGTCAACGTCTGCGCGAAATAGCGACGGTAGCTGGGGGACTCGGGTCGGAGGTCCACGAGCACGTCGTAGATGGCCCCCCTCACGCAGCGGACCACCTTGACCTCCGCGCCCGGCGGTACCGAGTAGTGAAGCCCGCGCAGCGTGCCCTTGCGCGCGTTCGTCGAGATGCTGCACTGGGCGAGCCGGGCGTCCGCGCCCTGCCCTTCGAACTCTCTCGCGCACCAGATGCGGGTGAAGGAGCCACGGTCGTCGACGTGGGGCTGGGGCTCTAGGATGAAAGCCCCGGCGATCGACGTGTCGCGGAAGATCAAGGCATGACCTCGATCGTAGGAATGGGCACGACGAGGCGGCCTCCCCAGTCGCGCACGTACGCGAGTTGACGAGCGACTTCGTCGCGGATGTTCCACGGCAGGATGAGGACGTAGTGCGGACGCGTCTCGGCGATGCGCTCGGGGGCGACGACGGGAATGCGCGTGCCCGGCAGGAGCTTGCCCTGCTTCAGGGGGCTGCGATCCGCGACGTAGTCGATGAAGTCCGTGCGGACCCCGCAGTAGTTGAGGAGGGTATTGCCCTTCGCGGCGGCTCCGTACGCGGCGATGCGTTCACCGCGCCGCTTGCACGCGATCAAGAACTCGAGCAGCGAGAACTTCACGTGCTGCGCCCGCGCGGCGAAGCGTTCGTAGGTTTCGAGGGCGCGCAGGCCTTCGTGTCCCTCGGCGTCGAGCACGGCGGCAACTCGAGGGGAGGTGGGGTGCCCGTGCGCCTCGTGGCAAGCGAAGATCCGCAGCGACCCGCCGTGCGTGGGCAGCTCGTCGACGTCAAAAACCCGGAGCCCGTGCGACGCGAAGACCTTTGCCGCGGTGCTCAGCGAAAAGTAGGAGAAGTGTTCGTGGTAGATGGTGTCGAACTGGCTGTGCGCGATGAGCTTTCCGAGGTGCGGGAACTCCATTGTCAGTACGCCCTCCTCCGCCAGCAAGATCGCCAGTCCGCGAACGAAGTCGTTGAGGTTCGGCACGTGGGCGAGGACGTTGTTTCCGACGAGGAGGTCGGCCCGGGTCCCCTTGGCGACCAGTTCGGAGGCGAGCTCCGTCCCGAAGAACCGGGGAATGGACGGCACGCCCGCTCGCTCGGCGATCGCCGCAACGTTCGCGGCCGGCTCGATGCCGAGCACCGAGATCCCAAGCTCCTTGAAGAATCGCAGCAGGTAGCCATCGTTGCTCGCGACCTCGACGACGAGCCGGGATCCGTCGAGCCCAAGGCGGCCCACCATGTCCGTCGCGTAGCGCCGGCAGTGCTCCAACCACGAGTCGGACAGCGACGACAGATAAGCGTACTCGCTGAAGATCCGTTCGGGCGACTGGAACTCGGGGACCTGCACGAGCAAGCAGCTGGCGCAGACGCGCGCGTGCAGGGGATAGAACGGCTCCATCGAGTCCGAGACGGCGGCATCGACGTACGCGTTGGACAGCGGCTGCATCCCGAGGTCGACGAACGTCGTCGTCACCGGCGCCCCGCAAAAGCGACATTTCACGGCGCCATCTCCTGATATCGGCAGATCTGTTCGAGCGATAGAGCGCGCATGTCGGCCCCCCGGCGGCAGCCCTTGTACCAATGAACCGTCCATTCGAGCGCTTGATCCAGCGTGAGCCTGGGCCGCCATCCGATCGCCGCGCGCGCCTTCGACGAGTCGAGCGCGAGCATTCGCGCCTCGTGGGGCTGGACGACTTCGGCTGGGTGCCACCGCGCACCCTCACCCCAGAGCGAGCAGAGCGTCGCCGCAAGTTCGGAGACGGGACGGACGGCGTCCGGGTTCGGGCCGAAGTTCCATCCGTCGCTGAGCTCAGTCCCGTCGACCAGCTTCTCGGCCAGCATCAAGTACCCATGCAATGGCTCGAGGACGTGTTGCCAGGGGCGCAGACTGGCAGGGTTGCGCACGAGGGCCGAGCTTCCTCGCTCGATCGCTCCGACGATGTCAGGCACGATGCGGTCGCGTGCCCAGTCGCCCCCGCCGACGACGTTGCCCGCACGGACGGTCGCCACGCCGACATTGCGGGTCCTGAAGAAGGAGCGGTCGTAGGCGCGGGCGGCGATCTCCGCGCATGCCTTGCTACTCGAGTACGGATCGTGCCCGCCGAGTGGGTCGTGTTCGCGGTAGGGCCAGACCCATTCGCGATTCTCGTAGCATTTGTCGCTCGTCACGACGACGACGGCGCGCACCGCTCGATCCTCGCGTAGGGCTTCGAGCACGTTCACCGTGCCCATGACGTTCGTGTCGAACGTCTCAACCGGATCGTCGTAGGACGCGCGAACGAGCGGTTGTGCGGCCAAGTGGAAGACGACCTCCGCCCGCGCCTCGGCCACGACCTGCCGCAGGCGTGCGAGGTCTCGGACGTCGCCGTCGACCCAACGCACGTCGTCGCCGACCCGCGCGTGTTCGAAGAGGCTCGGCTTCGTCGGGGGCGGCAGCGAGTAGCCCACCACGTCGGCCCCCAGGTTGCGTAGCCAGAGGGCGAGCCAGCCCCCCTTGAACCCTGTCACACCAGTCACGAGCGTGCGACGACCACGCCAACGGTCCGCGTTTAGTCCCACAGCTTCCACGGCGCGGTGCCGGCAGACCACAGCCCCTCGAGATAGTGCTTGTCGCGCAGGTGGTCCATCGGCTGCCAGAAGCCGTTGTGGGTGAAGGCGGAGAGCTGTCGATCGCGGGCCAGGCGCTCGAGGGGAGGCCCTTCCCACGTGGTCTGGTCGCCGTCGATGTAATCGATTGCCCGCGGTGAAAGGACGAAGAAGCCGCCGTTGACCCATCCCCCGTCGCCATGTGGCTTCTCCTGGAAGCCGACGACCTTGCGGTCCTCGGTCGTCAGGAGCCCCCACCGTCCGGGCGGCTGGATCGCCGTGACGGTGGCCAGCGTGCCGAACTCCCGGTGCGCAGCGATCAGCTTGGAGATGTTCACGTTGGACAAGCCGTCACCGTACGTGAAGCAGAAGTCTTCGCCGCCCAGATAGTCGCGGACGCGCTTGAGGCGTCCGCCCGTATGGGTGGCCTCTCCCGTGTCGACGAGAGTGACCTTCCAGCGTTCGGCCGCGTTGCGATGGATCTGCACCGTGTTGGCGGCAAGGTCGAACGTGACGTCCGACGTATGGAGGAAGTAGTTCGCGAAGTACTCCTTGATGACGTAGCCCTTGTAGCCGAGGCACACGATGAAGTCGTTCACACCGTAGTGCGAGTAGATCTTCATGATGTGCCAGAGGATCGGCTTGCCGCCGATCTCGATCATCGGCTTGGGCCGGAGATGGGTCTCCTCGCTGATCCGCGTACCCATCCCTCCTGCCAGGATGACCGCCTTCAAGGCTGTGCTCCATGCGCCATGGGCCGTGGATTGGTTGCGCGGAGCATTCGTCCTGTTTACGGAGACCGGAGGATTTTTACCCCGGTGGCGCTCGAGCGCCAAGCCTGAAACGCGCCACTCGCACCCGGGAGGCCCTGGTGCGGTGTCTTTCCGACGCGCCTTTGGGCTGCACATCGGGGGCGCGCGGCTTCACGGGGGGCGGCGCCGGAGCTAAGTCTCTCGGCCATGGCAGGGGTTCGCTTCGACTCAGACCAGGCCCGGGAATACTGGCGCGTCCACTACGGTCGCCGCGCCGCCGTCGATCTCGACGCGGACACGGACGGACTCGACAACGTCTGCCACCCGGGTAGGCCGCTCTGGCTCAACCGGTACTATGCGCGCTTCCAGGAGGTCGTCTTTCGCAAGTTGCTCGAGGCCGCCCCCGCTCCGTCCGCACGCCCGAAGGCGCTCGATGTCGGCTGCGGGGCCGGGCGCTGGTGTCGGCTCCTCTCGTCGCAAGGCTACGAGGTGACCGGCGTGGACCTGCAGGAGGATCTACTGGTGCGAAATCGCCAACGGACGCCCGAGGTCCGGTTCGTCAGCGGATCGCTGCAAGAGTTCTCGTCGGCCTCGCCGTTCGATCTGATCACGACGGTCACGGTGCTGCAGCACAATCCGCCGGAGGATCAGGACCGGATGATCGCCCACATGCGCCGACTGCTGGTCCAGGGCGGCCATGCTCTGGTGCTCGAGAACATCAGCGATCAGGACGTGCACGTCTTCGCGAACACCATCGAGGGGTGGACCGACCGTTTTGCGCGAGCCGCCTTCCGACGGAAGCAAATCCGCCGTTATGACTTCAGCCCTTTGCTCCGGGCCGATCGATTCATCGCGCTGAGCGCTCGTGGCCTCGCCCGCCTTCCGAGACGCGTGCTCGAGGGCGACGCGCCCGAGCCGTCCCGTGATCCGGGTGCGCCGGTACGTCCCGCCGCGAACGGCATCCGCCGTATGGTGGGTGCGGCGCGCAACTCGATGCTTCGCGTGTGCGCCGCCGGTGATTCGGTCGTGGAATGGGCGCTCGTCGAGGCGAACGCCCCGCTATCCACCGTCCATTGCGGATTTCTCTTCGAAGCGATCTGAGACGGATCTCGCGGCCCTCCGCGACGTCACGTCGCCAGGCGCGACTCCGCATCGTCGAGCACCTCGCGCAGCGTCTCTCTCAGCGTCCGATGCGGCGTCCACCCGAGGGCACGGATCTTGGACGAGTCTCCCACGAGCACGGGGAGCTCCGACGCGCGGACCTTGGACGGATCGACGCGGACGTCGAGCTCGACTTCGGCGATCTCCATGAGCTCCTCGAGGATGCTCCGTATCGTGCGCCCCGAACCGCTGCTCACGTTGTAGGCCTCGCAAGAGACGCCCCGGTCGAGCAGTAGGGCATACGCGGCGACGACATCGTCGACGTTGCTGAAGTCACGGACCGGATCGAGGTTGCCGACCGAAATGGAGCGTCTTGCACGGCTCCGGCGGGCCTCGACGACCTGGCGCGCAAATGCCGGCACGGCGAAGTTAGGCGCCTGCCCCCGCCCGATGTGGTTGAAGGGCCGGACGCATACGACGTGCATGCCGTAGCTGCGCGCGAACTGGAACGCGGCCGTTTCGGCGGCCACCTTCGACGCCGCGTACGGGCTCGTCGGGGCGAGCGCGGTCGCTTCGGTCGCGGGCTCGGCCGGGGTCGGACCGTAGACCTCGCCCGAGCTGACCACCAGAACACGCGGGGCTGACGACATCGCTTTGGCGGCGATGCACACATGCAAGGCGCCCACCGTGTTGACCTCGAACGTCAGCGCCGGCTCCGCGTGACTCTGGACGACGGAGCTGACGGCCGCCAAGTGGACGATGGCGTCGGGCTTCGCGCGGGCCACCGCGCGCTGCACTGCATCGCCGTCCCGCACGTCCACCA
The DNA here is from genome assembly GCA_003139415.1 of Myxococcales bacterium. Classification (GTDB taxonomy): domain Bacteria; phylum Myxococcota_A; class Polyangia; order Polyangiales; family Polyangiaceae; genus Palsa-1150. The sequence goes on along the minus strand of PLIR01000426.1, from coordinate 3,805 downwards.
CCTCGAACCCGGGCGGAGGGGAACCCGTGGGGCGCGGACCGGCCCAGGACACGACTTCGTCTCCCCGAGCGCGCAAGAAGGCACCGAGGTGCCCCCCGACGAAGCCGTCGGCGCCGGTCACGAGGACACGCATCAGGCCTGTTCCGGCCGGAGACGCGCGATGTCGGCGTCGACCATCATCTCGACAAGCCGGCGGAAGTCGTACCGCGGCTCCCAGCCGAGCACCTTGCGAGCCTTGGCCGGATTGCCGATGAGCAGATCGACCTCCGCCGGCCGTAGGAACGTCGGATCGACGACGACGTGCGCCTTCCAGTCGAGGTCGGCCCGCGCGAACGCGACTTCGCAGAGCTCCCGTACCGTGTGCGTCTCGCCCGTGGCCACCACGTAGTCCTGCGCTTCCGGCTGCTGGAGCATCCGCCACATGGCCTCCACGTAGTCGCCCGCGAAGCCCCAATCCCGCCGTGCGTCGAGGTTGCCGAGGTGCAGCTTGTCAATCAGCCGGTGCCGGATCCGTGCGACGCCATCGGTCACCTTCCGGGTGACGAATTCGAGTCCCCGCCTCGGCGACTCGTGGTTGAAGAGGATTCCGCTGACCGCGAAGAGACCGAACGACTCGCGGTAGTTGACCGTGATGAAGTGCCCGTAGGCCTTGGCCACCCCGTACGGAGAGCGAGGATAGAAGGGCGTATCCTCCGATTGGGGGGTCTCACGGACACGCCCGAACATCTCGGACGAGGACGCTTGATAGAAGCGCGTCTTCGGCGCGCCATGGCGGATGGCCTCGAGGACCCGGGTGACCCCGACCGCGGTGAACTCCGTCGTCAGCACGGGCTGCGTCCAGCTCGTCGGCACGAACGACTGGGCCGCGAGGTTGTAGACCTCGTGGGGCTCGATCTTCGAGAGCAGGGACGTGATCGAATACTGGTCGAGCAGATCGCCTTGGTGGAGCGTGATGTGTTCGCGAAGGTGGGCGATGCGCTCGAACTTCTCCTCGGACGATCGTCGCACCATGCCGTGCACGTCGTACCCCTTCGAGAGAAGCAGTTCAGCGAGGTAGCTGCCGTCTTGTCCCGTCACGCCTGTGATCAGGGCTCTCTTCTTCATCGTCGTAGGCTCTTTCCTATCATACGGCGGCGCCGGGCGTCCGGCGCGGGCGCGCTCCGGCGGCTGCGTAGACCTCGAAGACTTCGCGGGCAAGGCGCGCGCGCGAGAAGCGTTCGAGGGCTGTCGCTCTACCCGCCCGTCCGAGGCGGGCGCGCTCTGCCGGGTCGAGGGCGAGACGGCGCACCGCCTCCGCCAGTGCCTCCGGGTCTCCCTCGGGGACTCCGACGGCATCCCGTGGGTCCGCGAAGAGCTCCGCCGCGCCGCTCCCGTTGGCGACGATGACGGGCTTGCCGGTGGCCATCCCCTCGGCAATCGTGCGGCCGAACGGCTCCCGGCGCGAACTCGCGTGGACGATCACGTCGAGCGCGCGAAACGCGTCTTCGACCCGGGCCTGAAACGGCACGAAGCGGATTCTGTCGGTCACGCCGAGGCGCGAGGCCAGCGCGCGGAGCTCCCCCGGAGCGTACTGGGAGGCCGTCGTCTCGTAGATCGGACCGCCGACAATGTAGAAGACGACGTGCGAGGCGTCCGCGCGCGAGGCGAGGTGGCGAGCCGCCTCGAGCAGAACCTGGTGTCCCTTCCAGCGCGCATATGTCGCAACGAGCCCCACGCGCAGGCATCCGTCGGGGGCCGCGGGGCTGCCCGAAAGAGCATCGAGTGCAGCGACGTTCCCCGTCGGCGCGAAGGCGTCGGTGTCGATCGCGTCATAAACGACGTGGACGGCTACCCGCGGGAGCACCCGCTGTGCGTCCTGACTGACGGCTCGCGAGATCGCGATGCTCGCGTCCGCGCGCCACTGCAGGGCTTTCAGGCCCAGTGGCACAAGAGCCCGCTGCCCGATGAAGTCGCGCAGGTGCCACACGAGTGGTGCCGGCGAGCCGGCCACCGCCGCGAGCAGGTGCATCTTGATGCCGTTGGAATGGACGACCGACGGTGCGAAGCGACGCATCGCGGCTCGGAGGCGTGCGGCGTAGCGGGTCGCTTGCAGGCCGCCGAGAGAGAGCCGCCGCGCCGTGGACAACGCGACGCGCGCACCTCCGCCGGCGAGCCCGCTGTCCCCGACCTCGGCCAGCCCCTGCGTCAACGGCAGCCGCACGACCTGCGCGCCGAGCGATTCGACGCGGGGCAGCAGCGGTCCGTCGGCCCCCGCGAGGACTCCGACGTCGGTCCCCGGATCATACGTCCGGATCGAAGCTATGAGGTCGAGCAGGCAACGCTCGGCGCCGCCCAGGCCGCCCGAGGGACTAAGGAACAGGATGCGCATTCGTAGCGTGTCAGGCGAGTCGCCCTTCCCGCACCGGCGTCGCCGTCACCGGCGTCGCTGCGCGCGGAGATTCGCGGTTCGCGGTCAGCATCTCCGAAGCGGCATCGGCGACGAGCTGCAGCAAGACGTACGTCTTGGGGCCGATCGTTCCCGAGGGGCTGTCCACGAAGAATTGCAGCTGCAGAAGCCCTCGGTCGTCCGGGACTTCGAATGACGCGCACGCCGCCTCGCGCCTCTCGCCGTTTTGCGGGAGCGCTTCCCATCCCCACTGCTTGAGCCTGTGGTTGTTCGGGTTGACGATCCGCACGGCAAGCAGGCCAGCGGCCGCCGCGAAGTCCGCGAGGAGCGTCGGCAGCTGTTCTGTCGATTCGGTCGGGGTCATTCGCGCGAGAGCCCGTGGTACGGCCTTCCGGAGCGCCTCTGGACCGTCGGCGGCCAGTCCCGCTGCGGCCAGCCCACCTACGCCGGCGAGGGAGGATCCGAAGTATCCGACGAAGCGGATGACGCCGACGAGGACCACGGTGAGTGCGAAGAGGGCTGCGCCGATCTGCCAGGATCGGCCGAGGTATGTCACCAGGGCGACCGCAGTGAACAAGACGCTCAGCAAGTACAGCGAGAGGACCGTGCGCCGGTGCGTCAGTCCCATGTCGAGCAGCCGGTGGTGGATGTGACCGCGATCGGCGACGAAAATCGAGCGCCGCTCGAGGAACCGACGGGCGACCGTCAGTAGCATGTCCATGATGGGCAGGCCGAGCGCCAGGATGGGCACCACGATGGCGATGATCGTGGGACTCTTCTGCGAGCCAGCACCGAGGAGCGCCGCCGCGCCGAGCACGAAACCGAGGAACATGCTCCCGGAGTCGCCCATGAAGATCTGCGCGGGGTTGAAGTTGTAAAAGAGAAACCCGACGACCGCGCCACCGAGGCCCGCGCTGACGAGCTCGATGTAGAAATTGCCCGTGAGCCAAGCAATGCAAAAATTCGTCACGCACGCGAAGAACGTCACGCCCGCCGCGAGGCCGTCGAGACCGTCGATGAGGTTGAGGGCGTTGATGGTGGCGACGATCCAGGCGACCGTCACGGGAAGAGCGAGCCAGCCGAGGTTTTGGACGCCGAGCCCCGGAAGGTCGATCGTCTCGATCCGCATGTGGCAGGGGTAGGCGATGGTCCCGGCCACCACTTGCGCGAGGAGTTTGCGTTTGGCCCCCATTCCCTTGAGGTCGTCCACGAGGCCCGTCGCCGCGACGAGCCCCCCACCGCAAACGAGTCCCAGGGTGATGTGTGATGACGCAACGAAGATCCGAGCCGCGTGCGTCCCAACGGCAAACAGAATCGCTCCGGAGACGAAGAAGCCGATGACGATTCCGATTCCGCCGAGGCGCGGCACGCGCCGCGTGTGGACCCGTCGCGCACCCGGCTCGTCGACGGCGCCTATCG
>PLIR01000311.1 GCA_003139415.1 Myxococcales bacterium | reverse complement strand
GGACGACAGATTGCGGCTCGGGAAGTACGTCGAGACATGAAACCCGTTGCCGACCCAGTGGAACGTGTTGCTGCGGTGGATGCCCTCCACGCTGCGAGCGCCCAAGGACGAGGCCTCGCGCGGGCTCGCGTCGACCGAAGTGACGGTGCTGGCCATGAAGAGAATGTAAGTCGGGACACGTGAGGCGGAAGGCCCCGATCGGGCATCAGCCCGCGACGCGCGCGAGCCGAATGGCCTTCTCGGGACACGCCGTCACGCACTTGCCGCAGGCCTGGCAGTCCGACGATCGCGGCGTGTAAGCCGTCTTGCGCCCATGCGCCATGCTCTTGAGCTTCCCCAGCACGCCAAGCGCGGCGAAGTCCGCGTCTTCGATGCGACGCACTTCGAACACGTGGAACGGGCAGACCTCCACGCAGTCGGCCTTGCCTTCGCACTTGCCACGGTCCACAACCGGCACGAACGCACCGGCGGGCGAGGGGCACTCGGCGGACGCCATCTCTGGGATCCGATGATACGGGCTGGCCACGCGTTGTGTACCCGAGCGCGGCCGTGCGGTTCCAGCGATCGCGCGACGGTGTTGACGGAAGAATCCCGCCTGGATGAACGAGGACGGACTGGGCGGCGTCCTCGGAACGAGGGTCAGGCGCATTTTACACCTACACGAACGCTGAACATCTCCCATGCTCTCATGAAAAAATGTCCAATTCGGGCAACATCGCAGACGCTACCCCCACCGTCGGGCACTCTGTAGAAGTAGGTCCCTTGCGTGATCGGGGGGTCGTTAGTCGTCGTGTCGTTTGAGGAGGCCCGGACAGTGCGAGTCAACCAACATATCTTTGCGGCTTTTGCTTTCGCATCAGTCTGGATTGCATCTATGGCCAGCGGCTGCAGCAGCAGCTCCAATGGCGGCCTCGGCGCGGGCCTCACCAGCAGCAGCGGCAGCGGTGGCGGCCTAGGCCAGTCGAGCGGTAGCGCGTTCGGTAGCAGTGGCGACGACGGCGGCGGAACATCCAGTGGCCTGGGCGGCGGCGGCTCGGGAAGCGGCTCGTTCACCACGGGGGGCACCGACGCCTCCGGTCCCCCGCCCACGTGTTCCAGCGGGACGGGGTGGTCGTGCTCGGTCGACAAGTCGTGCGCGACTAGCTCGCCGACGACGCTCAAGGGCAAGGTCTTCGACCCCGCCGGCAAGAACCCGCTCTACAACGCGCTCGTCTTCATCCCGAACGTCGTCGCAAACTTGCCCGCCATCACTCCGGGCACCAAGTCGTGCAACACGTGCGACGCCTCGGTCGGCGACTACGTCGCCATCACGCAGACCAACTACCAGGGCGAGTTCACGCTCACCAACGTGCCCACGGGCACCGACGTGCCGATCACCGTGCAGATGGGCAAGTGGCGGCGCACGGTCTCCGTCAAGACGACGAGCTGCGCCACGACGACGGTCTCCGACGGCACCGTTCGCCTGCCGGGCAACAAGTCGGAGGGCGACATGCCGCAGATGGCCCTCCTTACCGGCGGCTGCGACGACATGGCGTGCTTCCTCACGGGCATCGGCATCTCCCCCAGCGAGTTCACGGCACCGATGGCGGGCGGTCGCGTCGACGTGTACCAGGGCCTGACGCTCGCCGGCACCGGGGCAGCGACGCTGTCGAACGGGACGGCCGGCGACTGCACGACTAGCGCGTGCCCGTTGTGGCAGAGCAAGTCGAGCTTCGAGCCCTACGACATCGCGCTCTTCTCGTGCGAATGCAACGAGCACGCGGCCACCAAGCCCGCGAGCGCGCTGACGGCGCTCACTGACTGGCTGGACGAGGGCGGCAAGGTGTTCGCCAGCCACTACCAGTACTACTGGTTCCAATCGAACCCGGACGCCAACGTCGCCGCCGTCGCCACGTGGAACGTGGGCAGCACGGTCGCGAACCCCTTACCCGCCACGTTCGACATCAACAACGCGACAAGCTTCCCGAAGGGAGTCGTCTTCGGCGAGTGGCTGGGCAACCTGACGCCGAGCGCGCTGGCGTCGACGGGCACGCCGGACACGATCAGCCTCGACGACGTCGCCACCAGCGTCACGGCGATCAATGCGCAGACTGCCGAGAACTGGATCTACGCCCCGGCGGGCGACGGGGCGACGGGCGACGTGAAGTACATGTCGTTCGACACGCCGATCGGCGGCGCGGCGCCGGCGGGCGACGCCAGCGCGGAATCGACCACCAAGAACTATTGCGGCAAGGCCGTCTTCACCGACCTGCATACGGGCGGCTCGCTCCTGGCGCAGTACAACTCGATCCCTGCGGATTGCCCGACGAACGCCACCCTGAGCGCGCAGCAGGCGGCCGTCGAGTTCCTGTTCTTCGATCTCTCGGCTTGCGTGACCGACGACAAGCAACCGCCGCCGCCGCCGCCGCCGCCACCGCCGCAGTGAAGACGGCGTACGGGGATTGGAGTGCCGCCGGCGTGCTGTTGCTCGGCGGCGGCATCGCCGCGTGTGCCGCCCTGAGCGGGCTGGACTCGTACGCGACGGGCGCGTGCTCCGTCGACTGCGACGCGAGCCTCGGGGCGCATGGCAAGGACGGGGCGAGCGTCGTCGTCGCGGACGCGTCGGAGGAGGCCTCGGACTTCGACGCGCCGGAGGACACGGGGACGATTGCGGACGAAGCGGGCGACGCGAACGAAGGGGACGACGCGGGCGACGCCACCCAGGAATCCGACGCCGAAGAATCGACGGATTCAGGCCCGGGGACGGTGGACGCGGCCGGGTCGCACGACTCCGGCGGCGAAGTAGACGCCGGCAGCGGCGGATGCACGTCGACCGACACGGTAGACAACTGCGGCGCATGCGGCGCCGCTTGCGACACGACCTATGGCACGCCCACGTGCGCCGTAAGCTCGTGCGCGTACACGTGCAACTCGGGCAGGGTCGATTGCAACGTGACCCCGCCCAACCTCGCCGGTTGCGAGTGCGCCGGCAATGCCTGCTGCGGCACGTCCTGCGAGACGGCGCACAAGTCCGGGATCACGACCCCCGCGACGTACTACAACTGCAACGCGACCGGGAACAACACGACAGTCGAGGCCACGGGCGCGTGTATCTCGGTGGGCGGGACCAACTGCCTGGGCGTGCAAACGAACTGCGGCAGCTTCTTCGGTTTCGGCGGGACGCAGACCAATGGCGTGTGCGGGACGGTGTCGAGCACTTGCTACTGCTGGGTGTTCTCCGGCCAGAACGCCGGGACGGTGAGCGTGCAGCAAGGCCAGTGCACCAGCCTGCCCTGCACGTCCGGGACGGCCTGGAACTAGTGCAGCGCCGTCGTGATGGCGTCAAACGTTTGCTGTCATCCCGAGCGGAGCGAGGGACCCCATGGACGACGCCCTTCCGCGCTCTCCGTGGGGTCCTTCGCTGCGCTCAGGATGACAGCAAACCTTGAGCTCATCTCGACGGCGGTGCACGAGTGGCCTCGGTAACCGAAGTCCATCGCTAACAAGCCGGGAGCAGAGCTTCGTAGATCGGGATCCATCACGTACAAGACCGACATACGAAGCTTCGATCACCGGGATCCATCACGTACAAGGCCGACACACGAAGCTTCGGACCTCGATCTCCGTGGCGTGGAGGCACGGGCACGCAAAGCGATAGGGGCCGCATCACAGTGCTGGACGTGGGGGACCCGTCAGCGCGGGAGCCGTCATCGAGCTCGAAGAGCCGATGGTGCGACATCTCGAAGCAGCCTGTCCGGAGTGAGTCGGAGGTGCCTTCGGCACCCTAGGGCAAGCGCGCCGGCTTCACGGCCCTCTCACTGGGGCGTGATGCCGTTGCCGGGCGGGGTCTCCGTGTCGGGGATGACGCAGGCCGAGAGATCGAACAGCATGAACTCGAGGGCCTTCTCCTGGTCGGAGAGCATGCCCTGGGTGCAGCCCGTCGGGACGATCGCGTCCGCGTTGATGAGGCCCGTCCCCGGCCCGACCGTCTGGTACCCGCCGTAGTCGTTCGACGCCGCGCCCACGTGCAGATCGCTGTAGACGACGCGACCGCACTGCTCGCCCGCGGGCGTCCCGAAGGGCGTGTCGAACGAGAAGTACTGCGTCTGGTTGGCCGGATCCGCGTTCTGATCGGCGACGATCCACGGCAGCGAGGGCGTGTCGGCCGCCGTCACGAGCGCGTTGTGGCGCGCCTGCAGGATCTGTAGCTCGTTGTTCGGTTGCAACGCCCCGACGTTGCCGAGCCACTGGTACATGGCAACGCCCCGCGGGAAGATGCCGCCGCCCGGCAAGGTCTGCTGGATGACGGCGTCGATCGTCCCATCCGCGCTCAGGTACGACTCGGCCGTCGGCGTCCACATGGCGAGGTCGTTGGGGAAGGGGTTCGTGCCCGCGTCCTGACTGTCCGTGAACCAGGCGTAGTGGAAGTGCGACGCGAAGACGCGCCCGCCCTTGGTGGCGTAATCGTAGAGCGTCTGCGGCACGGCGTCGTCGGTCTCGGCACCCTCGCACGTGAGAAGCACGATGTCGTACGGAAGGATCTGTGAGTCCATCGCCCAGAGCGCCGTCGACGACGTGGGAGCCCCCGGGACGGTGTTCGCCCCCGGGCCCGACAGGGGGTTGTCGGTCGTGAAGATGTGGATCCGGCCCTCGCCGGACGGGCCGCCACCGTACTCGGACTCGTCGACCCCGATGCGGACGAGCAAGCACTCGAGGCTATCGGCGCCGCCCGTCGAGATGGCGATGGCCGGGATGTCGCCGACGCCAGGGCCCGTCCCCGTGTGCTTGCTCGGAAGCGTCAGCTTGGCGTTGAGGAGCGTCGACGTGTCGTTGTCCGTGCACTTGGTGACGTTCGGAATCGTGTACTGCATCCGCCACTTGCCGACCTGGATCACGAGCGGGATGTTCGACCCGTCGGGGACGCCCGTGATCGTGAACTTGCCGGTCGGATCGGTCACCGCGTACGCGATCGGGTTGCCGGTGTAGAGGTCGTTGCACGAGGTGCACGTGGCGCCCGTCGTGATGGGGCTGGGCGTGGTGCTCGGCACGTAGGCCACGATGCCGTAGAGCGGATTGTTGCCCGCCGGGTCGTACACGACGCCGCTGATCGTCGTGGACACGCCGCCCGGGCAAGTCGTGTCGACGCACTGGCCGGAGTCGACGATGCACTGGGGCGTGCCCCCGTCGACGCCCGCCTCAGGTACGTTGACGACGAACGACGGGCCGCCGTCGGCCGTGCTGACGCCGGCCTTCGAGGTACCGCTTCCGTTCGTCCCGCAACCGGCGGCGAGGATGGCGAGGGCCAGGCTCCCCGTGCAGCACTGCCAGAATAGCTGCCTTGCTTTGAGCATGAGGGGGCGCACTGCCAAGCGTACCACGCGCGCCCCAAGGCCTATTTGCGCGTGCGAAAATTGGCTCGCACCTCTCGCCCCGTCACGCCCCTTCCCTCGTCCCATGTGCGTCCCCGGAGCCTGCCTTGGGCCCGGTCGGTCGTTGTCCGGCGAGGTTCAACATGTAAACTGGAAGGATGTACTCGTACGGTCGCGCCGTCGTTAGCGGCTTGTTTATCGTTGGCTTTGGGATATTGGGCGCCTGCGCGGCGGCGGGCGACGGCGACGGCGACGACGAGCTCGTCGGCCCAGACGGCTCGACCACCACGGTGTCCAGCAGCTCGTCGAACGGCGGCAGCAACAGCAGTGGAAGCAGCAGCAACGGCGGGAGCAGCAGCAGCAGCGGCATCACCCCGCCGCCAGGGGACGACGCGGGCGGCGACGAGCCCGAGGCGGGCGACGACGCGGATGACGCCGACGAAACGGGGAGCAGCTCGTCGAGCAGCTCGGGCGGCAGCTCGTCGTCGGGGTCGTCGGGTGGAGCGTGCGTCGTTTCCGCGTGTCCCGCGTGCGCGCCGTTTCTTGGCCTCACGGTGCCGGCGTGCTGCGGCACGATGGGGTGCGGCTGCGGCATCTGCCCCTGAGAGGCCGGGCGCGATTTACTCCGCGATCTTGAGCAGCTGCTTTCCCTGATTTTCGCCCGAGAAGAGCCGCCGCAGCGTGGCGGGGGCGTTCTCCAGGCCTTCCTTCACGTCGACGCGATCGACGAGCTCGCCGCTCTGCACCCAGGCGAAGAGCTGCATCACGGCCTCGGGGGCGCGCTTCATGTAATCGAGGATGATGAAGCCCTCCATCCGCCCGCGCTTCACCAGCAAGTTCAGGTAGTTCTTCGGCCCGGGGCGTAGCTCGGCGTCGTTGTACGTGGCGATGGCGCCGCACAGGACGACGCGGCCGCGCATGGCCAGCTGGGCGAGGGCCGCGTCGAGCAGATCGCCCCCGACGTTGTCGAAGTAGACGTCGATGCCCTTGGGGCATAGCTCTCGGAGCCGCTTGCCGACGTCTTCGGACTTGTAGTCGATCACGGCGTCGAACCCGGCGACGCGGACCAGCCAGTCGCACTTGTCCTTGCCGCCGGCGATCCCGATCGCGCGGCAGCCCTTGATGCGCGCGATCTGCCCGACGGCCGATCCCGTGGCCCCCGCGGCGCCCGAAACGACCACCGTCTCTCCGGGGTTCGGACGGCCGATCTCGAGCAAGCCGAAGTACGCCGTCATCCCCGTCAAGCCGAGTGCGCTCATCGCGAGCGGGATCGGTACGCCGGGGAGAAGCTTCACCGGCGCGCCGGGGCCGTTGCCCTTCAAGCGGGCGTAGTCCTGCCAGCCGAGGAGGCCCTGAACGAGGTCGCCGGGGGCGAAGTCCGGGTGGCGCGACTTCTCGACGCGCCCGACGCCCCCCGAGCGCACGACTTCGCCGATCGCCACCGCGGGCAAGTACGTGTCGCGCGAGATCCACCCGCGCTGCGTCGGGTCGACCGACAGGTACAGCGTCCGCACGAGGATCTCCCCGTCGGCGTCGAGCTCGGGCAAGGGCCCCTGCGTCCAGCGGAAGTTCGCATCCACGATGGCGCCCTTGGGGCGCTCGGCCAGGACCCACTGGCGGTTCGTCGGCTCGCTCATGGAAGGAACTCTAGAACGCATCGCAGAACCGTTCTTCCATTTGGAGCCAGAGGAAGAACGCGCGCCAGAACCGCGCGAAGGGATCGCGCGGTTATGGCATGCGTTCTATGGGGGGACTCGACGGCTTCGACGGCGGCGGAGGGGGCACTGGCGTCGGTGAGAGCTCGATGCGCCGCTCCTCGCAACCGTAGGCCGTGGGCTCGAGCTCGAGGATCGTGTGCAGCGGGATCGAGACGAACGGACACTCGCTCGGCGGGCGGTCCATCATGTACGCGTAGAGCGCGCGCAGGACGCCCTGGTGGCCGATGATGAGCAAGGGCGCCTTCTCGCGCTCGAGCTCGAAGATGACGGGTTCGAGGCGCTGGATGACGTCCTGGTACGACTCGCCGCGGGGATACCGGTAGCCGAACTTGTCGACCGCGCGACGCTCGAACTCGTTCGGCATCTGCTCGGCGATCTCGGCGTAGGTCATTCCATCGCAGATGCCCGCGTCGATCTCGTCGAGCGCGCGCCACGCGCGGTAGGGCTTGCCGAGGGCCTCGGCCGTCTCGATCGTGCGGCGCAAGGTGCTCGTCCAGACGACGACCCCTTCTCCGACGCGCTCGCGCACCACCGAGGCGAGGTGGCTGGCGTAGGCGCGCCCGGCCTCGCTGAGGGCGGCGTCTCCCCCGATCCGCCCCGAGACGTTGAACGAGCTCTCGCCGTGCCGCGTGAGCCACACCCGCCGGGGCCGGACGTGCAGGTTCACGAGGAAGTGCACGACGCGCGCGAGCAGGTACCCCTCGATGCGGTAAAGCTCCATCTTGCGGCCGACGTCGATGATCTTGACGAAGGGGCCTTCGTCTTCGGCGACTCGCTGGTACTCGCTCGCGTAGTGGGCGATGCGCTGTCGGAAGTCGCGGACGGCTTCCTCTTCGGGCACGCCTTCGTAGTCGGGCGAGCGCGCCTTGGTGGCGCGGATGTTCGATTCGATGATCACCGGGTCGTCGCAGATCGACTCGACGAAGACGACGTCGACCCCCTCGGCGGCGCAGCGTGCGCGCACGAGGGCGCGGCGTTCGGGCGTGTTGTTGGTGGCGTCGTAGATGGCGATGTCGCCGCCCGTTCGCAGGAAGCCGAGCATGTCGTCGAGGGCTTCGAGCGCGACGTCGCGGCGCGCCGACTGCCCCGCTTCGTTGCGCGGGTCGAAGAACTCGTGCCTGTGACGGCCCAACCGCGCCCGCCGGTACGATCCGACGTTGTACACCTCGGTCCGGTGGCCCAGCCACGACAGGTACCGGGCGATCTTGCGGGCGATGAACGTCTTGCCGCGCGCGGGCAAGCCGACCATCACGAACGCGAGCTTGGGGGTCGGAGCGGCCACGGCGACGCCCGGAGCGTAACCGCTCGGGCGCCCGCCGTCAGTCGTCCGTCAGTCGTTCGCGGACATGTAATGCTCGCGGACGAGCGGGCCGGAGTGCGGCGAGTTCATCGCCGACACGTCGGCCACGTAGTCGGTGTACCGGTACGAGACGGTGGAAATGCTGCTGGCCGCGGGGCCGGACAGCTTGCGCGCGCCGAAGTCGCCGACGTGTTCGTTCGCCGGCCCGAGCTTGGCGATCAGCGAGTCGAGGATCGCGTGCGCCGCGCGCTCGGCGCCCTGGGGCGTCAGGTGCGTGCGCATCGTGGTCTCGTTCACGAGGAGCAGGCGTTCGTTGAACGCCAGCGCAAGCTCGTCGACGACGCCCTCGGTTTCCGGAAGTCCCAGCGCCGCAGGCTGCACGTTCGTGCAAATGACGAGACCCGCGTGCTTGTCTTCGCAATCGACCTTGTCGCGGTCCGCCCAGGCGTGCACCTCGGCGAGCGACGTCGTGTCGAGCGCGAAGCCGACGGAGGGACGCGCCGGGGCGAGGAAAGAGCCTCGTTCGGTGGGCAGCGCGATGTGACGCGCGTTCTCCATCTCCTTCGGCGTCATGTGAGCCCCTGCCATCGGGCAGCCGCCGATGCGCATCAGGAGCGAGCGCGCGAACGGCATGTGAAGGGCCCCCACGCCGGCGGTCGCGAACGCCAGCGCGCCCGCCACGGCCATGACCTTGCGCAGGACCGGCCTGCGGACCGGCGGACTATTGTTCGATTGCGCCATCGCTCGCTCCGCCGTCGGTCGTGGTCGTCGTCCCGGGGAACGGCTGGTCCCCCGCATCGGCGTACTGCGGCGACACGATGGCCGTCTTCTCGCCATCGAGCGCGCCCGCCAGAGCCGAGATGTCGTCGGGACACACCATGGCCGTGGTGAGCACCTGGCCCGCGATCATGACGAACTTGTCGAAGGTGCCGCCGGAGATGAGGAGCGGCGCGTGGATCTGCGTCATGTCGGCGCGGCACATGAAGGTGCCTCCGTCGTCCGTGACGCCGCCGTCCGGCGGATAGCTCTCGCCGGGTCCACCGACGGTGGCCGCCACGAGGTCCGTGAAGCACTGCTCGATCTGGTCGGCGCTTGGATGACCGGCCGGGATGGGCATGGCGACCTGATTGAAGAAGTACGTCTGGATGTCCGGATCCAGGAGCTCCTGCTTGACGATGGCGTTCACCGCGCCGCGGATGCCGGCGTGCCCGCCGAGGCGCGCGTAGATCGTCCCCGTGGTGCATGCCGAGCCGTCGCCGGACGAGCTGGCGTCGCTGACGGCGCCGGCCTCGGCTGCCGTGGTGCTGCCGTCGGTGTCGCCGGTGCCGGGGGTACCGGTGGCGGGCGCGCCCGAGCTCGAGCTGCACCCTGCGATTGCCCAGGAAGTCAGGGCGGTCATGCCGAGGATCCACGTCTTCATTTCTTGCAAGCCTCCGTAGAGAAGTGCGCACGCGTCACGACGTGCGCGGTGCGCCGCGGTCACCCTTGACGCGACAGGGTGGGGTTACGCGCAGTTCAGGCGACGGTTTCGGGCCGGGCGCGAATAAGATCCCGATCCACCCGTGTCGCCCTCGCCGGCTCCCGCCGCGGTCGCTGCCGCGCTTGCCATCACGGCGATGATCACGATCGACTCACCGTCGGCGCGGTCCGTCGCGCCGACGCCGGCCGCTGCAACGCGGACCGCCTGCGAGGGCGCACGGCCCGCCCTCCCGGACGCCCTCTTCTTCGAGCTGCGCTCCGGCGCGTTCCCGGAGGACGGGCACCCCGACGTCGCGGTCCACGTGCCCCCCGGCTTCGACGCAACAAGACGGCCCGGACTCATTCTGTACCTGCACGGCTGGCTGGGGTGNNGGCGACGCCGGGACCGCCGGCGCCGATCTAGCCGCGCAAGTGGACGCGGCGGGCGTCAACGCCTTGCTCGTCGCGATCGAGACACGCTTCGTCCTCGCGACGGGCGAGCCGGGCCAGCTCGCCATGCCGGCCGGCGGGCGCGATCTGTTGCGCGAGCTGTTCTCCGAACGCCTCGCCGAGCCTCTTGGCTGCACCCTCGCCGTCGACGCCCTCGACCGCGTGTCGATCATCGCGCACTCCGGCGGCTACCAGGCCGCGGCCGGACTGCTCGAGTTCGGGGATCTACCGAATGTGGCGGAGATCGACCTGCTCGACGCCCTCTACGGCGCGAGCGACGTCTTCGCGCAGTGGATCGACACGCGATCGGCCCATTTCGATCCGCGCGCGAGAGAGGGCCCCGGCGGCGCGCGCTTCGTCGACCTGTACACGTGTTGCGGCGGCACGGCGGACGCCTCCCGCGAGCTCGCACGACGCACGCACGACGCGCTCTCCCGGGCCGCCATGCCGGACGCCGTGTTCGACGATGACGGGGACGGCGAGCTGCTCCCCGCCGTACTGGCTCACCCAATCGTGTTCAAGCGCGTCCCACGCGCCCACTCGGCGCTACCGGGCGCGTACGTCCGAGCGCTGGTCGAGGCCACCGGGT
>PLIR01000257.1 GCA_003139415.1 Myxococcales bacterium | reverse complement strand
ATCGACGCGAACAAGCCGTCCGGCTCCATCAAGATCCGCGTCAAGACGTACGTCCACGCCCTCAAGCTGCACGAAGAGCGCCTCGAGGACGCCGGCAAACGCAACCGCGAGCTGCTGAACGCCCTCGACAAGAAGCGCGTCGAGCTCCTGTCGCTCAAGCGCGACCAGCTCGCCGCCCGCAGCCAGCGGGATCCCGTGATCGAAGCGCAGCTCGAAGAGCTGCGTGAGCGCCTCAAGGCATACGAGGCGCCGCCATCGCTTCAGCCGTCGAACGACGGCTTCATCCAACTCGGCAGAAAAACCGCGGACGGCGCCGTCGTCCGGCTGCAAGCCAACGCTCCCTAAACCTCGGAGATCGCGAACATGACCAGCGCCAGCGCAGTCCTCGGCCAGAAGAAGACGTCCCTTCCGCTCGTCGACATGGAGGCGGAGCTGAAGAAGTTCGAGGCAGAGGAGCGCAAGCGCCTCGGTCTCGACCAGAAGACCGACCAGTGGATCGAGGACATGGCCGGCCTGACGTTCACCAAGCGCGAGAAGGCGAAGATCACGCTCCTCGTCGGCGGGCTGACGATGGCGCACGACTTGTTCGTGCAGGCCGGTCTACGGGGCGTCGGATACAACGTCCAGATGCTGGAGTGCCCCACGAACGAGGGGCTCCAGGTGGGCAAGGAGTTCGGCAACCGCGGTCAGTGCAACCCGACGTACTTCACCGTCGGCAACCTCGTGAAGTACCTCATCACGCTCCGCGACAAGCACGGGATGACGGCCAAGGAGGTCGTCGAGAAGTACGTGTTCTTGACGGCCGGCGCCTGTGGCCCGTGCCGCTTCGGCATGTACGTCACCGAGTACCGCAAGGCCCTCCGCGACGCGGGCTTCGACGGCTTCCGTGTGGTGCTCTTCCAGCAGACGGGGGGCCTCAAGCAAGCGACGGGTGAGGAGTCGGGCCTCGAGCTCAACCCCGCGTTCTTCTGGGCGATCGTCAAGGCGATCGTCGCGGGCGACGTGCTAAACGCCCTGGGCTATCGCCTCCGCCCCTACGAAGCCCACGTGGGCGACACGGACGCGGCCATCACGAAGTGCAAGGCGATCATCTACGAGGCGCTCGAGAACAGGACGAACATCCTCGCCGCGCTGTGGGCCTGCAAGCCCGTCATGTCCGGCGTCGCGGTCGACAAGACTCTCGTGAAGCCCAAGGTCGCCATCATCGGCGAGTTCTGGGCGATGACGACGGAGGGCGACGGCAACTACCAGCTGCAGCGCTTCCTCGAGAGCGAGGGCGCCGAGGCCGACGTGCAGCTCGTGACGGCGTGGCTCCTCTACACGGTGTGGGAGGGGACGCACGACACGAAGGACCGCATGAACCTGCGCGGCGCCGACACGGCGAAGTACGGCCTCGGGAACCTCGACGGCGACGTCTTCGGCATTGCGAAGAAGCTCGCCGCGCTGAACGGCGCCGCCCTCGTGATCCGCGGCCTGTTCCAGACGTTCGCCCACGCGATGGGCCTGTACGGCTACAAGCTGCCGAACATGGACGACATCGCCGCGATCAGCCACGAGTACTACAACAACGATCTCCGCGGCGGCGAAGGCCACATGGAGGTCGGTAAGCTCATCATGAACACGATCCACTCGAAGGCGCACATGACGCTCAGCGTGAAGCCCTTCGGCTGCATGCCGAGCGCTGGCGTCTCCGACGGCGTGCAGTCCGCCATCACGGAGAAGTTCCCCGGGACGATCTTCTGCCCCGTCGAGACGAGCGGCGACGGTCGCGTCAACTTCTACTCGCGCGTGCAGATGTACTTGTTCAAGGCCAAGCAGGCCGCGGGGGCGGAGTACGAGCGCGCCCTCAAGGCCCACGGCGTGACGCGCGAGCAGGTGAAGGCCTTCCTCGAGTCGAGCCCGCGCTTCGCCAACCCGCTCTTCAGGGCACGCCACGTCTACGCCGGGTCCCCGGCGGACATCGTGGCAGCCGTCGCGCCGTACATCACCAAGACGCGTGCAGAGCGCTGGAAGGAGCGGCTCACGGGCGCCAGCGAGGCGTCGGCCAAGATCGCGCGCCAGTCGCCGCACATGGTCATCAAGGTGGTGAAGAGCGCGGTCGAAGCGGCACCGGAGGTCGTCGAGCGCGTGAAGCTCGACGCGAAGCTCTTTCAGGAGAGCCGCAAGGCAAAGAAGAAGATTCGGCCGTCCGTCGCGCTCGAAGCCTCGCCCGGGGAGTAGTCTGGGCGGTGGATTTCGACGAGAGGTGAGCGAGTGCCCGCCAGCAGCGTGTCGGCGAGTCGGAGTCGGAAATTCCCAGGCGTGAGGAACGCTCGAGAGCATTCGACACGCCTGTCCTTGGACCGGAGAGATGCGCGAGTCGGCTCGAGTCGTGTGCCTTTGGAGCAAGGAGGTGCAGGAGCCGGTTTGAGTCGCGTGCCTTCCAGTTGGGAAGGTGGTCGAGGCGGTCCGACTCGCATGCCCTTCGCTCAGGAAGTTGCTGGAGGCGGTTCGACTCGCATGCCCTTCGCTCAGGAAGATGCTGGAGGCGGTTCGACTCGCATGCCCTTCGCTCAGGAAGATGCTCGAGTCCGTTCGGCTCGTGGGCCTTTCGGTCGAGAGGGTTCCCTCGAGGGTCGGACTCGTGGGCCTTTCGGTCGAGAAGGTTCCCTCGAGGGTCGGAGGGCTCCTCTGCGCCGCAGCTCAGGGCACTAGGCGATCGCCAGGCGATCTCAGTGCCCCGCCGGTGCCCCCCGCGCTTGCGGACGACCCGCCAGCCAGATGACCGGCAGCATCAGCGCCGTTGCCACCGCCAGGGCGCGGAGGGCGTCGAGGTACGCGAGCTGCGTCGCTTGCTGGACGAGTTGCCGGTACATGGCGCCTGTCGCCTCGCGCGCCGCCTCGACCGATGTCGCCCCGGCATGCCCCAAGGCGCGCGTCATCGCGGCGAGCCGGGCGCGGTAGGCCTCGTTGTAGCCGTTCGTGTGCGCCGAGAGCAGCGCCTGGTGGACCTGCGAGCGCCGGGTGATGAGCGTCGTCACGAAGGCGATCCCGACGTCGCCGCCGATGTTGCGCGACAGGTTCACGATGCCGCTCACCTGGTTGTACTTCTGCGGCGCCACCCCCGAGTACGAGATCGTCTGGATGGGCACGAAGAGGAACGCCATGCCCACCGACTGGATCATCCGGAGCTCGACCGCCTCCTTGAAGTCCATCTGCAAGTCGAGGCGCCGCGACATGTACAGCATCGACCCGCTCGTGACGGCGAAGCCGAACGTCACGAGGTACCGCGTGTCGATCTTGGACACCAGCCGCCCGACGAGCGGCAAGAGCGCGATGATGACGAGGCCCCCCGGCGAGAGCGCCATCCCCGACTGCTCGGCGGAATAGCCGAGCAAGACCTGCGTGTACTGCGGTAGCAGCACCGTCGAGCCGAAGAGCACGATCCCCAGCACGAGCATGAGCGCGTTCGCGACGGCGAAGCTCCGCATCTTGAACATCTTCAAGTCCACGATGGGGTGCTCGTGCTGCAGCTCCCAGAGCACGAACGACACGAGCGAGACGACACCCACGATCGTGAAGCCCAGGATGAACGAGGACTTGAACCAGNNCCGAACCAGTCATCCTCCTGCCCCTTGTCGAGCACGACCTCGAGGCACCCGAGGCCCATGGCGACGAGCCCGAGGCCCGTCCAGTCGACGCCCTTTCCGGCATCCTCGCGCGCTTGCTTCAGGTGCGGCGGGTCGGTGACGATCCGGTTCGACAGGTACAGCGACAGAAGACCAACCGGAATGTTGATGAAGAACACCCACCGCCNNGATGTAGCCGCCGAGCGTGGGGCCGATGGCGGGCGCGAGGACGACGGCCATCCCGTAGACGGCCATCGCCATCCCCCGCTTGGCGGGCGGGAACGTGTCGGCCAAGATCGCCTGTTCGCTCGGCCCGAGACCGCCTCCGCCCATGCCCTGCAAGACGCGAAAGAGGATCAGCCAGGTGAGCGACGGCGCCATCCCGCACAGGAACGACGACGCCGTGAAGAGCGCCACGCACGACATGTAGAACCGCTTGCGCCCGAACCGCGTCGACAGCCAGCCGCTGATCGGCAGGACGACGGCGTTCGAGACGAGGTAGCTCGTCAGCACCCAGGTGCTCTCGTCCTGCGTCACGCTGAGGTTTCCTGCGATGTGCGGGAGCGACACGTTGGCGATGCTCGTGTCGAGGATCTCCATGAACGTGGCCATCGTCACCGTGAGCGCGATGACCCACGGGTTGTGGCCGCCCGTCCACCCCGTCGCGAAGTACGCGGGCGGCGCGCCCGGGCGAGCGCCACCGGCCGCCGCCGGGGCCTGGCTCATCGCACGGTCACTTCAGGGTCGACGCTCATCCCGATGCGCAGGCGGTCCATGCCGGCCTGCCCCGGATCGATCTTCACTCGCACCGGGATGCGCTGAACGACCTTCACGTAGTTGCCCGTGGCGTTCTCGGGCGGCAGCACGCTGAGGCGCGAGCCCGTGGCGCCGCCGAGGCTCTCGACCGATCCGCGCAGGTCGAGGCCGAGGGCGTCGACATGGATGGTGGCCGGCTGGCCCGGAGCGATGTGTTCGAGCTGCGTCTCGCGGTAGTCGGCGGTGACGTAGAGACCCTCGGTCTGGGCGATGGCGACGATCTGCTGCCCCGGACTGATGTAATCGCCCACCGCGACCGACTTCTTGGCCACGATGCCCGTCACGGGCGCGAGGATCCTCGTGTAGGAGAGGTTCTTCTCCGCCTGCGCCAGCTGCGCGTCGGCCAGATCGTAGGCCGCCTGACGGAAGACGACGGACGCCTTGCGGGTCGCGATCTGACGTGGGGCGTTGGACTTTACCTCGACGAGGCGGCTCTGCAGTGCGACGAGCTGCGCCTGCTGCTGCGCCACCCGGGCCTTGGCACCGTCGAGCGAGTGCTTGAGCGCGTCCAGGTTGGCCGCGGTCGCGGCGGCGGCGTTCTCGCGCTGGTCGACATCGGCCTGCGACACGGCGCCCTGCGCGACGAGCTTCTCCGAGCGAGTGCGCTCGATCTCGGCCTCGCGATCGTTGGCCTCGGCCTGCACGATCTGCGAGCTATATTGCGCCACCTCGGTGCGGGCGGCCGACAGCGCGGCCTCGGCCGCCGCGAGATCGGACTGAGCCGTCGACGTGGCGCTCACGTTGCTGGCGGCCGTAATGGGGACGTTGGGGTCCTCGGCCTCGAGCTGGGCCTGCGTCTGGGCGAGCTGAGCCTTGGCCTGCACGACCGCGATACGCAGGTCGGTGGGATCGATCTCGGCGAGGACGTCGCCCTCCTTCACGCTCTGATTTTCGATGACGTACACCGCGGACACCGTGCCGGCGACGCGAGGACCCACGTTGCTGATGGTCCCGTCGATCTGCGCGTCGTCCGTCCCTTCGTAACGACGCGCGTGCAACCAATACGTAACGGCCACGGCGGCCACCGCCACCGCCGCGCCAATGACGATCGCGCGCCGCCGACCCGTGGCGGGGCGCGCCACCGGGGTCGGAGCAGCGGTCGCGACAGGAGGCGCGGCAATCGATGCTCCTTGCGGGACGGACTGCTGAGCCATCGTGGATGTCGTCATCGTAGGTTTCGATGCTGCGGCCAACGGGACCGTTACGCTGGCCGCCGGAGCCGTTACGCTCGCGTTGACAGCATCTCTCGTGCCGTTCGTGCCGCCGCCAAGGGGGGATGATAAGGGGTGAAACGTGGAGCCTGGCGCGCTTGACCTCGCCTCCGTCCCCCGCGACGTCCTGGACCTTTGCGCCCGCCTCGTGTCCAAGGGCAAGCGCGCCTGGATCGTGGGCGGCTGTGTGCGGGACCTGCTTCGGGGTGCGCCCGCGAGCGACTGGGACGTCGCGACCGACGCGCGTCCACAGGAGCTCCTGGCCATCTTCCCGCGAGCCATCCCGACCGGGATCGAGCACGGCACGGTCACCGTCGTCCGCGGAGGCGAGCACTACGAGGTGACGACGCTGCGAGGGGAGGGAGCCTACACCGATGGCCGGCGCCCCGACTGGGTCGAGTTCGTCGACGACATCACGGCCGACCTCGCCCGCCGGGACTTCACCGTGAACGCGATCGCCGTCGATCCCCTCGACGGCAAGATCGTCGATCCATTCGGCGGGCGAGACGATCTCGCCCGTGGGGTGCTACGCGCCGTCGGCGATCCGCTCGCTCGGTTCGGCGAGGACGGGCTGCGCGTGCTGAGAGCCGCCCGCTTCGTCGCTTCGCTGGAGCTCGCGCTCGATCCCGCGACCGAGGCGGCGATCGCCCCGACGCTCGACACCTTCCGCAAGGTGGCCGTGGAGCGCGTGCGTGACGAATGGCTCAAGACGATGAAGGCGCGCGCGCCGTCGCGAGCCTTCGACGTCATGCGGCGCACCGGCATCCTCGACGTCACCTGTCCGGAGCTTCTCGCCGGCGTCGGCATGGAGCAGAACAAGTGGCACGCGTACGACGTGTGGCGCCACGGACTCGAGTGCATGGATGCGTGCCCCGCCGACCCGATCTTGCGCGTCGCGGGCCTGTTCCACGATGTCGGCAAGCCGTCGACGCGCGCCTGGTCGGACAAGAAACAGGACTACACGTTCTACGAGCACGATCGCGTCGGCGCCGAGATCGCCGCGCCGATCGCGGCGCGCCTGCGCTTCTCGAACGACGAGCAGGCGCGGATCGTCGGCCTCGTGCGACACCACATCATCCAGTACTCGCCCGAGTGGGAGGACGCCGCGGTGCGCAGGTGGATCCGCCGCGTGGGCTTGAGCAGCCTGCAAGACCTCTACGCGCTGAGCTCCGCCGACGCCCGCGCGAAGGGTCGCGACGTCGAGGCGGACCTCGGCACGCTGGCCCTCCTGCGGTCGCATGTCGCGCGCGTCATCGACGAAGGGGCGGCGCTCTCCACGCGGGACCTGAAGATCAACGGCCACGACATCATCAAAGAGCTGGGCGTGGCGCCGGGGCGCATCATCGGCGAGATCCTCGCCGAGCTGCTCGAGGCGGTCACCAGCGAACCGGCCCTCAACGAGCGCGCGGCCCTCCTCGAACGCGCGCGGGCGATCGTCGGTGCGCGGGCTGGTTGACGCGGGGGCGGCAGTCGGGTCGAGGGACCTTGTGTTAGGGTGCCGCGCGTGAAGAGGCGCCTGGCCCTTGGTGCGGCGCTCGGCTGCGCGATGGTTGCGGCGCGCGCAGGTGCTCAGGAGTCGCCGCCGCCGGCGCCCCTCGGCACGGTGACGGCGGGGCCTTGGACGCTGACGCCGGTGGTCGAGGTCCGTGTTCGGGGCGAGTATCGGCACGACCTCGATGCCTATGCGACCGACGACCGCGGCCTCCTCGTCGAGCGCGCCCGCCTGGGCCTCGACGCGTCCGACGACGCGCTAAAGGCACGGGTCGTCCTGCAAGACGCGCGGGCGCTGGACCTGACGCCAAGCGCGCCCGTCATCACCGGCCCCGCGCCCATGGCGCTCACGGGCGCGTACGAGGCTTGGGGCGAGGCGCACACGCCGGGGCTTTACCCGAGCTTCGTCCGGATCGGGCGTCAGCCGGTCTCGTGGGGCGAAGGTCGCCTGCTCGGGATCGCCGACGAGTCGCCGGCCGGCCGGGCGCTCGACGCCGTGCGCGGACGTCTCGCGATCGGCGCCGTGTCCGTCGAGGCCCTGGCCGCGGTGCTGACGGATCCTTCGGCCGGCGCCACGATCGACGCCTACGGCGAGCTCCTCGGTGCGCGCCTCGAGTGGGCGTTCGATCCGCTCTTCAAGCTCGAGGCGTACGCGCTGGCCCGGTTTGCCCAGGCCAATCCGATCGACAGCTTCGAGGGCTCCGTCCTCGGCGAGACGTACACGGGTTCGCTGCGGGCGTTCGGAGACTCGTACGCCTGGACCTGGGGCGTCGAGGGGGCGGGCCAGCTCGGGCGCGCCCAGGCGCTCGGCGAGGATCGCGCGGCGTGGGCCGCTGCAGGACACGTCGCACGCGTCTTCGACCGCGGCATGTTCACGCCGTCGGTGCGCGTCGGAGGGGCCTTCGCCAGCGGCAGCGGCAGCGGCACGACGTACGGGACGTTCGACCCGATCCTGCCCGACGTGAGCACGTGGCACGGCGCGATGGACGCCTTCGCGTGGTCCAACGAGGCGGAGGCCGACGCACGCGCCACGGCGACTCCGTCCTCGCAGACGGGGCTGGCGCTCGAGTACCGCTACGCCCGGCTCGTGCAGGCCGGCGGCCCGTGGCGCACCGACTACCTCACGACGATCGGGAGCGCCTCCGGCAATCGATCCGCGGAGCTGGGCCACGAGATCGACGCCGCGTTCACATGGTCGCCGTGGCCGCCCGTGGACCTGAGGATGGGATACTCGGTGCTGCTGCTCGGCGCCGGCGCGCGCGCCGTGCTCCAGGCGGAGGCGTCGGCGATGACGGCGAGCGCCCTGTCCAGCGTGGGATCCGGCGGGCCGCACGTGTCGCAGTTCGCCTATGCACAAGCAGGGCTCGCCCTATACTGACGGCGCGAGGACACTCCCTCTCTCATGACGCCCGCCCCCCCTGCGCCGCCCCTCTTTGCGCCCCCGTTCCTGCGCGAGGCCATGCGGTGGGTGCGCGCGGAGCGCACCTCGCCGGAGTACATGCCAAGCCAGCGTTCTGTCGTCGTCCGCCACGTCGCGGCCGCCGATCTGCGCATCCGGTGCGGCCGCGACGCCACGCTTTATCCTTCCGTCGCGGCGGGTCTCATGCGCGATGCCGTCGCGTTCCTGACGCGCGCAGCGTCGGTCGCGCGCACCGACCACGCCCCCGCGCTCGACCCGGTCGCCGCGCTGGCCGATCTCCGCGCCGCGTCGCCGGGGCGAGTCGTCGACGGGCAAGACGTGCGGCGGATCGCCGACGCGCTCGAGGCGATTGATCCTCTCTACTTCGATGGGATGGACCCCGCCGAGCTCGCGGCGACGCACGAGGCGCTCGAACGGGAGGCCTCGTGGCTAAGGTCCCAGATCGATCTCCGCACGCCCACCTACCGGGCGGGCGCACGGGTCGGGCGGACGGCGGGCGTCGCCATCTGCGCCGTGTGGCTCCTCTATTTGCTGGTGCGGGTCGCCTTCCCGCCGAAGGATCTGGCGCTCAACAAGCCCGTGCGCGCGAGCAGCCATCATCCGGGGACGCCCGATCTGTCCGGGCTCGTCGACGGCAAGATCGTCCCGACGTTCGGCTTTCATACGGACGTTTCGCAGAAGGACGCCTGGGGCATCATCGATCTCGATCATCCGACGCGCATCCGGAAGATCGTGGTCTACAGTCGCTCGGATCACGACGCGGACGACTGCCTGCCGTACTGGCTCGACGTCTCCACCGATGGCGTCACGTTCCACGAGGTCGCCGTGCGCACCGACCACTTCGGCGACGGCTCCTTCTTTTCGCCGGCCTGGACGGTCAGCCTCCACGAGTACGGCCGCTACGTCCGCATCCGCTCGAAAAAGTACCTCGTCCTGAACGAAATCGAAGTCTTCTAGCCCCCGGATAAGCACGGAAAAACTCGTCTCAGAACCGGCCGAGAGCGAGCGATAGCGGCGTCGGGGTGCGGAGCCGTACTTCCCGTACGGTGACGAACCCCGACGTCGCTGGCGCGAAGCTATCGGCGGGTCATGAGATGAGTTTTCGGTTGCGGCACCACTGGACCGCGGCGCGCATGCCGTCGTCGATCGAGAAGGTGGGCTCGTAGCCGAGATCGCGGCGGGCCCGCTCGATCGAGACGCCGACGTGCCAGTTGGCTTCTCCGACGAGGTGGACCGTCTGCCAGTAGCGATCGAGCCGCGACAGCGAAGTGTCCACGTCGTAGGCCAGCGACGCGACGATGCTCGGAAGGTGAAGCCAGCGCGGCGATGCGCCGAGGGCGCGCGCCATGGCCCGGACGACCTCGCCCGTGGTGTAAGGCTGCGCGTCCGCCACGTAGTACGTGTTGCCCGGAGCGCCGGGCTGCGTGAGCGCGAGCCGTACGGCCTGCACGAGATGATCGATGTATGTCACGCTCCGCGCGAACTCGCCGCCGCCGACGAGCGGCATCCGGCCGTGCAGGATCCGGTTGAAGATCTCGATGTGCCGCGGCGGTACGGGCGGGCCGTAGAACATGCAGGGGCGGAGCGCGACCCGCTCCATCGGCGACTCCACCGCGAACATGGCGAGCTCGCCCAGCCACTTGCTGCGCCCGTAGTGGCTGAGGGGCTTGGCCGGTTCGTCCTCGCGCATCAGGTGCGTGGCCGTGTCGCTCTTGCCGCCAGCCGCGTTGGTGCTGAGAAACACCATCCGCTCGACGCCCGCCTCGGCGGCCGCCAGGGTGAGCTCGCGCGTCCCCTCCGTGTTGACGTCGTAGTAGTCGCGGATCCGGTCGACGTGGATGATCCCCGCGCCGTGGACGACGGAGTTCACCCCTTGCACCGCCGCCCGAAGAGAGCGGGCGTCGCGCAGATCGCCGCGGACGACCTCGATCTCGACGCCGAACGATCGCGCCCACAAGGCCGGGTCGAAATCGACCGCGTGGTGTACGAGGCACCGCACGCGATCGACGCTCCAGGACGGCGACGCGGTGAAGGACGACAGCATGCGGTCGGCCAGCCAGCCGGGCGCGCCCGTCACGAGAAGAACGCCGATCCGGCGCGGCTCGGCCTGGGATGCGACGCGTTTCGCCGATTGCATCGGCGGCACTTTCTACAAAGCGTGTGGGGCTGTCAACGCGGCCGTATCCGCCGGCCGAAAGGCGCCGGGGTGGTGTCGGGCTGCCCCTGGGGGCGACCCTCTCCCGTCACCGGCCGGCGACGTCGTCTCCGACGCGAAGCGACGGGCTCGCGGACAGGTAGCGGCCGCGGACCACGCCGTTCGCCTTGATACGGAGCACGTCGAGCGGGTCCTGCCGCAGGCACTTCCAGACGTTGATGCGTGACTCGCGCGTCTCGGGCAAGGGCTGGATCCGGACCTTCTCGATGCGCTTGCCCATGACGTGCGCCGCGTAGAGGTACTCGAGGTCGTACATCCCGCCGGCGACGATCTGCCGCGACGCGATCGAACGGATCAAATCGCCGCGAAACGCCTTGAAGCCGCACTGGGTGTCGCTGAACTCGCGCGAGTGAAAGACCAGCGCCCGCTGGATGAACAGCAGGCCGCGCGAGACCACCCAGCGAATCGGGCTCGAGAACTCACGGTCGAGCACGCGCTCGGCGATGACGACGTCGGCACCCTGATCGATCCGGCGCAGGAACTCCTCGACGAGCGCGATCGGCGCGGGCAGATCGACGTCGAGGAGGAACACGACTTCGCCTCGCGTCGACGCGATCCCCATGCGCACGGCAGCGCCCTTGCCCGACCGCGGCCCATCGACGAGGCGCGCGCTGACGTTCGCGGGAAGCGAGGATTCTTGGATCGCCGCGCGTCCCGCCGCCCGCACGTCGGCGGCGCTGTCGTCGACGACGAGGATCTCGAACGAGTACGCGCCAAGCCCCGACAGGTGCGCGCCGAGCGACTCGAGAGGGGCCCGAAGCTCCTCCTTCAGCGTGGGGATGACCATCGACACGAGCGGCATTGAATCTCCAGATCGAGCCCGCCGGTGACGCGCCGTCCCCTCGCGGGTGGGGCGCCCTTGTGCTAGGAAGCCGCCGGGTGAGGCAAGAGTCGCAGAAGTGGCATGATACGTACAGGGCGCGAGAGCTCGTCGCACGCCGCGCTTCATCGCACAAGCGAAAGCTCGCCCGCCTCGGGGTCTTCGATCTGCCGCGCGACGCGCGGATCCTCGACCTCGCGTGCGGCGCGGGCGAAGCGCTGCAGATCCTGCGCGCCGAGGGGTTCACGCACCTCTACGGCGTCGACGTCACCGCCGACGAAGCGCTCGCCCGCGAGCCCTGGGTCGAGGTGAAGGCGGGCGACGCGGCGTCGATCCCGTACCCGGACGCGACGTTCGACGTCGTCATCTGCATGCACTCGCTCCACCACCTTGGCGGCCCGGAACGCGTGCGCAAGTCGTTTTACGAGGCGCTGCGCGTCCTCAAGCCGAACGGCCTGCTCGCGCTCATCGACCACTACGATTCGCCGCAGCTTCGGGCCGCGTTCTGGGGCCTGCAGAAGCCGTGGCTGACGGTCACCAAGGGCCTTCGCGCCTTTCGCGAGCAGCACGAAGAAGAGTGGCCCTACATGTTCGAGTACCTCGACGCGTGGCCCGGTCTCGGGGCCATGCTCGCCACCCTTCCGTGCACCGGGGCCAAGCTTCACAAGGGGCTCTTCTTCTTCTACTGGACGGGCCGTAAGGCCGAGCCAGTCGGCGGAGCCCAGGCGTCGTAGGGGCCGGCAACAGCACGCTTTCGAGCGTCGGCCGCAGACGCGGCGAGCCCGGAATGCTATCGACGGGTCCGACGTCCCGCCGCCCGCGCGCCGCGGCCGGCCAGCCAGGAGCCATGCCCCCATGAGCGAGCTTCCCCGCGAGATCCTTGCCACCGCAGCCAACGTCGCGCGAGGCCTCGCCATCGACGCCGTCCATGCCAGCCAGAGCGGCCACCTCGGGCTTCCGCTCGGATGCGCCGAGATCGGCGCCGTGCTCTTCGGGCACGCCTTGAGGCAATGCCCGGCCCACCCGGAATGGCTCAACCGCGATCGCTTCGTCCTCTCGGCGGGGCACGGGTCGATGTTCCTCTACGCGTGGCTGCACCTCAGCGGATACCGCGAGATGACGCTGGACGAGATCAAGCGCTTCCGGCAGCTCGGCTCCAAGACGCCGGGGCACCCCGAGCTGACGCACGCCCCCGAGGGCATCGAGACGACCACGGGTCCGCTCGGTCAGGGCGTCGCGAACGCTGTCGGGATGGCCACCTCGGCGAAGATGGCCGAGGCGCGGTTCAACACCGCCGAGCACACGATCTTCGACCATCACATCGTCTGTCTCGCGGGTGACGGGTGCATGCAAGAGGGCGTGGCGATGGAGGCCGTGGCCTTCGCCGGGCACCAGAAGCTCGACAACTTGATCCTCATCTACGACTCGAACGCCGTGACGCTCGACGCCCTGGCCAAGGAGACGCAGAGCGAGGATGCGGGCAAGCGCTTCGAGGCCATCGGGTTCGACGTGCAGACGATCGAGGGCCACGAGATGGAGGCCTTCCTCGCCGCGTTCGAGCGCGCCAAGGTGGCGGGCAGCGGCAAGCCGCAGCTCATCATCGCCAAGACGCTCATCGGCAAGGGCATCCCGGAGGTCGCCGGCACGCAAAAGGCGCACGGCGAGGCGGGGGCCAAGTTCGCGGCCGCCGCGCGCAAGGCCCTCGGGCTCCCGGACGCCCCCTACTACGTGCCGGAGGACGTGCGCGCGTTCTTCCGCGCACGCGAGAAGACGCTCGACGCGGACTACCAGGCCTGGAAGACCACGTTCGACGCCTGGCGGACGAAGAACCCCAAGCTCGCCGAGCTGCTCGCGGACTCGCGCGCGTCGGCCCTCGCGGTCGCCGAGACGACCCAACGGCGGACGGACGCCACCGCGGCGCTCTTCGGCAAGATCCCCGAGTTTGCCGCGGACTCGAAGATCGCGACGCGCAAGGCCGGGCAAGACGTGTTGCAGCCGCTGGCGCAGGCCACGCCGCTCCTCATCGGCGGAAGCGCGGACCTCTACGGCTCGACGCTCAACTACATCGGGGACCTCAAGGCGGGCGACGACGACTTCAAGCCGGGGCACCGCGCCGGACGCAACATCCGGTTCGGGATCCGCGAGCACGGCATGTGCTCGATCCTCAACGGGATCGCAGCCGAGGGGATCTTCCGTCCGAGCGGGGCGACGTTCCTCGTCTTCGCCGACTACTGCCGCCCTGCCATCCGGCTCGCGGCGCTCAGCCACCTGCCCGTCATCTACGTGTTCACGCACGACAGCGTCGGCGTCGGCGAGGACGGGCCCACCCACCAGCCCGTCGAGACGATCCCCGGCCTGCGTGTCATCCCGAACCTCGATGTGATCCGCCCGGCGGACCCGGAGGAGACGGCCGGCGCGTTCGTGGCCGCCCTCGAGCGCACCGACGGGCCGACGCTGCTCGCGTTGACGCGCCAGGCGGTGCCCCTGCTGAAGGACATCCCGGTGAAGACGCGGCGCGAAGGCGCACTGCTCGGAGGCTACGTCGCGAAGAAGGAGACGGCGTCCCTCGACCTCATCTTGATGTCCGCAGGCAGCGAGCTGCAGCATGCCCTCAAGGCCGCCGAGACGCTCGGGCCGTCGACGCGCGTCGTCAGCATCCCGTGCTTCGAGCGGTTCGATCGTCAACCCCAGGCCTACCGCGACGAAGTGCTGCCGCTGGCGTGCCGGCGGCGCCTGTCCATCGAGGCCACCGTTTCGTCGACCTGGGCGCCTTACGTGGGCCTCGACGGGGTGGAGCTGGGGATCAACCGGTTCGGCATGTCGGCGCCCGGCGGGGAGGTCATGAAGCAGCTCGGTATGACCGCCGAGCACGTGATCGAGGCGGCCCGGCGGCTCAAGGGCTCCTGAGTGACCGCGGTGCGGCGCGACGAGGGCGTTCTCGCCCGGCAAAAGACGAGCGGGCCCGCGCTTTACTTCAACGCGACGTTCGCCGAAGGCGCCCCGCGCGCGGTCGTCGCCGTGCTGCCCGGGTACGCGGACTACGGCGCGCGGTACGCCCATGTGGCGGAGGCCTGGGCCGGCCGCGGAATCACCACGGTCACCGTGGATCTACGCGGCCACGGCCACGCCGAGGGGCGGCGGGGATTCTGCCGCCATTTCTCCGAGTACCTCGACGACGTCGCCGAGTTGACGCACCTCGTAGAAGAGCGTGTCGCGGGGGCGCCAAAGATTCTCTTCGGCCACAGCTTCGGCGGTCTCGTCGCGTCGACGGCGGCCATCGCGGATCCTTCTCCATGGCGCGGCGTCGTTCTCAGCGCTCCGTACTTCGGCGTGGCCCTCGACGTACCCGCGGCCAAGGTCTTCGCAGGAAAGATCGTCTCGCGTCTCGTCCCGACGCTCGGGTTGCCGAGCGGGCTGAAGGGCGCCGACATGACCCACGACGCAGCCATCGCGAAGGCGTACGACGCGGACCCGCTCGTCTTCAAGGACGCCAACGCGCGCTGGTTCACCGAGTCGGCGGCCGCGCAGGCGCAGGCGCTCGCGCGCGCTTCATCGCTCAAGCTGCCGCTGTACGCGGCCATGGGCACCGCCGACGGGGTGGCGAAATACTCGAGCGCAAAGGCCTTCTTCGACGCGGTCGGCAGCGGCGACAAGACGTGGAACGCGCGAGAGGGGGCGTTCCACGAGATCCTCAACGAGCCGGACTGGCGCTCGCTGGCGGATGACATGTCCGCCTTCGTCCTGTCCCGCGTCAGCGCGAGCTAGAGCAACCGTCGTTCCGATNNAACTGACCGAGTAGTGCTAGAGCAACCGTCGTTCCGATGGAACGACGCCCTTCGGGCGCGCTGCTACGCAGCGCGGTCGCTCTTAGCGCGGAGCCTTGCGCAGGACGATCGCGTGCTCGGCGCGGGGCGCGTCGCGGAAGGCGTCGGCGGTCGGGCCGTGGAAGTGAGGGCGGGCTTGCGAGGCCCGGGCGACCACGACGAAGCCGGCGCCGGTCGCGACGGCCGCGACGCTGGCCGGGGCGCGGATGGCGACGCCGTCCACCGCCGAGTCGGCGACGAGGACGGCGACGCGAGCGCCGGTGCGGCAGACTCGCGACATCGATCGCAAGACGGCCGCGAGCTCGCGCTGCCAAGCCGCGCGCGCCGCGTCGACATCGAGGCGATCGTAGCGGCGGCGGGCGCCCATCTCGCCGGCCGAGAAGGCGTGCGTGTCGAGCCCGAGCCAGCGCATTCGCAGCGCGTGATGGTCGAGGTAGTCGTACGTCGCGACGTAAGGCGGCGAAGTGACGACGGCGTCCACGGTGCTGGCGCCCACGGTCCGCAGACGGGCAGCGTCATCGATCTCGATGGTGGCAGGGACGGCGTCCGCCGGGGCGAGCGCCGCCACGTCGGCGAGGCGGGATGCCAGCTCCTCGGCTTTGCGGACGAAGAGGCGCGCCGCGAACCCCGCCGCCAGGCGCCGCGGGGTCCGCGCCGCTGAGGTGTCCGAGGATCGGCGGCTCAGCTTCACCAGGATCGCGCTGAGCACGATCTCGAGGGCGTTGCGGACGACGGGGCTCGCGGCGATCTGCGCGATCCCCGCGCGCAGTGAATCGAGTTCGAGGAGCACGTGGGGCTCGAATGCCTCGACGTCCTCCTGCGGGTATCGGCGGGTCGCGCCCGCTCGCCGACGGCGTCGCTCGTCGGCCGAGGCAGAGACGACGGCAGCCTCGGTGACCATCGCGGCGCGCGTAGGGGCATCCATGAGGCTCGTCTTGAGGCGCGCGATCCGGACGGCGAGGGGGTTGAGATCGGTCCCTCGCGCCCGGCGCCCCGCGAGGATCGCCTCCACCAGGACCGAGCCCGATCCGCAGAAAGGGTCCAGCACCGTCTGTCCCGGTTCGCTCACGGCGCGTACGAGTCGCGCGGCCGTGAGGGGGTGCATCCGCGCGGGGTAGGTGTGAAAGCCGTGGACGTGCACGCGGTCGGGGTCGTCCCCACGGTCTGCGCCGTCGTCCGCTCGCGGGGAGGCGGGAGCAGGGGAGGCGTGAGAAGCCGGGGGAGGCCGCAGGCCCGGAGGGGCGCGATCGGGGATCGGGACGTCCAGGGCCTCGGCGAGGCGCGCCGCCATTGCGGGGTCTCCCGAAGTGTCGGTCGCGCCGCCGACGTGCGTGAGCGCTCGGCGCTGCTTCATGGCACCCGCGAACGAGGTGCGGACGGGGCCTGGTCCGCGTCGTCGCGTTCGACCGTTCGATACGAAAGGTCGGACTGCTCGGTGACGGCGACGCGCGCTCGGCCATCCGCCGAGAGCTTCGCGAGCAGCGCCTCCGCGTGCCCTTCGTCCGTCCTCAGCGCGTACGCGAGCTCCGCCGCCGTGATCGCCCCGCCTCGGGCGCGGAGCAACTCTCCGGCGACGGACGCCCACGCGGCCTCGAGCCGTATCGTCGTGTCCTGGTCGGATCGCCGCGCGCGAAAGGTGCAAGCTGCCGCGACGAGGGCCAAAGCGGCCCCCAGCGCGGCGATCGTGCCGGCGGCGACGTGGGACGCGTGCCACAAGAGGAGCGCGATGCCGGCGGCCATCAGCGCCGACGCGCCGGTCATCGCGGCCCCCGCCCACCAGCCCACGGCCATCGCGCGGGCTCGCTGCGCCGCGACGAGGTGCGCGAGCTCACCGTCGGCTCGCCCATGGCCCTCTTCGCTCGGCACGACGGGCCCGCCGCAAACGGCGCAGATCCACCGCATCGAACGGCTCGGCGCCGCGGACGCCGCCGAGCGGCAGTGCGGGCAGGGCCACATCGCGGCGCCGCCCGGGCTCACGAAGGCAAGCTCACGGCCGGACGATCGACGTCCCCGGCGGCGGCGTGAACGTGAACTGCCCGGGCGTCACCGGATCGTTTACGCGGGGAGTCACGAAATCGAACCGATTGCGGTTCCCCTGGCCGTCGATGATGATGACGCGCCGCACCTGCGACGTCCCCGCGTCGACGTAAAAAAGGACCTTGGAGTACGCGGCCGAGGCTTGCTTCGGTGCGCCGATGAGGACGTAGCCTCCAGGGAACTTCATCTCGTCGCCGGAGACGAGCTGGAAGTCGAACGAGTCGACGAGCCGGCCGGTGCCCGTGAGAAACGAGAGGGCCGCGGGGTACTGCGACTTGTCGACCGGCTGCTCGTACATCTGCTTGTTGGCGGCCTCGTAGACTTTGATGATGCTGCCGTCGGAGACGACCCGGTTGTCCTTCGGGTCGTCGTAGACCCAGTCCATCTTTCCCGGCTTGGCGAACGTCACGCGCCCGTGGGAGCTTTTCTCCTGGTTATAGGCTTTGACCCAGAACTTCTGCTGAAACTCGCTCTTGAAGGTGCTCGACTTGTCGTAGAACGCCTGCACGTCGCGAACGGCCTGGTCGACCGCCGCCCCCGCAGCGGCGGGCGCGGGAGCGGGTGGGGGAGGAGCCGCGACGTCTGCTCGCAACGACGCCGACGGCAGCACCAGCGCGGCGGCGACCACGAACGAGAGGGAAAAGCGTTGGACTCGGCGGCTCATCGGGGCTCGGTCTCCGTTGCCCGCACAGCGTAGCTTCTTTGTCGCCCGTGTCGCCACGTCGAGCGGCGAGCGACCCTCTCACCGGCGTCGACTGGCTTTGCTCGCGGCGACCAGCTGCGGTGGCAAGCGGATGCGCTGGACATGGGTCAACGCCACGGCGAGCGCGTCGGCGGCGTCGGCCGTGGGCGTGTCGGCCATTCCCAGGATCACCCGGACCATCTGAGCCACCTGCGACTTGTCGGCTCGCCCGCTGCCGGCCACGGCGAGCTTCACGCGCGCGGGCGGATACTCGTGCACTTCGACGCCTGCCCGGGCGCACACCAAGAGCGCGACGCCACGGGCGTGCCCCAGCTTGGACGCGGCCTGTGCGTCCTTTGCGAAGAAGATCGCCTCGACGCTCGCTTCGTCCGGCGCATGCTCGCGCAGCACCACGATGAGGGCCTGCTCGATCGAGACCAGCCGCTCGGCGAGGGGCAGGCGCTCGTCGGAGTGCGCGATGCCGTGCGCCACGTGCACGACGCGAGGGCCCTGCCGCCTGACGACCCCCCAGCCGAAGTGTCGTGTGCCCGGATCCAGCCCGAGCACGGTCGTCATGGCTTCGACGGTGCGCCTTCGAGGTTGGCGAGCTCCTCGTCGGAAATGTCGAAGTCGGCGTACACGTTCTGAACGTCGTCGTGGTCGTCGAGCGCGTCGACGAGGTTGAGGGCCACCTGGGCATCCCGGCCCGCCAGCGGCTTCTTGTTCTTGGGCAGGTACGCGATCGAGCTCGACTTGCTCTTGATGCCGGCTTTCTCCAGCGCTTCGAGCACGACGTTCAGGGCGTCGGCGGGCGTCGTCAACTGCCACTCCTCGCCGATGTCGACGTAGTCCTCGGCCCCGGCGCCGACGCCGATCTCCATCAGCTTGTCCTCCGACGTCTCTTTGCCGACGAGGATCAGGCCCTTGCGGTCGAACGCCCAGCCGGCCGTGCCGCCGCCGCCGAGCACGCCGTTGTTCTTCTCGAAGATCTTCCGGATCTCGGCGACGGTGCGGTTGCGGTTGTCCGTCATCGCTTCGACGAAAAAGAGCGTGCCCGCGGGGCCGCTGCCCTCGTAGTTGATCTCCTCGTAGGCGGCGCCTTCGATTTCACCCGTACCGCGCTTGACCGCGCGAGCGATGGTGTCGTTGGGCATCGACTGGCCCTTGGCGTCGGAGATGGCCTTGCGCAGCCGCGGGTTTCCGCCCGGGTCACCCCCGCCCATGCGGGCGGCGACGGTGAGCTCCTTGATGAGCTTCGTGAAGAGCTTGCCCCGCTTGGCGTCGAGGGCGCCCTTCTTGTGCTTGATCGTCGCCCACTTGGAATGGCCGCTCATCGTCTCAGACTGGCCACGGTAGTGAAAAGCCTGCGGGCCTTCAAGCTTCAGGGGTTGCCCGTCACGGTATGCTCGATTCGGGCGCTCGAGAGGAAGCCATCGTCGGCGGCGTGAGCGGCGCGCACGAACGCGTCGTAGTCGCCGGCGGCGATCGTCCCGGTCGCGACGTCGAGAACGAAGTCGTCCTCGATCGCCCCCGGCACCACCGTCATCTTGCGCGAGGCGTCCATCAGCCCCTGGCGGACATCCACCGGGCCAGGCATCCGAGCGAGGGTGGCGCCGGTCGGCAGCGAGACGCGCCGGTGCACGTGGTATTGCACGGCGGTTCCGACGGCAAGCGCGTTCTCGCGGCCGCCCCGCGACGCAAAGGACGCGGAAAGGCTCGACACGCGCGCGTGGGGCCAGGGCCAGTGCAGGGTGTCGAGGCCCGGCAAAAGCCAGGTCTTGGCGCCCTCGGCCTGCGCGTACCCGCTCACGCCGACGTCCGCGCGCAAGCTCACCTGCCAGCTGCCCTCGGACGACGCGAGCTGGACGTCGTCGACGTTTGCCCACGGCAGCCACGCGAGGACCTCGTCGCGCAGGGCGCGCTGACGCTCGGCGCCGACGATGCGCAGCAGGGCCTCGGAGAGCTGCTGGGCATCGCGTCCGCGCAGCACCACGGCGAAGGTCCCGTGCGCGTCGCCCCTCGCGTCGAGCGTGAGTCGGATGTCCACCTCGTCGCGCTCGTCGTCGCCCGACCCGAGCGCGGGCAAAGGCGCGATGGATCCGTCCGCCCGAAGCGCCAGGCGTCCCCGCAGCTCGGGGGAGATGCGCCCAGCGGGCAGCGGCGGTCCCTCGACGTCGGCGTCGATCCACACGTCGCGGGCCGGTCGGCTCGCGTCGGCCGGCACGTGCGCGACGACCAGCGGGTGCACGAACCGGCCATAGTGGGGCGGAAAAGCCGCATCGGCGCTGTACGGGTCGTTCTCGGCGATGACGGCTTCGCTCGGGATCCCGAGCTCGCGCAAGCTGCGCAGGACGAGCCACGATCGGCTTCCCTCGTGCGACGTGAGGAACGTTCGGGCGCTCTGCGTCTGCACCGGAGCGATGCCGCCGCCGTAGTCGCTCAGCGTGCCCGGGTCGGCCTCGTGCAGCGCCTTGCCGGCGGCGATCACGATGGCTTCGACCGCCTCGCCGGGCGTCTTTGTCGTGCGCGCCACGTCGTGAGCCCAGGCCGCCACCTCCGGGTCGTGCTCGTCGAGGGCCGCGAGGGTCTCGCGCATGGCGCGCGCCAGGGTGGACCATTGGGCTGTCGAGAAGCTCAAGGCCACGTTCCGATCCATCCGGGGAACGCCGTCCTCGACGCGTCGCGCCGGATGTTCCGCGAGATGCCACGTCAGGACCCGCGACCCGCCCTCCTGCCGCTCGGTGGGTTGGCCGAGCAACGCGTGGGTCCAGAGAGCCCCCTTCAGCGTGCCCGGGAGCCGGAGCTCGATCGAGGCGTCGTGCACCGCCGTGCGCTCCGGAAGGAGATCGGGCGTGTCGATCCCGATGTCGCCCGTGTCCGAGGGGAGCGCGAACCCCTCGTAGATCGCCTCCACTGCGTCGCCCTGCTCGAGCTGAGAAAGATCGGCGTGATCCTGCGACGCGTGGGGCGCGCGGTCGGGCTCGAGGATGCGGCCGTCCTTCTTCAGGATGCGGCGGCGGACGGCGTGCGCCGCGCCGCGCCCCCAGACGGCGGGCATCGGCGCCTGGGCGTTTTCCTCGACGTCGGTCGTGCCGCTGACCCGGCGCACGTCGAAGAGCAGCCAGTGCACGAGCCCCTCTGGCGAGACCTCGTACTTCTCCGTGTGCGCCAGGACGGCGGTGGCCGAGTTCGGCAAGATCGGGCTCGCCCGGTCCTGGGCCGCCAGGCGCTCCGCCGTATCGTCGAGGTTCCCTGCCGGGTCGTCGCCGACCGCGCGAAGCAGCGGGGGTAGAGCGGCCGGCGCGTCGCGCGCCGTCATCGCCATGCGCAGAAGGTCCGATCGCGCATCGCCCGCTCGCTGCAGGACCGCCCGGTCCGCGAGCGTCTGCTCCGCCGGCGCCATGGCCGAAAATGCGCGCGCAGCGGCCGCGGCGTCGCCCGCGAGGATGGCGTCGCGCAACTCGAAGGAAAGGAACCGCCTCGGTGCGCCGAGCAGGGCACGCAGCCGCGCGAGCTCCGCCGCCGCGCGCGCGTTGTCGCCGGACGACCGGGCCGCGTCGTAACAGCCCAGGGTGTCCCGTCCGGAGGGCCGATGAGGGTCGCACTCTGCAGACAGGCGCTCGACCCCGACGAGCGACCGCGAAGCGTCTTCGGCGTCGGCCCACAATGCGCTCCCGGCGAGGGCCGGGCGAGCGCGCTCGAGGGCAGCGGCGGCGCGGTCGTACAGATGCTCGCGCCCGCTGACCAGCGCCTCGAAGGCGTCGAGTACCGGGGTCGTGCTGGGGGTCTTTGCGCGAAGGGATTGAAGATCGCGCAGCGTCTCGAGGCCCGCCTCGTCTCGCCCTCGCCGCACGCCTGCGAGCACCGCGTGCGCGATCGTGGCCTCCCAGCTCCCGGGCCACGCTTCGAGGACACGCTCGTAGGCGCTCCGCGCGCGCTCGGCGCGTATGGCGGGCGAGAGGTCCTTCGTGGACTCGACCGAACGTGCATACGCGAGCGCGAGCGCAGCCGGGGCCCCGCTGCCGGCGGCCGTTCCCCAGAGCATCCGTTCGGCTTCCGGGGCCGCCCCGCAGGCGAGCGCCGACGCCGCCGAGAGCAACGTCTCTTCTTGCCCGTGCGGGGTCGGTGCGCCCACCGCGACCACGGCGCTGGCGCGGCCGCTCGCCTGCGACCCGATCGCCGGCACGACCGCGCGGAGCGGAGCGCCGTCGTCGGCGAAAGCGTCGACCTCGACGATGTCGTCGTCCTTGGACATGCCGACGCGCGCGACAAGGCGCACCTTTCCGGCCGTCACCGCCACGCGGGCCCCTCGCGCGGCCTCGCCGCTTCCGAGCTCGAACGGTCGCCGCAGCACCAGGGTGCCGCCGACACGCAACGTGGCGGCGCCGTGCGCTCGCAGGACCACGCCGATCGTCTCGGCGCGCGGGACGTCGAGGTCGACGACCACGTCGCGGACTCCTGGTCGCCAGCTCTCCTGGGAGAGACCGATGGAGCAGCCGTCACCGACGACGATGACCGGGTGCGCCGCCGTCCCGAACGTGTCGCCCGTAGGGTACGACGCGCGCACGGGAGCCTCGGCCTCCCCGAAGGGCCCCGGCTCTTCGGGTCCCGTCACCGACGCCCACGTCGTCGGTCCCACGACGAGGGCCTCGCGAATGCATCCGCCAGCAGTTCGATCGGCCTCCGCCTCGGCCACGTCGCCGTCGCGCTCCGCCAGCACGCCGAGGGCGTGGGCGATGAGCCCCCGAGCGAACGGTCCGCGCGCGGACGCCTGCGCGCGCTTCAGCCCGTCGACGATGGCCCGCTCGGACGAGGTGCGGCTCGCGAGGGGTGCATCGTCCGCCGCGTCGCCGAGCGACGGCATCGTCCCCGTGGCGAGCGCTCCGAGCGACGCCTGCAGGGCTGCGAACTGCCAGGGGTCTCCCTCGGCGGCTGCTGCGGAGCGCACGACGTCGAGGTGCGCGCGGATGGCGTCGCCGGGATCTCCGACGGCATCGGTATGAAACGCCGCCGCGAACGCCTGCGCGAGGGGGACCCGCGAGGCGCTTGGCGAAGCCGCGGGCGGACCGCCGCACGCGGCGAGCGCCGCCATCGCAGCGAACGGACCGAAGAGTCGGCGCTCCCTCATCGCGGACCCCGCGCGACCGCGTCCCCCGGGACGAGACGCAGGCTCTTGTGCATCAGCGCGTCGACGCGCTGCACCCACGCGCGCCACGCCGGATACTCGTCGACGCCGATCCGGTTGCGATCGAACACGACCGTCCGCCGGACGACGACGGCGTGCGCGTCGTGCGCGTCTCTGGCGATATCGATGTGGGCGCGCCCGAACGCGCCGCCGTTCTCGTCTCCACCCGGGGCCAGCGCCTCGAAGGAGTATCCCTGCGGCGCCACGACGCGGATCGTCCGCGACTCGCTGCGAGGGGCGACGTTCGGCGGAAGCCACACGGGCAGCGTGCGCTTGACGAGGGGCGCGATCTGCGAGGCGATCGTCTGCGATGGCGAGAGCGGTACGACCAGCTCGCCGCCCTCGTGGCGCGCGAGGCCCGCCGACTTCGCACGCCAGCCCACCGTCGCGCCGCCGCGCGGCAGGTCGCCGTGGAAGTCGACCTTCTTGTCCACTTCGACCGTGGGAAACCAGGGCCCGACGAGGTGGTCTTCGACCCACTGCGCGCGGGCGCCCGGCTCCGACAGGTAGGTGCGCAGCCAGAAGGCGTCGTCGCCCGCCGCGTGCTCGTCGCCGTCGATGTCGGCGCC
>PLIR01000158.1 GCA_003139415.1 Myxococcales bacterium | reverse complement strand
CGGAGCCTTCACAGTCGCGTCGAGGCCCTTGCCACCGCCGTCTACGCCATCGGCCTCGTCGAGCAAGGCGTAGCCGATCCGTCCGCAGCCCGTCAGCGCCACGAGCACGAACAGGCCCCGCAGACGTGTGCCGCTCACACGCCTCCGTCGCCCGCGCACGTCACGGTCGCTCTCATGGATCATTAAAACGTCGCATGTTCGCGCCGTCGCGACAACGCTCTGGCTCGCGGGCCCCACGGCACGACTTCGGCGCGGGGCGCGATCGCGTGTATCGTTGCGGCAACCGCATTTCAGAAGGAGTGCCTGTGAGCGCACCACGACGTCGCTTCCGTTGCGCCATGTCCATCGCCGCCGTGGTCGCGTGCGCGTCGTCTTCGGCCTGGGCCGATATGACGAAGGAGCAGTGCATCGACGCCAATGGCAAGGCGCAAGAGCTCCGGCGCGCCGAGAGGCTGTCGGCTGCGTCGGAGCAACTGCGGCAGTGCGCCAACCCTGCATGTCCGGCGATGGTTCGAGACGACTGCGCGCGCCGCCTCGACGAGCTGGAGAAGGCGCAGCCGAGCCTCGTCTTCGACGTGAAGGACGCCGCGGGCGCCGATCTGATCGACGTCCGGGTGCGGGTCGACGGTCAACCGCTCCTGGACCACTTGGACGGCAAGCCGGTGAACGTGGACCCGGGGGCGCATGTGTTCGTGATCGAGGTGGCAGGCAAGCCGCCGGTCACCGAGCGACTGCTCATCCGGGAGGGAGAGGCGGGTCGCCGCGAGCATGTCGTGATGGGCAATGCAGAGACAACCCCACCGCCCGTGCCCGTGACGCCCGTGAGCCCCGCGGCCCCCGTGAGCCAGCCTGCTCCCCCTGCGCCGCCGCCGTCTTCGGAGCCTGTCGCCGTTGCACCGGCGCCGCCGGCGGCGCCTCCCGAGTCATCTGGACTGGGCACCCAGCGCGTGATCGGGCTCTCAATGGGGGGCGTCGGTCTAGTCGGTCTCGGCCTCGGGACGGCCTTCGGCCTCATGGCCAGCTCGGCCTGGAACAACGCCAAGACCGCGTGTGGCGGGAGCGTGAGCCAGTGCACCAACGTCTCGAGCGGGACCGCGTATCACGGCACGGCCGTGACGGACGGCACGATTTCGACCGTCGGATTCGTTGCCGGGGGCGCGCTCGTCGCGGCGGGCGTGGTGCTGGTTCTCACCGGAGGCCATAGCGCGAGCCCAACGACCGGCTTCGTCCTGACCCCGAGTGTGGGGTCGAGCTTTGGCGGCCTTTCGATGAGCGGAGCGTTTTGAAGTGAAAGCGACAAACGCGATGGGGCCCCAGCATCGAAGAATCCGGCTCGCCCAGCTTGGCGTGGTCGTGGCGTCGCTCTTCGGGGCAGCTGCCTGCACGTCCCTCCTCGGCGTCACGGACATCACCGGAGCCGACGACGGGGGAAGCGGAAGCAGCGGGGGTGGCTCGTCGAGCGGCGCCAGTGGCAGCAGTGGCTCGTCGAGTGGGACAGGCGGGACGAGCGGCGCGGGCAGCAGCGGCGCGAGTGGTGGAAGCGGCGGCAGCACGGGCAGCAGCGGTGCGGGGAGCAGCGCGAGTGACGCCGGTACGACCGCCGCGGAAGCTGCGGAATGGGTCGGCACGTGGGCGCTCTCAGGGACGTGGGTCGTAACCTGCGGCGACGGCGGCGCGGGCGAGTCTATCCCTGCCCCGACCATCACATGGACGTTCGGCGCCTCCGGCTTGTCGGGAAGCACCAGCAATGGCTGTCAATTTCAGGCAACAGCCTTCGGGACGGGGGAGGACGCGATCCTGACGGCGTCCGCCGCGAACTGCACATTGAGTTCGAGGGGTCGGGTCGACCAGATTTCCTTTGGGAAGTGGGTTTGGGTGCCCGAGTCCGACGCGTTGGATGGCGGCATTCCGACTGTCGCCGACACCTATTTCGGCACCAAAGCGACCGACACCGTCACGCTGATGCCGGATGGCCCGAGCTCGACCTGTCAAATCACCATTCCCAGCGGGGCGACGCGGGAGTGAGGACCTCGTCAAAAAGAGTCCCGCCCAACGTCGTCCTTGACGGGGCCCTCGATTCGCCGCAAGTGTAGGCAAACGGGGCTGGGCCGTCGGCGCCCCCCTTCCCCGGTGACGGAGGGGCAGGCACGTGACGCAAGGCGGTTCCAACTCGATAGCCGGAGTACGCGAAGGCGACATCCTCGCCGGCAAGTACCGCGTCGAGCGCGTGCTCGGGGTGGGCGGTATGGGCGTCGTGGTCGCCGCCCATCACCTGCAGCTCGACGAGCGGGTCGCGCTCAAGTTTCTCCTGCCGGAGGCCCTCGGCAACCCCGAGGCCGTCGCGCGGTTCGCGCGTGAAGCGCGCGCTTCGGTGAGGATCAAGAGCGAGCACGTGGCCCGCGTAAGCGACGTGGGCACGCTGCCCAACGGCGCCCCGTACATGGTGATGGAGTACCTCGAGGGCGGGGACCTCGCGGCGTGGTTGAAGCAGCGCGGGGCGATGCCCATCGACGTCGCGGTGGAGTTCGTCCTTCAGGCGTGCGTCGCGGTCGCCGATGCCCACGCGCTTGGGATCGTGCATCGGGACCTGAAGCCCGCGAACCTCTTTTGCATCCGGCGCTCGGACGGGCAGCTCTCGATCAAGGTCCTCGACTTCGGCATCTCGAAGCTGACCGACCTCTCGGGCACGGGCCCCGGCATGGGCATGACGAAGACGAGCGCCCTCATGGGCTCGCCCCTTTACATGTCGCCCGAGCAGATGCGCTCGTCCAAAGACGTCGATTCGCAGACGGACATCTGGGCCCTCGGCGTCATCCTGTTCGAGCTGATGACCACGCGTCCGGCCTTTCTGGCCGAGTCGGTGACGGAGCTTGCCATCAAAGTGGCGAGCGAGCCGGCGCCGCTCATTCGAGGCTTCCGGCCGGACGTGCCGCCCGCCCTCGAAGCGATCATCAGCAAGTGCCTGGAGAAGGACAAGCGACAACGGTTCCGCAACGTCGGAGAGCTGGCGCTGGCCCTTTTGCCCTTTGCGCACAAGCGAGCCAAGGCGTCGGTCGAGCGCATCTCGGGGATCCTCCAGTCGGCGGGGCTGTCGCAGAGCGCGCTCGCGGTCCCGGCGTCGCCCCCCGCCGAGCAATACGTTCCGGTCGACGCCACGCGCGCGTCCGCGGGAACAT
Organism: Myxococcales bacterium; assembly: GCA_003139415.1. Taxonomy (GTDB): domain Bacteria; phylum Myxococcota_A; class Polyangia; order Polyangiales; family Polyangiaceae; genus Palsa-1150. The sequence continues at coordinate 3,540 of PLIR01000158.1, read as the reverse complement.
TGCCGCCCGTCGGACGGACGACGGTGGGCTCGAAGTCGAACAAGACCACGATCGTGGGGGCCAGCATCGCGGGATCGGTCGTCCTGATCGCCATCGTCGGGTCCGTGATCGCGCTCCGGCGGCCCGCGCATCCGGACGATTCTCCGGTGGCCGCGGCTCCGCCGGCAATCACGGCGGGTTCTTTGCCGTCGGAGTCGGCGCAAGCCATGCCCCCCGTCTTGCCGGTCGCTCCTGCGAAGGCGCCGGACCCCAAGCCGGTCGAGGCCGCGCCCGCGGTCGTCGCGCAGCCTGCAGCCGTAGCAGCGACGGCTGCGGCGACGACGAAAGGGAAGACGCCGGTCGCCATTCCCGCGACTGCGCCACGCGCTCCGGTGGCAGCGACCCCGACACCTCCGCAGGCGGCGCAAGTCCCCACGCCTGCGCCTCCCGCCGCGAGTCCGGCTGCGGCCAAGTGCGATCCACCGTATTACTTCGACGCCAACGGCAATCGGTTGTTCAAGAAGGAGTGCCTGTGAGGGGTGGGCCGTTCCGTTGGGCCCCGCAGTCGTTGCTCGTGGCCGCGTTCGTCGCGGCGCCGGCTATGGCCGATGTGACGAAGGACCAATGCATCGACGCCAACGGCAAGGCGCAGGAGCTACGCCGTGACGGCAAGCTGTCCGCTGCGCGGGCGCAGCTTCGCGTTTGCTCCGATGCGTCGTGCCCCGCCATGGTGCGCGACGACTGCGTGAAGCGGCTCGACGATCTCGAGAGGATTCAGCCGAGCATCGTCTTCGACGTGAAGGACGCAAAGGGCGCTGACCTCATCGACGTGCGCGTGAGCATCGACGGGCAGCCGCTGGCCGATCACCTCGACGGCTCGGCGCTGAAGGTGGACCCCGGCGTGCACGTGTTCACCTTCGAGGTGGCGGGGAGGGCGCCGATCGATGAGAAGTTGCTCGTCCGCGAGGGCGAGGCCGGGCGGCACGAGGCCGTCGTCGCCGGTGCCGCGAGCGGTGCCTCTCCGGTGACGGCTACGCTTCCCGCTGCGCAACCCGCCGCGGTGGCCGTTTCCCTTCCGCCTCCGCCCCCAGCGCCCTCTGCTGCTCCCCCTGCCTCGGACTCCGGGGGCCTTGGAACTCAGAAGGTCGTCGGGCTCGTGGTGGGCGGGCTCGGCGTGGCTGGCCTCGCCGTCGGCGGCGTTTTTGGAGCGATGGCTTTCTCGCAGAAGAGTCAGGAGCAGAGCGCCTGCGGGAGCGCGTGCACGGCGGCCGGTCGCGCGCAGGCCTTGAGCGACCGCTCGAACGGCGTCACCGATGGGACGGTCTCCACCGTTGGAATCGCCGCTGGGGGCGCGTTGCTCGTCGTAGGCGCGATCCTATTCTTTACGGCACCCCACGCGACCGAAGGGTCCGCGACGACGGGGATGCTAATCGTTCCGCTCGTGGGCCCCGGGGGTGGTGGGCTGTCCATGCGGGAGGAGTTCTGACGCCATGAAGCGCTCGGTCATGCTTCTGACGATCGTCGCGCCGCTAGCCGCCTCGGCGTGCTCCGCCCTCGTCGCATTCCCCGATGTGCCGGCCATCGAGGACGGCGGCGAGGGAGACGCCTCCACACCGGGTGCCAGCAGCAGCGGCAGCGGATCGAGCGGTTCGAGCTCCAACGGCGGGTCCAGCGGTCTCCCGTCCTTCCCCTTCCTCGACGCAACGGTCACCGGCAGCGGCTCGAGCTCCAGCGGCAGCCTGAGCTCCAGCGGCAGTTCCAGCGGTTTCTCGTTCCCGTTCGACGCATCGACGAGCAGTAGCAGCAGCAGCGGCTCTTCGAGACCGGGGGCGAGCAGCGGGGGAGATGCCGGCGACGCGTGCGCGACCCTGACGGCGTGCAATGGTTGCACGCTTGTCGGGGCTGTGGAGCCGTCGCTAGAAACCGAGTGCGAAAGTTCCGTCTCCAGCGACGACAACTCCGAGTGCGACTATTACGTCACGCTTCTCGCGGGCACCTGCGACTGAGGAGCGCGCACGCAGCCAGCGTGTCGGTGGAAGGCGGTCCGCAATAGGCTGCCTGGCATTTGCCGCTCCGGCAGATCGCACCGCTTTCGCAGGCGCAGTTGCAGCCGTCACCTGAAACCCTGCCGGCGAACGCCTGCGCAAACGCAGACAGGTACTGCGTCGCCGCGCTCTTGTTGATCGCTCCGTCGCGAATCGCGGAAACCGAGACGGGCCAACGTGTGCCAGAGCGTGATCCGCGCGTCACGCTTTCCGGTGGCGCGGGCGATCGCTCAAACGCGGCAGTGCATGCGGGCAATCGCGGAGTCGTTCGGTTCGTACTCCGGATCGTCCGCGACGAACCCCTCGTCGAGCGTGCGCACGAGGCGCATCTTCGACACTGTCCAGAGCTTACCGCTCGCGAAATGCCCCGACCTGCCTAGCCACGCTGCATAGTGCTCGCGCTGGCCGTGGCGGTCAGCCAGCGTCCCGACAGTCGACGAAACGCGCGCTCGGCGGTCACGATCTCTTTCCATCCTCGGCATGGCGCCTCGCCGAGGCGCTCTGGACATGTCGAGCAAGGAGTGCGGTCCGGTCCGCGGCGCCGGTAGGCTCCTGCGAACAGGGCGCCGGTGACCACCACCAGACCGGCCGCGATGGATCCACCCCCGAGCGCGAAGCCGAGCGCCAGCGCCGGCAGCAGTCGACTCACGCTCTTCGGCGCGCGACGTCGCAGGCTCGCCGCGAAGACCGACGCCGCGACGAGCACCACAGCGAGCGCGAACAGCGGCGGGGGTTGCACCCAGCAGCCAATGGCCAAGCCTGTCACGCCCCCTGCGACCGTCAGCGCGCAGCCCCGGCAGACGCGCGTCCGCCGGCCAAGGCGCAGCAACTCGTCCTTGTACTCGCCGCAGAGGGGGTGGTGTGCGAACTGGTGAAACCTGTGCGCCCGACGGGCAAGGCGATCGATCCGCTGTGCGACGGCGCGGTCGACTGTCGACGTCATTGTGCCCTGGCGCGGAGCTTCACGGCGGTGCCGTAGGCGACGATCTCGTTGGTATTCTGCATGAGTTCGCCGGAATCGAAGCGCATCCCGAGCACCGCGTTGGCGCCGACGGCGATGGCGTGGGACTCGAGCCGCGCCATGGCCTCGTTGCGGGATTCGTCGGCGAGCCGCGTCAGCGCGGAGATCTCGCCGCCGAAGATCTGCTGGCACCCTGCGCACGCCGTGCCCACGATGCTGCGTGACCGCACGGTGATCCCCCAGCATGGTCCGATCACTCGTTCGATTTCGGTACCCGGCGGCGCGTCGAAGGTCGTCACTATCGGGATCTTGTGGGCAGCCGCACTCATGGTGGAGAGCCTCCTCGCCAGCCACGCTTGCCGGCCCCCAAAGGAGACCACGCGTACCGCGCTCGCTTCAAGCTTGCGCGTGCGCGGGAGAGAGCCGGAGATGCGACGGCCTACTCGCTGTCGCCCGCGGCCGTCTCGTCGAGCATGCAACCGGGGAGATCCCCGCATGCCTTGACCGCCGCATCCTCGCAGATCTGCGACACGCACTGCACGTCGCCGCACTCGG
>PLIR01000538.1 GCA_003139415.1 Myxococcales bacterium | reverse complement strand
AGCGCCAGGGACATCACCGCCCGCTCCGCCTGGGTGAGAGCCCCAGCGGCCCGGTCGGCCGCCGCTCCACCCCCGAGGGGAAAGGCGAGCAGCGCGAACTCGTCGCGCCCAAGAGCGAATCGCTGAACCACGAGTCCCCGCGGCGCGTCGATCGAGCCGGTGGCCTTCACATCTCCGCCGCGAGGACGTTTCATGGCGAGACCTCGAACAAGTTCTGCGTGAGTAGGGACTTGCTACACGGACATTTCGGCCGGAACAAGCTTCAAATTCTTCGGGTCGCTCCGCCTCGCGCGATCCGACACTCTCTTCTTCGTCTTGTTCGTCTTGCCAGCGCGCGGGCTCGATGAGAGAGTCCTCGGCGGTTCTGAAGCGTTGATTTCGAGCTCAAGCACATGGCTCGGGTGCGGCCCCTTTCGCGCTGCCCTCGATCGGGGAGTTCATGAAGGATCCGGTTCGCATTCTCGAGGCCGCTTATTCGCCCGCCGCGGACGAGGCAACCTGGGTGGGCCGCATTGCGGAAGCGGCCGGGGCCGTCATGAACGACGGAGCGCGCGGCGTCATCGCCGTCACTTACGACGCGACGAAGAGCGATTTCGTCGCCATCCGCCAGCTGGCTGCGCCCGGCGTGGACGAAACGTTCCTCGGATCTCTTTTCCAGGTGCCGGAGCTGGGGCCGCCGTGCTCGATGGTTCGCCTGTATCGCGAAGTCCCCTCGGCGTCCGTCCATGATCGGCCGCCGCCGGGCATGGGCGAGTTTTTCGGATACTTCCGAGATGTCGTCGGGCGGGCCGGCCTGGGGGAACTCCAATTCGTGAACGCGACGGACCCGAGCCACGTCGGGTGCATGTTCGTCGCGGCGGGGCCTGTGCGGCGTCGCTGGTCGCCCCGTGAAACCCACCGGTGGAGGTTGATCGCGGCCCACGTGGCCGCCGGGATGCGCATCCATCGCAAGCTCGCCGAGCCCTCCGCAAGCGCGCCGGTCCTCAATCCAGAAGCCGTGCTGCGCCCGGATGGCCGGATCGAACACGCCGAAGCCGCCGCTCAGGGCGCCCTCGTTCGCGCCGCCCTCAGCAGAGCCGCGCTCGGCCTGGAGCGCGCGAGGGGACCGCTCCGACGGGAAGACTCCGACGAGGCCCTCGCCGTCTGGGAGGGTCTCGTCGAAGGCCGGTGGTCCCTCGTCGATCACGTGGACTCCGACGGTCGCCGGTTCATTCTGGCGCACCGCAACGATCCGGACGCGCCCGACATCCGGGGTCTCACGCTGAGAGAGCGGCAAGTTGTGGCTTACGTCGCTCTCGGGCACGCGAACAAGGTGATCGCTTACGAGCTCGGCTTGACGATATCCACCGTCGCCAGCCACCTGGCGCGCGCACGCCTGAAGCTGGGCCTGCGTTCCCTCGAGGCGCTGCGCGGCGCGGTGGACGGCGCAGCGCAAGTCGGTATTTGATCCTTCCCCTCAACCATCGGCTTCAAGAACACGGCGGCGAGCGGGGGCAACGTCACGTTCACCGAGTGGCGCCTGCCGTTTGGCGCCGGACACGTCGGCGGGGCGCGCCAGCGTAGCGCGCCCGCCGCCTGCCCGCTTTTCGACTATCCGCGCGCGCGAACCTCGTGCATCACTCGGGGCCGGCGCTCGTGTTGCACTCATAACCGTCGCCCACGGCGACGCCGCCGCCTGCTTGGGTGCAACTCGCCTCCGCCGCGGACGTGGCGCCACCGGCCGTAAGGATGTCGATCGGAATGTCAGGGATGATCTCGAGGAGGTTCTCCGTGATGCTGAGGGCGCTGGTCGAGAAGTACTCGTTGAAGGTGACGGCGCCATGCGTCGTGGCGTACCAGTTCTGCGCGATCGCGGGGTCGTTGGCCGTCACGGTGAAGGTCGAGGTGGCCGAGCTCCGGAATATGTCGAGCGACCCGTTGACGGTACCGCTGGCCGACAGCGACGGATGGTTGCCGCTGGGGTCCACCGTGCCCATCAAAATGACCGTATCAATGTAGTTGTAGTCGAACGCTCCCGTGTCTTGCGCGTATCCAGTGAGCGTGATGTTCCCGGAGTTGTCGATCGTCACCGTCATCGCTCCCTGAGCGGCGACAGGGTTGCTGGCGTAGATGACCCCGCTTTGAGCCGTGAACGTGAGCTTTCCGTTGCCCGGCCAAATGAGGTTTCCCCACCAATACTGCCCCAAGGGCCAGTCTTCGTACCCGCAGTTGTTCAGAATCACCGGTGTCAGCGGCGTGCCGCTCCCCCCTTGCACGTCGAGGCAGTAGGTGGCCTCGAACTCGCCTGTGTCGAGGGCAGACGCCAGGTGGCCGCCCGCGTAAAGCCATTGCTGCCCTGCCGATCCGTTGCAACCCTCGATGTTCACGGCCGCGCCCACCGACCCGCCGGTCGCGGTGAGGCACGTGCCCGATTCGGACTCCAGTTGCAGGCCCGTGGTGAAGTGAAGCCACTGCGCGTTCGTCGCGTTGCACTGAAAGTCGTCTACCTGGTCGTTGGCGAGCGTCTCGAGGTCCAAAAGGATGTCGAGGCACTGGATGTCGTCGACGTTGCCGGAGAACGACAGCGTCCCTCCGCCCGCAGCCGCCTTGGCCGCCCCTTCCACCGTCTGCGCAACGGAGAGAGCAACCGTCGAATCGGCAACGGCGCTCGGCGGAAGTTCGGGGGGCAGGTACGCCGCGTGGGGACCAAACTCGGTCGAGGATGACACGATCCCGCTCACGAACATCATGTTGAAGTTGATGGGCGTGTACGATTGGAAATCGAGCCCCGCCTCGCAGCTGGCCAGCGACACGGTGGATCCCGCGGTGAAGCCGGTGGCGTTCACGCACTTTCCGGTAGACACCGACTTGAGCAAACTGGTGGCGGGTAGCCACGTCCACTCCTGCGACGGGTTTAGATTGCAGTTGTTGAACTCCGGCGTGCCGCTGGCCGCGTCCAAGCACAGACTGTTCGCGACGATCGGGCCCTGGGCCGTAGGGGTCATCGATCCGTTGTCGCTCGGCGCCAGCGCGAACTGCGTGGCGGAAGCCGAGGAGCAAGCGCCGACCTGGAGCTGAGTGCCCACGACGGGAGTGGCCGCCGGGATCAGGCAAGTCTGGCTTGGCAATTCGAAGCCCCCGGTTCCCGAGTTCGTCGTGGTGGCGGCCGTGGCGGCCGTAGCCGTCAGGACCGCCGCTGTTGCAAACGATAGAGCGATACCTTTGTTGTTCATCGAGGACACTCCCCTTTTTTTTACCGAGTGGCGTGTGGAAACCCGGCGCGGACCGAGCCATCAATCGGTACACGAGGCCGGCGTCTCGTACGCTTGGCGGCGATCCTGTCGACGTTTCGCCCCGGCAGCCATACGTAGTTTGTCGAACGAATGGGTTTATCGCAGTGGGCCTGGGTGTGGCGGTCGCATGCCGCCCGCCTCTTCGCCCCGCACTTGCTCGCGCTGCTCTTTCCGTTGAAGGCGCTGGCCTTCGTCCTGACGGGGCCTCACCGGGCGTGGATGGCCATTCCCTTCCTCGTCCCCGTGTTCGGCTCCGTGTTTATCGACCGTCGCAGCGGCGACGAGGCGCGGCAGCCCGAGCCGGACATCCCGGCCTGGCCGTTCGACGCACTGCTCGTCGTGCTCGTGGTCGTGCAGCTCGCCAACGTCGTCTTGCTGGCGCGCATGGCGAGTCACATCCACGTCTTCTTCTCGTTCGACACCGTCGCGGCGATGATCGCGGTCGGCTCAAGCTCGGGGTACTCGGGGATCGTCGTGGCCCACGAGCTGATTCACCGCCCGCGCCGCCGGTGGCAGAACCTCGGGCGCCTGGCTCTGGCGACGGTCTTCTACGAGCACTTCTTCACGGAGCACCTGCGTGGCCACCACG